>CALWEP010000077.1 GCA_944377325.1 uncultured Lachnospiraceae bacterium
CAGCCGTTTTCTCAGCGACGGTTATAGATTTTATCACAGTCTTTTCGCTTTGTCAACAACTTTTTTGAAATCTTTCGATTTCAAACGCAGAAGGAGGGATTTGAACCCTCGCGCCGCTACTAACGACCTACTCCCTTTCCAGGGGAGCCCCTTCAGCCACTTGGGTACTTCTGCTGAATCAGTTTTCTATATTTAATTGACGGCTTGCGCTCGTCCTAGCGGAGAGAGTGGGATTCGAACCCACGCGCCCTTTCGGACAAACGGTTTTCAAGACCGCCTCGTTATGACCACTTCGATATCTCTCCATGTGCTTTCTCCCTTGAGTTCCGCCTTTTTTTCAGCAGCTCTCGCCGAAGTGCTCATTCATTCTACCCAATCAGGCGACTTTTGTCAACCTTTTTTTTCATTTTTTTTAAATATTTTTCCAGAGCCTGTTTTCTGCCTTCAGAAAGGCTTCTGCCAGGATCATATCCTCCGGAGTGGTAACCTTTATATTCCTGTAATCTCCCATAATCAGTTTCACCTTACGGTCCGTCATGGCCTCCACTACCATGGCGTCATCCGTAACCCCGCGCTGATACTCTTCCCTGGACATCAGCTTTTCATACGCACGGGAAATCAGCGGGTAGGAAAACGCCTGCGGCGTCTGAATCTGCCACAGCAGATCTCTTCTGGGTGTTTCCGCCGCAAATTGCTCCCCGTCCGCGATTTTTATCGTATCTTTTACCGGCACGGCGATGACGCAGGCCTCGTATCGCTCCGCCCCCTCCAGGGCATCCTCGATGATCTGTTCCGTGAGAAGCGGTCTTGCCCCGTCATGAATCAGCACATGGGAAATTCCCTGTCCGCGCAGAGCAGCCAATCCGTTGCGGACAGAATGATAGCGTTCTTTTCCTCCTGCAGCTATCCCGCAGACCTTCGTAAATCCGTAAGCCTCCACAATCTCCCTGCGGCAGTAAGGAATCTCTTCTTCTCCTGCAACCAGAATGATCCGGTCTATCCGGCTTTTTTCAAACTGTTCCAGCGCATAGGTGATCAGAGGTCTTCCCCCCAGCTCCATATACTGTTTCTGAACCTGGCTGTTCATTCTTCTGCCCCGCCCGGCCGCCAGCACTACGGCGGCCGTTTTTCCCGCATTTTTCTCCATAGTCATCATTACCTCTCGCCCAGTTTCAGGTTTGGCACCGCATTCAGATCCCAGCCGGAGCGGGCGCCTTTCATATACTCGTAATAGGCCGCCACTCCGATCATGGCCGCATTATCCGTGCAGTAAACAGGAGACGGATGGTAGAAGTTCAAATGAGCCTTTCGGCAGGCCTTTTTCATCTCGCCGCGAAGAGCGGAATTGGAAGCCACCCCTCCCGCAATCGCCACCTTATCATAACCATACTCCTTGGCCGCCGCTATGGTACGGCTTACCAGGGACTCTACCACAGCGTTCTGAAAGGATGCCACCAGGTCGGGGACAACGATCTCCTCTCCGGTCATTTTGGCATGGTTGATATAATTGAGCACCGCTGATTTCAGTCCGCTGAAGCTGAAATCATAGGGAGCTCCCTCCACCTTTGCCCTGGGGAACTCCACCGCGTGCTTATTTCCTTCTTTAGCCGCCTTATCTACCTTCGGTCCGCCGGGGTATCCCAGTCCTACCGCTCTGGCCACTTTGTCGATAGCCTCTCCGGCCGCATCGTCTCTTGTACGGCCGATGATCTCAAATTCACCGTAATCCTTTACCACCACCAGATGCGTATGGCCGCCGGATACGATCAGGCAGATAAACGGAGGCTCCAGATCCGGGTGCTCGATAAAGTTGGCCGATACGTGTCCTTCAATATGGTGAACTCCCACCAGAGGCTTTTTGGCCGCATAAGCGATGGCCTTGGCTTCCGCCACTCCCACCAGGAGCGCTCCCACCAGACCGGGACCGTAGGTCACGCCGATGGCGGTAATATCCTCCAGCGTCACGCCCGCCTCCGCCAGCGCCTGTTCGATCACCTGATTGATCTTTTCGATATGTTTTCTGGAAGCAATCTCCGGCACCACTCCTCCGTACAGGGTATGGAGAGCGATCTGAGAAGAAATCACATTGGAAAGGATTTCCCTTCCGTTTTTTACCACCGATGCGGCCGTCTCATCGCAGGAGCTTTCCACTGCCAGTATTAATACATCCTCATTCATTCCGTTTCTCCTTCGTCAAAAGAAAGTTCCAGGGTATAGCCGTCCTTCGCCGCCTTTGCCCTGGGAAATATTTTCCGTACGTCCTCCATAAATTCCTCCGGGCGGTTCAGCGAGGGACTGTAATGGGTCAGCCACATTTCCTTCGGCTGAGCCTTTGCAGCCAGCCTGGCCGCCTCATACATGGTCATATGCTTGTATTCCCTGGCCTTTGCCTCTTTTCCGTCCTCTCCGTACATTCCCTCGCAGATAAACAGATCTGCGTCCTGCGCATATTCGGCGATCACAGGGACGGGGCGGGTATCGGTACAGTAAGTCACCTTCAGTCCTTTCCGCTCCGGTCCCAGCACCATATCCGGGGTCAGGATCCGCCCGTCCAGCTCCAGCGTCTCTCCCTTCTGAAGACGATTCCAGCACCTCTGCGGAATTTCCGCCGCCTTCGCCCGCTCCACATCGAATTTTCCCTTCCTCGGAATGGAAACCGCGTAGCCGTAACAGACCACATTGTGATTCACTTTATAGGCGTCGATCACATAGGGCCCCATCTGAAGCCGCTCTCTGGCCTCCGACAGCTCTATGAATTTCAGCTGGAACGGAAGCTCCGGCGCGATGGTGCGCAGAGCGCTCACCACCCGCTCCAGCCCCTTCGGTCCGATCAGAGTCAGGGGCTCCGTCCGCTCCGCATTTCCCATGGTGAGAAGCAGCCCGGGAAGGCCGCTGATATGATCGGCATGATAATGGGTAAAACAAATCACGTCGATGGGTTTCGGACTCCACCCCTTCTCCTTCAGCGCCACCTGTGTTCCTTCCCCGCAGTCGATCAGCAGATTGCTCCCGTCACAGCGGGCCATCATGGAGGTGAGCCACCGGTAAGGAAGAGGCATCATTCCGCCCGTTCCCAGCAAACAGATATCTAACATAGTATTCCTCATTTCTATTTTCACGAAAGCGGCTGCAGAAGCTCCGTTCTGCCGCCTGCCCGGGGGACTCCGCTGCCGCGGCAGCTTTTGGCCCTATGTGGAATAATAGCACAGATAACGAGAGAGAATCAAGCTTTTTCCCCGGGAGCGGTACCTCCTCATAATAAAAAAGGCGGAGCAGCCGTTCTCTGCTGCACCGTCCTTTCTCTTTATGGCTGTTTTTACAGCAGCTCCGTCTGCTCCTCAATCTCCACAGGAATTCTGAATTCTTCCGCCAGCCGGTCGCAGCAGGCTTCACACAGGTCAAAATGATGGATCTCCCCATCCTTTTCCGAGAAGAAATCCCATTCATGGTCGATGCGCAGCACTCCTTCCCGCACGATGCCGTCCTCCACCACCAGCCTTTTCCCGCAGCCGTTGCAGATCACTGTCTCCAATCGCCCGCTCTGTCCGTACCTTCGCATATTCTTCCTCACCTTTCTCGCTTTTTTGTTTTCCTCTCTGTCCGGAACATTCTTTTTATAATATAAACAAAAGGGCATCCCTCCCGGGATACCCCTTCATGATAACACAGATTTTTCCGAATTTAAGTGGTAATTCTTTCAAACCGGCGTCCACTCCATCAGCACCGCATCCTCATCGGGCAGACGGTAATATTTTTTCCGCACACCGTACCTGACAAAACCGGCACGGCAGTACAGAGCTATGGCCGCCTCATTCCCGGCGCGCACCTCCAGAAAGACCTTTTCCGCCTTCTCCCGCTCTGCCGCCGCTTTCGCCGCCTCCACCAGCTGCCGCCCCGTTCCTTTTCTGCGCCCGGCAGGGGCTACTCCTATCCGAAGGATCTCTCCTTCTCCCGCCACAAGGCGAAGAATGACGTAGCCCTCCATCCGTCCGTCTCTCCAGGCAGAAAACCCCCGGTCCAGGCGGCTCTCCTCAATGGCCGCAAACTCCTCCGCTCCCCAGGGGTCGGAGAAGCACTGGCGCTCCAGCTCTGCCGCCGCAGAGGCATCCGCGTTTTTCATAGGGCGAAGCTCACAGCTTCTGCCCTTTGAATCCGTCACAGGCTTTCTCCCAGGCGTTCCCTTTCTGCCTGAGACTTTCTCAGATAATCCGGTCCGTGGTCCGCCGCCGTCTCCACTTTCCCTTGGGCAAAGTAAATCGCTCCCAGAGCCGCCACCGCCGCCGCTCTCTGCCGGCTGCAGTGCGCCGGAGCCAGAGACCAGGGAACCTGCATCTCTTCCCGTATGATGGCCTCGTATACGGGCACACCGTCTCCCAGGAAGATCACCGCTTCTCCCAGGCCGTTCAGTTCCTGCGCCAGGCAGTGCATATCCATGGCACACTGGCTTTTCACCGTCTCCATCCCGCGGCCCATACGGTAAATTCCCGTATAGACCTGGTTTCTTTTGGCATCCATAATCGGGCACACCAGTCCCGCCGCCCCCCAAAGATTATAGGCCAGCGCGTCCACCGTAGGCACATGGATCAAAGGCTTTTTCAGAGCCAGCCCCAGTCCCTTTGCCGTGGCGGAGCCGATCCGCAGTCCCGTAAAGGAGCCCGGGCCTCCGGAAACAGCGATGGCGTCTATGGATGCCAGGTCAGTCTCCGTCATTCTCACAATCTCATCGATCATGGGAAGAAGGGTCTGAGAGTGCGTCTTCTTGAAATTTACCGTATATTCCGCCGTCAAAATATCATCCGTCACGATGGCTGCGGAGGCCACCAGTGAGGAGCTTTCAATTCCCAGTATCTTCATTCTTTTCCCTCCACTGTGATCCTGCGGTAATCAAACCCCTTTTCCGTGTCCTTTTCCAGCGTAACGCGGATCACCTTTTCCGGAAGGATTTCGCGAATCAGCTGAGACCACTCCACCAGGCTGACTCCTTCTCCGTAGAAGCAGTCCTCATAACCGATCTCTTCCATCTCTTCCACATCTCCGATGCGGTATACGTCAAAATGATACAGCGGCAGACGGCCGTCCTCATACTGCTGGAGAATGGTAAACGTAGGGCTGTTCACCGGTCCTTCGATTCCCAGACCGGCGGCAAACCCCTGAGTGAATACGGTCTTTCCCGTCCCCAGGTCTCCGTCCAGGCAGTAAACCTCTCCCGCTTCCGCCGTCCTGCCCAGCTTTTTTCCCAGCTCATACGTCTCCCGGGCACTGTTTGTTTCCACAATCATATTATAATCCTTTCCATTTCTCTTTCGGCAGATGCTTCTTTACCAGATTCACAAACTCCTCCATCCGGTCCCCCACTGCGGCAGACGGCAGCAGATAGGCGTGAATCCTGTCCGTGTAGATAATGATCATATGCTTTGTACGGACAATTCCGGATATCCTGTCCCAGGGAAACTCCTGCTGCCGATCTGCCTGAGATACCTTCACCAGCTCCTCCGTAAATTCAAGGCAGAGCGTTTCCCGTATTCCCTCCGTCTTTGCCTGCCTCCTGGACTTCAAATAAAGCAGAAGCGGCTGCCACACAGAAAAAATCAGGGCACATACGACCAGCAGTGCAATATAGCCGCCGGAAAGCATATCCCGCGCAAAAATCAGGCAGAGCACCGCCGCACAGGTAAACAGAAGATTGAAAATTCCCTGAAGCCCCCTGTTGGCATGATACATGGAAAAGCGCCACAAATCCGCAGCATCCAGGTTGATCTCAAATTTCATGATGATTCTCCATCCTTTCCCCGGGTCAGGCCCGGAAGCTCTTTACAGCTTCATGGTCAGGCTGATCCTCTTCTTAGCCATATCCACAGACAGCACCTTGACCTCCACAATGTCCCCTACGCTCACGGCCTCCAGCGGATGCTTGATATATCTCTCCGTCATCTGAGAAACGTGGACCAGACCGTCCTGATGTACGCCGATATCCACAAAAGCGCCGAAATCGATGACGTTTCTCACAGTTCCCTTCAATATCATTCCGGGAGCCAGATCCTTCAGCTCCAGCACATCCGTGCGGAGAATGGGCTTTGGCATCTCTTCCCTCGGGTCTCTGGCCGGTTTTTCCAGCTCGCTCACCATATCCCGCAGGGTAATCTCTCCCACCTCCAGCTGAGCCGCCATTTTCCCGTAATCACCGATTTTTCGGTTCAGATCCTTCAGTCCGCCTTTTCCGATCTCCTCCGGCTCGTATCCCAGCTTCTTCAGCAGCGCTTCCGCGGCCCCATAGCTCTCCGGATGGACGCTGGTGCCGTCCAGCGGATTCCTGCCTCCCTGGATCCTCATAAAGCCGGCACACTGCTCAAAAGCCTTCGGTCCCAGCTTCGCCACCTTCAGCAGCTGCTTTCTGTCCGTAAAGGCTCCGTTTTCCTCCCTGTATGCCACAATATTTCTGGCAATGGTCTTATTGATTCCGGAAATATACTCCAGCAGGGAAGCGGAAGCCGTATTCAAGTCTACGCCCACTTTATTCACGCAGTCCTCCACCACTCCCTGAAGCGCCTCGCTCAGATGCTTCTGATCCATGTCATGCTGATACTGCCCCACGCCGATGGACTTGGGATCAATTTTTACCAGCTCCGCCAGAGGGTCCTGGAGCCGCCTTGCAATGGAAACGGCGCTCCTCTGCCCCACGTCAAACCGGGGGAATTCCTCCGCAGCCAGCTTGCTGGCCGAATATACGGATGCGCCCGCCTCGTTGACGATCACGTACTGCACCTGCTCCGGAATTTCCTTCAGAAGCTCCACGATGATCTGCTCCGATTCACGGGAGGCAGTGCCGTTGCCCACGGAAATCAGAGAAATTCCATACTTTTTTATAAGCTTTTTCAGTATTTCCTTGGATTCCGCCACCTTATTCTGAGGAGCCGTAGGATAAATCACTACCGTATCCAGCACTTTTCCCGTACTGTCCACCACCGCCAGCTTGCATCCGGTACGGAACGCCGGGTCCCAACCCAGCACCACTCTGCCGGCAATGGGAGGCTGCATCAGAAGCTGCTCCAGATTTTTCCCGAATACCCGGATTGCTCCGTCTTCCGCCTTTTCCGTCAGCTCATTGCGGATCTCTCTCTCGATTGCAGGAGCAATCAGCCGTTTGTAGCTGTCTTCCCCCGCCGCCTTTAGAACCGGGTCAGTGTTGGGATTGTCCTTCGTAATTACCTGTCCCTCCAGATATCGGAGAATGGTTTCCTCAGGAGCCAGGATTTTGACGGTGAGATATTTCTCCGCCTCTCCCCTGTTGATGGCCAGAATCCGATGGCCGGCGCACTTTCTCACCGGCTCTTCGTACTGATAGTAATTCTCATATACCGACGCTTCTTTCTCATTCTTCGCTCCGGACCGGAGAATCCCCTGATCCCTGGTGGCCCGGCGAATATACGTGCGGTAACGGGCATTGTCGGAAATCCGTTCCGCCAGAATATCCATAGCTCCCGCCAGAGCCTGCTCGCCGGTAGATACGCCCTTCTCTTCGGAAATATATGCTTCCGCCGCCTTCAGTGCCGGCTCCCTGATCATCTGAAGGGCAATCAGATCTGCCAGGGGCTCCAATCCCTTTTCCCTGGCGATCATTGCCTTGGTGCGTCTCTTCGGACGATAGGGACGGTAAAGGTCCTCCACCGCCACCATGGTCATCGCGCTGCGGATCTGTGCCTCCAGCTCGGGCGTCAGTTTTTCCTGCTCCCGGATGGAAGAAATCACCTGTTCCTTTTTATCCTCCAGAGACCTTAGATATTTCAGGCGCTCGTCCAGGGCACGGAGCACCTCGTCGTCCAGAGAGCCCGTAGCTTCCTTCCGGTAGCGGGCAATAAACGGTATGGTATTTCCCTCGTCGATCAGCTTTACCGCCGCCTCAGCCTGGGAATACCGGATATTCAGTTCTGTCTGCAGAGTTTTTATAATGTCCATGTATTTCGGTCCTCCGTAGTAAATAAGTTGATCCCGCCGGGATGGTCCGGGATTGTTCCTTCCCTCCCCGGCCTGCTGCTTACGCGAGCATTATACCCCCCAGTCTCCCGTCTTGTCCAGAGATTCTTTGCTCCCGGCTGGACATTCCCCTGATTTCATGTTAAGATGTTCTGGTATTTTGGTATATGTACGGAGGATAATTTATGCATCCCAACAACAATTCCGGAGACACGGCCGCACGGCTGGCCCTCTTTTCCATTGCCAGCGGCGGCGCTTCCGTTCTGTTTTGCTTCTCTCCCCTGGTTCAGTTTCCTCTGGCCATGGCGGGACTGACTCTGGCCGTTCTTGCCAGGCTTTACAACAATAATCATTTTCCCGGCCCAGCTACCGCAGGCCTGATCCTGTCCGTTGCAGGAATTGCTTTCAGCCTGTTTACCTTCGTCATGATCGTAGTGGTCTACCGGGTGATTCTCCCCGATCCGGTGCTGGGGCCGGAGTATTCTCAGCTTTACCAGCAGATCATGGGAGGCTTCGGCAGCGGACTGCTGCTTCCGTAAATATTGATAAAGAATATGGAAAAAGCGGGGAACACCCGCTTTTTCGTTTCACGACAGAAGATCCACTCCTCTGGCCAGAAGCATATAGTTTTTATAGACAAAATTTGCCAGAGCCAGCAGAATTCCCATATACAGAAACGGCTCCAGACGGCGCAGCGGCGGCGTCTTTTTTCTTCTCACCCGGGCAGCGAGCCACTGCAGGCAGAAAACCGCCGCCACCGCCGCCGCGTAAGCCACCACCGGATTATACCGCAGGCTGGTAAGAATATGGCCGGACAGCAGCGCCTTTGCAGCCCTCGTTCCCCCGCAGCCCGGACAGTAAGCTCCTGTCACCAAATGAAACACGCAGGGGATCCCGCTTCCCCAGAACAGAGCCTTCAGCTTCGCCCACATCTCTATTCTCCCGCCAGGATCTTTACATAATGGACATTTTCCATCTCCTGGATCTCGTCCGCCAGCCCGGATACGTCTCCCGTCTGGATTCCTACGCCCACGCTCAGGGTCACCGTTGCCACTCCGTTCACCGGTATGCTCTGGTGGATGGTGAGAATGTTGGCCTTGCAGGCGGCCACATGGCCCAGAATCTCTGCCAAACATCCCTGAACGTCGTCCATCTGAATCACAAGCGTGACCGTTTTCCCCTTGGTATTGTCATAAAATGGAAAAATATCGTCCTTATACTTGTAAAAGGAGCTGCGGCTGATCCCCACCCGGTCTGCCGCCTCCTGAATGGTCATCACCCGCTCCGTCTCCAGAAGGCGCTTGGCCTCAACCACCTTTAAAAGCACCTCCGGAACCGCCTTCTGCTTTACCACAAAATACTTGCTTTTCTCTTTCATAGGCCCTCTCACGTCTGGATTGGAAATACATTTGTTTCTCCTACAAAAATAGCACTTCCTCCGGGGAAATGCAAGCCCTGACGCAAACAGGCGGCGCCTGCCGTCCAACCGGCCGCACCGCCTGCCGGCAGCCTCGTCACAGATCGCTGCCGTCATCCTCCTGGGGTTTGCCGCCCAGGCTCTGCCATTTTAAATATGCGCTGATAAACGGATCCAAACCGCCGTCCAAAACTGCCTGGGCGTTTCCGCTTTCACAGCCGGTACGGTGATCCTTCACCATCGTATAGGGCTGGAGCACGTAAGAACGGATCTGGCTTCCCCAGCCGATTTCCTTCACATCGCCGCGGATATCCGAAAGCTTCTCCGCATTCTCCTGCTGTTTGAGCAGGAAAAGCTTAGCCTTCAGCATCTGCATGGCCTTATCCTTATTCTGGAACTGAGAACGCTCATTCTGACACTGCACCACAATTCCCGTGGGAAGATGGGTGATCCGAATGGCGGAGGACGTCTTGTTTACGTGCTGGCCGCCGGCTCCGCTGGAGCGATAGGTATCAATCCGCAGGTCATCCTGATTGATATCCACATCCAGGTCTTCTTCAATATCCGGCATCACGTCGCAGGACACGAAAGAGGTCTGGCGCTTTCCTGCCGCATTAAAGGGGGAAATGCGCACCAGCCGGTGCACTCCGTGCTCGGACTTCAGATATCCGTATGCATTCTCTCCGTTGATCTGTACGGTCACGGACTTGATGCCCGCCTCATCCCCGTCCAGATAGTCCAGGACTTCCGTTGAAAATCCTTTGCTGTCCGCCCAGCGGCAGTACATCCGATAAAGCATGCCGCACCAGTCGCAGGACTCCGTGCCGCCGGCTCCGGCGTTCAGGCGGAGGATGGCGTTGGCGCTGTCATACCGTCCGGAAAGAAGAGTTCCGATGCGCAGATTCTCCAGCTTATCCTTAAAGGAGGCGAGCATCTCCTCCACCTCCGGCACCACCGACGGGTCATTTTCCTCATTTCCCATCTCGATCAGCAGGCCGATCTCCTCATACTCCTCTTCCAGCTTCCGAAAGCCTTCCACCGTATCCTTCAGATTCTTCGCTTCCTTCATCAGCTTGGTGGAGCGGTCCGGATCATTCCAGAAATCCGGCTCCTCCATATATTTATCCAATTCTGCGATTCGTTTAACCTTACTGTCCAGGTTAAAGTGAATCCCTCACTTCCACTAATGGTTTCTCGAGCGTAGAGAGCTCATATTTGAACTGGTCTAATTCTACCACTAATGTCACCTTCTTTCATTTTTTTCTGTTTTGGTTCCGCTTCAGTTCTGAAACAGCTTTCTGCCGCAGCACTGTTTATATTTCTTTCCGCTTCCGCAGGGGCAGGGATCGTTGGGGTAAATCTTCTTTACCTCTCTCCGCTTAGGCTCTGCCACGGAGCTGGTATCCTTGTTCGTGCCGGTTACCTTGGCCGCCGGCTCTCTCTCCACCTTCTGCTCCACCCGGATATGCATCAGGATGCGGACCGTATCCTCCTGGATCGCCGCCGTCATTCCCTCAAACATTTCATAAGCGCTCATCTTGTACTCAATAAGCGGATCTCTCTGGCCGTAAGCCTGCAGGCCGATTCCCTGGCGCAGCTGATCCATATCGTCGATATGGGACATCCATTTATTGTCAATAACCTTTAAGAGCACAACGCGCTCGATCTCACGGATCTGCTCCGGATCGGGGAATTCCGCTTCCTTTGCCTCATACAGTTTAATGGCTTTTTCCTTCAGATAATGCTTCAGCTCATTTTTCTTCATGGCCTTCACTTCATCCGTAAGAGACACCGGCTTTAAAGGAACGATGGGGAGAAGAAGGCTGTTCAGCTCCTTGAAATCCCAGTTCTCTGCCGTCTGCTCATCGGAAATGCACATATCTACCGCATTTTCCACAATATCCGTGATCATCTTCAGGATCAGGTCGCGCATATTTCCGCCGTTCAGCACCTTTCTCCTCTCGGCGTAGATGATCTCCCTCTGCTCGTTGTTCACCTCGTCATACTTCAGCAGGTTCTCACGGATGCCGTAGTTGTTGTTCTCGATCTTCATCTGCGCCTTCTCAATGGCGTTGGACAGCATCTTATGCTCGATCTGCTCGCCCTCCGGCACGCCCAGAGCGTTGAACATGCTCATCAGGCGCTCCGAGCCGAACAGACGCATCAGATCGTCCTCAAGGGAGATATAGAAACGGGATTCTCCCGGATCTCCCTGACGTCCGGAACGTCCCCTCAGCTGATTATCAATACGGCGGGACTCATGGCGCTCCGTACCGATGATCTTCAGACCGCCCAGCTCTCTGGACTCCTCGTCCAGCTTGATATCCGTACCACGGCCGGCCATATTGGTGGCAATGGTCACGGCGCCGTGGATGCCGGCGTCCGCTACGATCTCCGCCTCCAGCTCATGGTATTTTGCATTCAGCACCTTATGGGGGATTCCCCGTTTTTTCAGCATCCGGCTGAGCATTTCGGAAGTTTCGATGGTAATGGTACCCACCAGAACAGGCTGGCCCTTCTCGTGGGTGGTGGCTATATCATCTACCACCGCCTGGAATTTTTCCTTCTTTGTCTTATAAACGGCGTCTTCGTGATCGATACGGATCACCGGACGGTTGGTGGGGATGGCGACAGCGTCCATGCCGTAGGTGTTTCTGAACTCCTTTTCCTCCGTCAGAGCCGTACCGGTCATTCCCGCTTTCTTATTGAATTTATTAAAGAAGTTCTGGAAGGTAATGGTTGCCAAAGTTTTGCTCTCTCTCTTTACCTTCACATGCTCCTTCGCCTCGATGGCCTGATGCAGTCCGTCGGAATACCGTCTGCCCGGCATGATGCGGCCGGTAAACTCATCTACGATCAGGACCTCGTCGTCCTTTACCACATAGTCCTTGTCGCGGAACATCAGATAGTTTGCCCGAAGAGCCAGAATAATGTTGTGCTGAATCTCCAGATTCTCCGGATCGACCAGGTTTTCAATATGGAAGAATTCTTCCACCTTCTTCACGCCCTGCTCCGTCAGGTTTACGATTTTATCCTTTTCATTGACGATAAAGTCGCCGGTCTCTTCGATCTCCTCGCCCATAATGGCGGCCATTTTGGAGAACTCCGCAGATTCCTCGCCCCGCTCCAGCTGGCGGGCCAGAATGTCGCAGACCTCATACAGCTTTGTGGACTTGCCGCTCTGGCCGGAAATAATCAAAGGCGTTCTGGCCTCGTCGATCAGCACGGAGTCCACCTCGTCTATGATCGCATAGTCCAGCTCCCGAAGCACCATCTGTTCCTTATAGATGGCCATATTGTCTCTCAGGTAATCGAATCCCAGCTCATTGTTGGTCACATAGGTAATGTCGCAGGCATAAGCCTTTTTTCTCTCTTCCGTGGTCATGCTGTTGAGCACGACGCCTACGGTCAGTCCCAGAAACTCATGGACCCGTCCCATCCACTCCGCGTCACGCTTTGCCAGATAGTCATTGACCGTAACGATATGAACGCCCTTTCCTGCCAAAGCATTCAGATAGGCAGGCGCGGTGGAAACCAGGGTCTTTCCTTCACCGGTACGCATCTCCGCGATACGTCCCTGATGAAGAACGATTCCGCCGATGAGCTGCACCGGATAATGCTCCATATTCAAGGTACGCTTGGCCGCTTCCCTTACTACCGCAAACGCCTCCGGAAGAATGTCGTCCAGAGTTTCTCCCTGAGCCAGCCTTTCCTTGAACTGTCTCGTCTTATCACGAAGCTCCTCATCGGACAGCTTCTGCATCTCCGGTCTCAACCCTTCTATTTTATCCACAATGGGATAAATAAGCTTTAATTCCCGCTCGCTGTGTGTACCAAAGACTTTTTCAAAAATATTCATTCAAAATTCTCCTACTTCAATCGCTCTGTGATCGTTCCGGAAGCCGGAGAACTGTTTTCATCCGGGCTTCCCTGTCCCCGCTTCCGGCCGAACGAACCGGCAGCAGAAAAAAGGTTCCGCGGTCCGTCGCACAGCTCGCGGAATCTGCCATAATCCTGTATATTGTAGCACCTTCCGTCCGCTTATTCAACTTGTTCATGAAAAATTAACAATATTCATCTGCCCGTCATATTTCCAGCGTTTACATAATTATATTTTTATGGTAAACTTAGCACATTGCACAAGAACACAGGTTCCTTTTTATGTTTTCCACATTATCCACACTCTCTTTCGACAAGATCCCTCATTTTTGTCCACATGAAAAAACTGCCTTTTTCACAGTAAAAGTAGTTATACACCAAGTTATCCACATTATCCACATTATTTCTCCTTCTGTTTCAGCGTTCCCGCGACAAAAGAATTCCATTCGTTTTTTTGTATACCTGTCACAAACTTGCCTGTTTCGACAAAAAAAGCAGGATTTTCCTTGACTTTTTGAAAGGCACCCATATAGTTTTACAACGCTTTTCTGCCGGAAGAGAATAAAAATTTTATAAAATATTTAGAATAATTGTCATAACATTCTTCTCTTCTCCATTGAGTTTTTTGACTTCATGTGCTATAATAGCTCTATCACAAGAAAAAGGAGCTGATGGGTTATGCGTTATACAATTACTGGCAGAAATATTGAGGTGACTCCTGGACTGAGAGCAGCAGTAGAAGAAAAGATCGGAAAGCTGGAAAGATATTTTACTCCGGACACGGAAGTGATCGTTACCCTGGGAGTTCAGAAGGAAAGACAGAAGATCGAAGTAACCATCCCCATGAAGGGCAACATTATCCGCGCAGAGGAAACAAGCAATGATATGTACGTTTCCATCGATCTGGTGGAGGAGATTATCGAAAGACAGATCAAAAAATACAAACAGAAACTGATTGACAAGAAGCAGTCGGCTCTGTCCTTCTCCGAAGCATTCCTGAAAGAGGAATATGAGGCGGAGGACGAGATCAAAATCGTAAAGTCCAAGCGTTTCGCCGTCAAACCCATGGATCCCGAAGAGGCCTGCATCCAGATGGAGCTTTTGGGCCACAGCTTCTATGTATTTTTAAACTCCGATACGGAGGAAGTAAACGTTGTTTATAAGAGAAAGGGGAATACCTACGGACTGATCGAACCGGAATTCTGATCAGCTTCCCCCCGCGGAAACAAGATTAAAAACAGCCGCCGGCTTCTGGCAGAAATCCAGAGGCCGGCGGCCTTTTCACGTTTCAGTTTTCAATCTCTTTTATTTCCTCTCAGTCAAGAAAGGTCACCGCCTTGCAGGGCGTTCGGTAGTTGGCATTGGCAATGCAGATTCCCGTCTTGGACGTAGCCGCATGAATGATCTGGCCTCCGCCGATGTACATGGCCACATGATTGATGGTGTCTCCGCTGGCATAGAACAGCAGATCTCCCGGCTGGACATCGGAAACCGCTATTTCCTTGCCGTTCACCGCCTGATCTCTGGAGCTTCTTCCGGTGCTGATGCCGAAATGCTCATAGATCCGCATGGTGAAGCCGGAGCAGTCCGTTCCGTCCGTCAGACTGGAACCGCCGTAAACATAGGGATTGCCCAGGAACTGCTTGGCATAGGCTATGATAGCCTCTCTTGTGGCGCTCATAACCGCCTGCTCTCCTTCCGGAGTAAAATACCCCGGACCGCCGGAGCCGGAGGCCGTTCCTCCCGTCTGGCTGCTCTCAGAAGGTGGAGCGTCCGTACTGTGGGAGGTACCGTTTCCTGCCGGATTGGCCGGAATCACGTTTTCCTCCACCGTCTTTTCCAGCTTCTGAATGGCGGCTTCCGCCTCCTGCTTCTGCTGCTCCTTCTGACGAAGCTGCTCCGCCTCCTCTTCCAGGCTCACCGCCTCTCTGAACTCCACTCGGGTGCTGATATAATCACAGGAAACGTAGCCCTGTAGCGTATCATCGATGAGCAGTCTGGCAAATCCGCTCTCCTCTCCGATCACCTCATAGCTGGTGCCGGAGTCCAGAGTAGTCAGAATGGCGCTCTCCAGAGACGGCGCCTCTCTCAGCCTCAGTCCGGAATTGCTGGTGACCGTAGCGTAGGTTGTGCCGATCTCTTTTGCCACCGCCTCCGCCTCGTCGCCTGTGATAAAGTACTGTGCTTTCACATAGCCTTCCACGGAGCCGGACCGGATCTGATACCAGTTTCCGCCTTCTCCCGACACAGTGGCCAGAATCTTCGCAGCGCAGTCATCGTAGATCTTTCCCACCACGGAGCCGGAAGTGCTGGCTTCGGACCGCACATTCACATAATTGGTTACCCGGCAGACCGCAATGCTGTCATAGGATTCTCCGCTGGTAGCCGTAACGGTATGGGCCGAATTGGCACTGGCGCTTAAAGGCGGCACCGCTTCTTCTGCTCTGACCGGCATACCGGCCAGCACCGTCAGGCCGCCTGCAAGAAGGGCGGCGCACACGGCATGTTTCTTTCTGCTTTTCCTCATTGGTCCGCTGCCTCCCTATTCTTCCGCGAGGTAGCGTTCCACGCTGGTGATGGCGTTGGCTCCGTCCGCCACCGCAGTGACAATCTGGCGAAGTCCCTTTGTCCTCACATCGCCGGCAGCAAAAATGCCGGGACAGGAGGTGACGCAGTCTTCTCCCGCCTTGATATAACCGTTTTCCATTTCCACCGTCCCCTCAAAGGCTTCGCTGTTGGGGTTGATTCCCACGGCTACAAAGACTCCCTGAAGCTCCAGCTCTCTGGTTTCCTTTGTTTTTACATCGGAAACCACCAGCTTTTCCACCTTGTCCTCGCCCTCGATCCGCTCTGCCACGCTGTTCCATACCATTTCCACGTTGTCCAGGGAAAGGAGCTTTTTCTGCAGGCTCTTCGCTCCCCGCAGCTCATCCCTGCGGTGAACCACATACACCTTTCTGCAGAGACGGGAGAGGAAAATCGCATCCTCAATGGCCACGTCGCCGCCGCCGATCACCGCGGTGGTCTTTCCTCTGAAAAAAGCCCCGTCGCAGGTGGCACAGTAAGAAACTCCCATACCCGCAAGCTCCTCTTCGCCGGGCACTCCCAGCTTCCGATGGCCGGCTCCCGTGGCAATGATCACTGTTTTGGTCTCATAGGTGCTGCCGGCGCAGACCACCTTCTTTGTCTTGCCTTCTGTTTCGATGCGGAAAACCTCATCCTCCACGAATTCCGCCCCCAGCTTATCTGCATGCTCCCGGAATTTCATTCCCAGATCATAGCCGCCGATGCCCTGGACGCCCGGGTAATTGTCCACCTCATAGGTGGTAAGCACCTGTCCTCCGCTGACCACGTTCTTTTCTATTACAATGGCATTCAGCTCCGCCCGCTCCGCATAAATGGCAGCTGCCAGACCGGCCGGACCGGAACCGATGATCACTACGTCATAAATCTCGCCCATTGGAATCCCTCCTTTACTGATACCGGATCACTCTTTCCTTTCTTACCGTTTTCTTACGGTTCAGTGTGTAGTATATCATGTATTGCCTCCCGATTACAATCCCCGATTCAGGGTGTAAGAAAGTTTTAAGGATTCCGGAGATAGATGGTTACGAATGTCCGTTTTTTTGATATAATAAGTTTCAAGAGGTGATGACTATGGCAAAAAAAACGGTGCTGGTAACAGGCGCTTCCCGCGGCATCGGGAAGGCTATTGCCGTGAAGTTTGCAAAAAAAGGATACAATGTGGCGATCAGCTGTCTCCGCAGCGAAGACCGCCTGATGCAGGCAAAAAAAGATATCGAATCCTTTCAGACATCCTGCATGGCATTTCTCGGCGACATGGGAGACTGGGAAACCTGCCGGACCATGTTTGAAAAGACCAAAAAGCAGTTCGGCTCCGTGGACGTGCTGGTAAACAACGCAGGAATCTCCTACATCGGCCTTCTTCAGGATATGACCCCGGCCGATTGGGATCGAATTGTACGGACAAACCTGACCTCCGTATTCAACTGCTGCCGCCTGGCCGTTCCGGATATGATATCCGCAAAATCGGGGAAAATCATTAATATTTCTTCCGTATGGGGAATGGCAGGCGCCTCCTGCGAAGTAGCCTATTCCGCCACCAAGGGCGGAATCAACGCTTTCACCAAAGCTCTGGCCAAGGAACTGGGGCCCAGCAACATTCAGGTGAACGCCGTGGCCTGCGGCGCCATCGATACGGAGATGAACCGGTGGATGGACGATGATGAGCTGATCAGCCTAGTGGACGAGATTCCCGCCGGACGGCTGGGAAAAGCGGAAGAGGTGGCAGACCTGGTGTACCATCTGGCTTACAAGAGCAATTACCTCACCGGACAGGTGATCGGCCTGGACGGCGGCTGGATCTGAGCCGGAACAAATTTAAAGAGCAACGACAGGGAGGAGACCCAAAAGGATCTCCTCCCTGTTTGTTACATTCCGATAAAACCCTTCAGAATAAACCACACCGGCGGCACCAGCAGACAGGGCAGCATATTCATGGTTTTAAACTGTTTAATATTCAGTATAGACAAACCGGAGCTGGCGATCAGAAAGCCTCCGATCAGGGAAATCTCCGTAAGCAGATCCGCCGACAGAAAAGGCTCCAGAAATCCGGCTCCCATATAAATGGCGCCCTGCCAGCAGAACAGCACTCCGGCTGCAGCGCACATGCCGATTCCGTAAGTGGACGCCAGTACGGTGGACGAAATCAGATCCAAGGTGGCGTTGGTAAACAGATAGGTATTGTCTCCGTAAAGGGCGCTCTGGATCGGGCCCAGTATGGACAGAGTTCCTATGCAGAACAGCAGAATTCCCGTGGACAGTCCCTGAGCCAGGCTGCTGCCGCCGGAAAAGCGGTCGGTGAGCTGTTTGAAGCGCCGGTCAATGTCTATGACCTCTCCTGCCAGGCTCCCGATGGCCAGGCTGGCAATGAACAGCACAGGATAAGCGCTTTTAGGCATATTCTGTACCACAGAATTAATTCCCAGGCCAAAGGCCGCCAGGCCCATGGCATTGAACAGCACCTGCTGATGCTCCTCTTTGATCCCCTTATTGATCCGACTTCCCACAATGCTTCCCGTAAGAATTGCCGCCGTATTCGCAATGGTTCCTATCATATCCCATTCCCCCTGATGCATTTATTTTTTATAATGGGAAGAATAAACCCTCCAGCAGCTGGAGGGTCAATACTATTTTTGAAATTGTTTTCTCGTTTTTACCGGAACCTGAAGCTCCGTAATATATTTTTCCACGTCATTGGTAAATCCGGAATCAATGAGAGTAACCTCCACAGAGTCCCCGCAGCATTCCAGCCCCCGGCTCTCAAGATAATCCAGCAACCGCTCATAATACCGACCGCTGTTCCTGTGGGTTCCTGAGTAGCGGATCACCGCCCATTCCCCCTCCGGAATATACTCTTCCCGCCCCCGAAAGCCGTCTTCCTGCTCCAGCAGCACAAAAATCTGAGAAAAACCTGTAAACCGGCGTTTCATAAGCCTCTCAGCAGAAATGGAAACTCCTACTTTCCCCAGAAACATGGACGCCTTCAGTTCACTGCTGCGTTCCAGTTCCCGAATGGGGTATTCCAGATCCTCCTCCAGAGGAATGTCCCGCCTGAGAAACGCAATGGGACGCCTGGGCATATGAACCAAGCGGATCTCCTCCAAGCGGGATTCCAGGGCATCCTCCAGCTGGCCGATGCGCTTTTCCAGCTTTCTGGAAATTTTATCCAGCCTTTCCCTCTGATGCCGCGTCTCCTCCTGCTGCTCTTTCAGAAGCTCCATAAGCGTATCCGTATCCTTATTTTCAAAAAAGCGGATAATGCGTTCAATGGGCATATCCAGAGCCCGCAGATACTTTATGGTATTCAGTCTCTCAAACTGCTTGGTGGAATAGTACCGGTAGCCTGTCGCCTCATCCGTCTTTTCCGGCTTCAGCAGCCCCGCCTCGTCATAAAACCGAAGGGTACGCACATTGATGTCAAAAAGCTTTCCGATCTCGCCGATGGTGAAAAGTCCCTTTTTATCAAATCTGTCCATTGTCTTTCAGCCATCTCAAAAAGGCTTGGCAGCCCTCCGCAATATCGTTATAGGTTGCGTCGAAATTTCCCGTATACCAGGGATCTGCAATGTCTCTGGGATTATCCGAAAAGTCCAGAAGGCGATGAATCTTATTTTCCGGATCGCCCCCCAGGATTCTTCTCATGTTCATAAGATTCCAACTCTCCATGCCCAGCAGATAATCATACCTGCCGTAATCTGTCCGTTCTAAAACCTGGGCCCGTTTTCCCTCCGTGCTGATTCCGTGCTCCCGAAGCTTCTCCCTGGTTCCCCGGTGGACCGGATTCCCCACCTCTTCCATACTGGTAGCGGCGGATGCAATGCAAAAGCAATCTCCCAGGCCGCGTTTTTCCACCATATCCCGGAACACAAATTCCGCCATGGGAGAACGGCAGATATTTCCGTGACACACAAATATTACATTGATCATTCTCTTCTTTCCTTTCCTAACCAGGTTCAGTCCTTTGCGGGAAGAAACGGCCTCATCAGCCCGGCCAGCCGGGCGATGGTCATCGTCTGCAGGTATACCTTTCCCGGTCCGGTGATCACCGTATCAAACATTCCCTCTCCTCCCAGAAAGATATTTTTTGCTCCCTTTACCATCTCCACATCCATCCGGCAGGTGGAATCCATAGCCGCCAGCACTCCCGTATCGCAGACCAGCCGTTCTCCCGGCTTCAGGTCATAAACCGGAGAATATCCGTCTATCTCCAGAAATACCGTTCCCGGGCCGGTAATCCGCTGCATGATAAAGCCCTCGCCTCCCACCAAACCGGAGCTCAGCTTTTTCTGCAGATATACGGACAGCTCCACTCCCGCAGTAGCGCACAGGAAAGCCGTTTTCTGGCAGATGACGCTCTCCCCGTCAGCCAGTTCTCTGGCCACAATGCGCCCCGGAAACGAGGAGGCAAAGCCGATCTCCGCGGGACCTTGAGCCGTATATCTGCTCATAAACAGGCTCTCTCCCGCAAACATACGGCCCAATGCCTTTCCCAGACCTCCCTCCGCCTTCGTTTCCGTAACAATCGGTCCCAAATACCAGGTGCGGCCTCCCACCTCACTGATCATGCTCTCTCCCGCTTCCAGCCGAACCACAACTGCAGGCAGGCTGTCCCCTTCAATGGAATATTTCATGTTCTTCCTCCTCCCTGTCCTTTCAGTAGTAAAACTCCGTATACGTTCCCCTGTATGACATGCAGGGCTTGGACGGATGCTTCTCTCCCTGCAGCCTGCCCTCCTTCAGGGCAGCGGCGTCCAGAAGATTTTTTTCAATAAAGCCAGGGTCGATGGGGCAGTCATGGTGGCTGGGCAGAATCACCTGAAACTGATCGGCCATGGCCATCAGCTTTTTCTGGCTTTCCAGATAAAGCTCCAGGCTGCGGTGCGCCCCGAACATGAAGATAGGGCCGTCCTTCTGCACCGAATCTCCCGAAATCAGAAGTCCCTTTTCCCTGTCCAGAAAAGCCACGCTTCCGTAGGTATGGCCGGGAATTTCAATCACCTCCAGCGTGTAGCCGCCGCAGGAAAACCGATCCCCTTCCTGAAGCTTTTTCAGGCATACCTTTTCATCCCGAATAAGGTGCCAGTCCTTTTCATGAAGAAAGCACTGGGAAAATGCCCCTGCCCCTCCCACATGATCCACATCTCCGTGAGTCAGCAGCACCGTCACCGGCAGGTCGGTCAGCTCCTCCACCCGGTCCTTCACTCCGCTGTCCGCAAACCCCGTATCGATCAGGAGCGCTCGGTCTTCTCCCACAATCAGGAATTCCCGCACTCTTCCGTCATCCAATATGTACAGGTTTTTTCTCCATTCCTCGATCCTCATCCTTCTTCTCCTTTCATCGCTGCCGGCCTGCGGAGTCTATTCTCCCTCCACAAACGAACGGCTCATAATATAAAATTCCTCCTGACTGGGCTGATGCCTTTTTTCCATAGGCTCCAGAGTATCATCATAGGCCATGGCCTCCTCCTGGGAAACAGCCATAACCGGGCTGTCATGATAGACCCATCTCTTTCCCTCCAGTCCCTGTCCGGAAAAAACCTTCACCAGCATAGCGGCGGGAAATCTGCCGTCTTCCGCGGATATATTCCACTTCCGGCAGCTTACGAAGCCCCGCGCCACATAATTGGCCGGACTTCCGAATATGACAACCGCCTCATATCCCATTTCCTCAGCCTTGCGGAAGGAATGCTCCATCAGCATCTTTCCGTATCCTTTTCTCTGGTATTCCGGCAGAACGGATACGGGGCCGAATGTGAGGATATTCTTCTCTGCCCCGTTCTCATCCGTCAGCCTTGCCTTTGTATACATGATGTTTCCAATAACCCGGCCGTCCAGCTCCAGCACAAAATCCAGTTCCTTTATAAAATCCTCATGGTCCCTCATCACATGGACCAGATAATGCTCCACACAGCCGGGAATGTACTGATTGTAAAACGCCTTTCTTGTGATCTCCTCCACCGTGCGGCAGTCCTTTTCCTCCTCATTTCGGATTATGACCATTTCCATCCTCCTTTGCCGTCTCTTCAGGCCGCGATGGCCTTGGATTTATTATACCAGACGAAATTCCTTTCCGCCAGAACCATATGAACCTTCCCTGTTCTATGGACATTCTTTCCCGTTTGCGTTATGATGCTATCATAATCATTTCAGACAGCAGGGAGGATAATCATATCATGTACAGCTTTACCAATGACTACAGCGAGGGAGCCCATCCCCATATTCTCAAGGCACTTATGGACGCCAACCTGGTCCAGCACACCGGCTACGGCATGGACGAGGACCACTGCGGCGCTGCCAGAGCACGGATCCGCAGGGAAGCGGGCAGGGAGGACGCCCAGGTCCACTTTCTGGTGGGCGGAACCCAGGCCAATCTGATCGTCATCGCCGCTGCGCTGCGCCCCTGGGAGGCCGTAATCTGCGCTGACACCGGCCATATTAACGTTCACGAGACCGGCGCCGTGGAAGCCACCGGCCACAAAGTGCTGGCCGTTCCTTCCCCCGACGGCAAGCTCACCCCGCAGATGGTGCGTCAGGTTCTGGAGGCTCATACGGATGAACATATGGTGAAGCCGAAAATGGTCTACATTTCCAATACCACAGAGATCGGCACCCAGTATACAAAAGCGGAGTTAGAAGAGCTCTCCCGCGTCTGCCGCCGGAACGATCTGTACCTCTTCCTGGACGGCGCCCGTCTGGGGGCTGCCCTCACCAGTTCCGTCAATGACCTGACCATTGCCGATATCGCCGCCCTCACAGACGTTTTCTATATCGGCGGAACAAAAAACGGGGCTCTGTTCGGAGAAGCGGTTGTGATCCTCAACCCTGCCATTGACAGAGAATTCCGTTTCATTATCAAGCAGAGAGGCGCCATGCTGGCAAAAGGATGGCTCCTGGGCATTCAGTTTGAAACTCTGTTCAAAGACGGGCTGTTCTATGAAATGGCCGCTCACGCCAATCATATGGCAGATATTCTCCGGAAGGGCCTGGAGGAGGAAGGCTTCTCCTTCCTCTCCCAGTCCATGAGCAATCAGCTGTTCCCCATCTTTCCGGATGCGCTCATCGACAGACTGTCCCAGGACTTTTCCTTTAATATTCAGGAAAAAATCGGAGATTCCAGCCATGCCGTCCGTCTGGTAACCTCCTGGGCCACGCCGGAGGAAGCCGTGCGCTCCTTCCTGGAGACGCTCCGTTCCCTTCGCCGGTAACCTAAAGCAAAAGAAAAGCCTCAGGGCGGGAGCTGCGCTGCTCCTTCCCCGAGGCTCTTTTTCTCATTTTACGATTCCATATCCGCCAAAACTTCCAGCGCCTTCTGCACCTGGTTGTCCTCCGTCAGCTCTACCGTCGCACGGCCCGCCAGGTCTTCCGACAGTTCTTCCTCCACATCCGGTTCAAGGCCTTTTCCGTGAAGGTCATAGCCGCTGGGAGTAAAGTAATGGGCTGTGGTAATCTTTATGGCATCTCCGTCGGTGAACGGGATCACGCTCTGTACAATCCCTTTGCCGAAGGTGGTGGTTCCCACCAGCTCCGCCCGGTCAAAGTCCCTCATGGCGCCTGCAAATACCTCCGCTGCGCTGGCAGAATTCCCGTTTACCAGAATCACTATGGGAATATCCAGCTCATGGCTGTCCTCCATGGGATACTGGGAAAGCTTCGTTCCCGCGGTAGTGCTGGCCTGCAGCTTGCCGTCCTTGGAGAAGTACTCATCCCCCTCCCCGTTCTTATATTCCGTCCGGACAATGGTTCCGTCCGGCAGCAGGTAGGCGGCCATCTCCACCGCCTCGTCCAGCAGGCCTCCGGGATTGTTCCTCAGGTCGATAATCAGCTTCTCCATGCCCTGACTCTCCAAATCCTCCACTGCCGCCCGGAACTGATCTGCGGTCACTCCCTCAAACTGGGTGACCAGCACATAACCCACTTCCTCCTCCAGCATCTCATGCTCCACCGTAGGAGTCTCAATATTTTCCCTGGTCATCACCAGATCCAGATACTCTTCCGTACTCTGGCGGTAAACGGTGACGGTCACCTCCGTGCCTTCCTCACCTTTCAGATAATTGCTCACCACCAGATCCAGCTCCATGCCGGAAACGTCTTCTCCGTCCACTCCGGTAATAATGTCCCCCGGAAGCATCCCTGCCTTTTCGCAGGGGGCCCCCTCGAACACCCTCAGCACCTCCATCAGCATGGTGGAACGATTCTGGCTGATCAGCGCTCCGATGCCGCAGTATTCCCCCTCAATGCTGTTTTCCATCAGATCCTGGAAATCCTCCTTCGTGTAATAGGTGGAATAGGGATCTCCCAAGCCGGCCATCATTCCCATGAAAATGCCGCTCTCCACCATTTCCGGATCTTCATCAAACAGATAGTTTTCATTTATGATTCCCTGAATCAGTTCGATCTTCTGACTGATCCTGTCCACATCCAGAGTGATCTCGCTGGCAGTTGCCCGTCCGTTTTCCGGGCCGGAAGCCTGATTTCCCATCACTACCTTTCCCACCAGCCAGATTCCCGCCGCCATTCCGATAATAATCAGCCCGGCAAAGGCCGTCACCAGCGCGCCTACCAGCACGCCCTTCCAAAATTTATTTCTGCTGTCCACTTGCTTTAACTCTCCTATCTCTTTACGGGCTTACGTAGGTCAGAGGATTCACATAAGCTCCGTTGGCCCTGATCCCAAAATGCAGATGCGGTCCCGTAGAATACCCGGTAGACCCCACCTTTCCGATCACCTGCCCCTGCTTCACCTCATCTCCCACGGAAACCAGTCTGGAAGAACAGTGCATGTAAACGGTAGAAACGCCGCCTCCGTGATCAATCATAATATAATTGCCGGCGGAAACGCTGTATGTAGAAATAGTCACCGTACCGGATGCCGCAGCCAGAATATCGCTCCCCGAAGCCGCTCCGATATCCACTCCCTTGTGGTCGGTGGAGGCTCCCTCCGTAGGCGAAGTCCGGTCTCCGAACTGGGAGGTAATCCGGCTGCTGGAAGGACAGGGCCATATAAAGCTAATATTCCCCAAATTCACTGTGGTATACGTCTGCCCGGCAGCCTCCGCCTTCTTTCTGGCTTCCTCTTCCTTCCGCTTCATCTCCTCTTCAATGGCGCGGATCTTCGCCTCCTGGGCTTGGATATCCTTCTCATATTCCGTCAGCTGATCCTGAACTCCCGCAATCTGATTCTCATAATTCTGCAGCTCCGCCGTCTTCTCCGCCATCAGCGTCTCCATGGACTGCTGCTTGGCCTCTGTGGACTGCTGAAGAGATACAAGCTCCTCCCTCTCCCGCTGCAGCCCGGCCTCCTTCTCCGCAATGTTCTCCTTCGCCTGAACGTATTCTTCCAGCTTCTCCCGGTCATACCGTGAGATCTGGGAGATGTATTCCGCCCGGTTCAGCATCTGGGAAACGCTCTCCGCTCCCGCCAGCATATCCCAGAAACTGGTCTCTCCCCGCTCATACATATACCGGATCCGCAGCTTCATAGCCTCATACTGCTCCTGCTCCACTGCCTTCGCCTCTTCCAGATCCTCCTGGGCGGCGGATATTTCCTCCTCCTTGCCGGAAATCCGGCCGGCCAGCTCCGTCAGTTCCGCATCCAGAGCAGACAGACTGGCATCCAGCCGTTCCACATAGGCGGCCGTGTCGCTTTTCAGGTTCTCCAGCTCCTTCAAGGTGCCTTCCACCTTTTTCTTTTCCTCCTCAAGAGAGGATTTCTCTTCCTTTGCGCTGTCTATCTCCGTCTTGGTGGCATAGGACTGATAGCCCTGAAAGGTCAGGGAAAAGCCCGCAGCCAGCAAAAGGGCGGCAGCCGCATTTCTTTTTCTCATAGGCTGCCTCCTATACTTTCAGATGCTTCCGGATCGTAAAGAAGCTTACAAAAAATCCGATTCCCACTCCCAGAGCCATGGCAACCGCCGCCATGGTAGGAAAGAGCTGCTCCAGGGGAAGAAGGCTCAGCACTCCTCCCATCCCCCCTGCCGTACCGGAAAAGCGTTCTCCCACATACTCCACCATTCTGCCGTAAAGCACATAAGTGGCTGCCAGCGGAATCAGCGCTCCCGCCAGTCCCAGCACTACCCCCTCTACAACGAAGGGCGCACGGATCATAAAATTCGTCGCTCCGATCAGCCGCATAATCTGATTCTCCGTTTTCCGGAAGGCAGCCGCTACGTGAATGGTATTGCTGATCAGGAATACGGATACCGACAGCAGCAGGCCGATGATAACCACCGACAGAATTCCTACCAGGCGGTTCAGGTTGGTAAAGCCGGCCACCAGATCGTTGGAATAGTTGACCTTTCTCACTCCTTCCAAACTCTGCAGATAGGAAACCAGCATATCCTGCTGGGAAATATCCTTCAGAAAAATCTCATAGGAGGCAGAAGAGGCCAGAGGATTGTCCTGGGCGAACCCCTCCGCCAGCTCCTCCATCCCGGCAAAGTATTCCGCCTGAAAGGTTTCCCAGGCCTGCTCCGCCGAGATATAATTCATTTCCTTCACCTCCGGCCTCTGACCGATTTCCCCGCCGATAGCCAGAATCTCATCCTCCGTCAGCCCGTCATTGAAAAACACGGTAACGCCGATGGTTGTCTCCGCCAGATATGCCATATTTCTGATGTTGGAAATAATGGAAAAGAACAGGCAAAATAAAAAAATACACGCAGAAATCGTCGCCACGGATGCCAGGGAAAATAAGCTGTTTCTGCATATATTTTTTATTCCTTGCCTGAAGCTATAACAGATTGTGCTGAATCTCACAGATCTCACCGCCCCTCTTATCGCTGACTACCATTCCTTTGTCCATGGTAATCACCCGTTTTTTCATGCTGTTTACTATCTCCTGGCTGTGGGTCACCACGATCACCGTAGTCCCCTGGGCGTTGATCTCCGCAAGCAGTTCCATAATCTCGTCTGCGTTCTGCCGGTCCAGATTGCCGGTGGGCTCATCTGCCAGCAGCACCTCCGGATTGTTGATCAGAGCGCGGGCGATAGCCACCCGCTGCTGCTCTCCCCCGGAAAGCTGATTCGGATAAAATTTGTATTTTGAGGACAATCCCACCAGCTTGAGCATCTCCGGCACATTTTCCCGTATTCTTCTGGGCGGCACGCCGATCACCCGCTGAGCGAAGGCCACGTTCTCATAGATGTTCCTGTCCTTTAGCAGCTTGAAGT
>CALWEP010000078.1 GCA_944377325.1 uncultured Lachnospiraceae bacterium
GCAACTGCATAACCTTAACTTTTCAATATTCAATTTTTAAAGCGGCCATCGAAAGATGGCTTGTTTGTCATGCGATTAAGGGAATGGATACCCTCTACTATTCATTTTCAATCTTCCTCCTGTTAAAAAGGAACCGCTGTTGCGCAGCGGTTCCCGAATCTCAGATACGGCAGATTTTAAAAGCGGAACTTGTCCTCAAAATATGCCTTCAGCTCCGCGATAGGCACGCGGACCTGCTCCATGGTGTCACGGTCACGCACAGTCACCGCCTGGTCCGTTTCCGACTCAAAGTCATAGGTGATGCAGAACGGCGTGCCGATTTCATCCTGTCTTCTGTAGCGCTTTCCGATATTTCCTCTGTCGTCAAATTCACAGTTGTAATACTTGGAAAGCTCGGCGTAGATCTTCTCCGCCCCTTCGTTAAGCTTCTTGGACAGAGGCAGAACGCCTACCTTTACGGGAGCAATCGCCGGATGGAAGTGGAGGACCGTTCTCACGTCTCCCTCGCCGATCTCCTCCTCATCATAGGC
This sequence comes from uncultured Lachnospiraceae bacterium, assembly GCA_944377325.1. Taxonomy (GTDB): domain Bacteria; phylum Bacillota; class Clostridia; order Lachnospirales; family Lachnospiraceae; genus Lachnoclostridium_A. The sequence goes on from CALWEP010000078.1 coordinate 531, forward strand.
AGCGCAGAGGAACGCAAGAGTTACCCTGTCCGCTCCCAGAGAAGGCTCAATTACATAAGGGATGTATCTATCCTTGTTCTCGTCGTCAAAATAGGTCATATCCTGGCCGGATACGTTCTGATGCTGAGTCAGGTCATAATCGGTACGGTCGGCAATGCCCCACAGCTCGCCCCAGCCGAAGGGGAATTTAAACTCAATGTCCGTGGTGGCTTTGCTGTAGAAGCACAGCTCCTCCGGAGAATGGTCTCTGGCTCTCATCTCGTCGTCCTTGATTCCCAGAGCCTTCAGCCAGTTGATGCAGAATGCCTTCCAGTAGGAAAACCACTCCAGATCGGTGCCCGGCTTGCAGAAGAATTCCAGCTCCATCTGCTCGAACTCTCTGGTACGGAAGGTAAAGTTTCCGGGAGTAATCTCATTGCGGAAGGATTTTCCGATCTGCCCGATTCCGAACGGAATCTTCTTTCTGGAAGTTCTCTGTACGTTCTTGAAGTTTACGAAAATACCCTGAGCCGTTTCCGGTCTTAAGTACACCGTATTCTTCGCGTCCTCCGTAACGCCCTGGAAGGTCTTGAACATCAGGTTGAACTGACGGATGTCCGTAAAATCGTGTTTTCCGCAGCTGGGGCAGCAGATATTGTGCTCCTCAATGTAATTCTTCATCTCCTCCTGACTCCAGCCGTCTACGGAGCCTTCGGGAGTGATGCCGTTCTCCTCCATATAGTCCTCGATGAGCTTGTCCGCGCGGAAGCGCTCCTTGCAGCTCTTGCAGTCCATAAGGGGATCGGAAAAGCCGCCCAGATGTCCGGAAGCCACCCAGGTCTGGGAATTCATCAGAATGGCGCAGTCCACGCCCACATTATACGGGCTTTCCATAATAAATTTCTGCCACCAGGCTTTTTTCACATTGTTTTTCAGCTCCACGCCCAGGTTGCCGTAATCCCATGTATTGGCAAGGCCCCCGTAAATCTCAGAGCCGGGATATACAAATCCTCTGCCCTTTGCCAGAGCCACGATTTTTTCCATTGTCTTTTCCATCTGTCCTTACCTCTTTCCTCTTATTTAAAAATAATATATGATGATCCTTCGGGCGTCACAGCCTCCCGCTCCGTCGCCTCCACGCCCTCAGACACATATAAAATCTTTCCCTCTGTCTGCACAGACGCCGTTCCCTCAACGGTCACCAGGAACCCGTCTGTCCCGGCCAGCGTCTGAAAATCTGCCGGCTTTCCGTCGGAAACGCTCACCAGTTCCCCTCCGGAAATGCTTCCCTGAGCCACTCCGTCCTCCAGCTTTTCCACCTTCAGTCCGGTCACATTCAGATCCTCGCTTTTCTGGTCCTCCAGAAATGCCACCAGGTCTCCCGGAGTGCCGTAGTCAAATACGGCCTTCATGGAACCGTTTTCCACGCTGCATTCCCGAAGCGTCACGGACACTTCCGGATACTGCTCCGCCAACGTCCGGTCAAGATAAGCCTTCAAGTCCTCCTGCGTATAATAATTTTCCTCATAGGGCTCCACAAAAGCGCTGGAAACCGTTCCTTCCTCGGAAATGTAGATACTGTTTCCCGCCGGCGCAAACTCATTTCCTCCGGCTCCCTGCCCGCAGCCGGCAGCCGCAGCCAGACCGGCAGCCGTCAGGAATACCGCTGCCCCTTTTTTCATTGTTCTCCTCCTAATTTCTGCACATAGAATCTTCCGGCAGCAAGCGGAACGGCGGCGCTCCGTTCTCTGCCAAGTGTTCACATTATACTTGCTTTTGGAATTCTTTTCAAGAGGCGGCGCAAATTTCCCTGAAAGCTCATCGGATTCCCGTCATGGTCTTCAAAATTTCCAGGGACTGAAACTGCCTTGGAAGGAACCTCCGCAGGGCCTCATCCACACAGCGGCCGAATTCCTTCAGCACCGTTTCCGTCACAGTGAAGGTATAAAGCCTGTTCAGCGGAGCGGACACCACATATTCCCAGGTATAGGAAGCCGATTCCCCCACAGCCAGGGGAGGCAGCTGCGTATACTCTCCGTTGAGCACCATGGCCTTCAGTTCAAATACCCGCCGGACCAGCTCGTTGGGAATGGCCTCCTTCAGCAGAGCCTTCAGAGACTGATAGACCAGAGTCAGAAGCTCCGTGCCGTCCAGGTTTTCCCGTGCAAAATATTCCGCCACCTCCAGAAAGTAGGACCCGTAGCAGGCTCCCTCCATATCGAAGGAAAACTCTTCGAAGTAAGCCGTGATCTCCGCACTCTGCAGATTATAGGCATCCCTTCCCTCATAGAGGCTGAATCTGCCGAAGGAAAACGGACGGCAGGCTGCCAGAAACGGACTTCCCGGCCTTCTGGCCCCTCTGGCAAAAACAGTGATCCTGCCTCTCTCCCTGGTAAGCATCACCAGTCTTCTGTCTCCCTCTCCCGACGGCGCCGCCCGCAGCACCATACCGGTCAATACCACGCAATCCCGCAATCCTTCTCACCTGTCTTACGTATCTTTTACGTCATAACCGTAATTCTTCATATAGATTTCACTGTCCCGCCATTCCCTCCGCACCTTTACCCAGAGCTGGAGGTTTACCTGGGTCTCCACCAAAGCCTCAATCTCCGTTCTGGCGGCGGAGCCGATCTTTTTCAGCATGGAGCCGTTTTTTCCGATGATAATCCCCTTATGGGAATCCCTCTCGCATACAATGCTGGCCTCTATATCCATAATGCCGTTTTTCCGCTCCGTCATCTTCTCAATGGTCACCGCAATGCCGTGGGGAATCTCATCGGAAAGAAGGCGGAGGGCCTTTTCCCGGATCAGCTCCGCGGCAATCTGGCGCATGGGCTGATCAGTCACCGTATCCTCGTCATAATACTGGGGACCGTAGGGAAGATATTTAAAGATCTGTTCCAGCAGCACATCCGTATTCTTTTTTCTGAGGGCTGATACGGGCACGATCTCCGCAAAGGGACAGATATCCTTATATGCCCCGATGAACGTAAGAATCTCCTCCTGGTTTTTCACCGTATCGATTTTGTTGATCACCAGGATCACCGGCGTCTTTACCCGGTTCAGTTGCTCCGCAATATGGCGCTCTCCCGCGCCGATGAAGGTGGTGGGCTCCACCAGCCAGAGGATCACATCCACCTCCTTGAGAGTGTGCTCCGCCACGTTCACCATATATTCTCCCAGCTTGTTTTTCGCCTTATGGATACCGGGCGTATCCAGGAAAATGATCTGACCCCGCTCATCGGTATACACCGTCTGAATGCGGTTTCTGGTGGTCTGAGGCTTATCCGACGTAATGGCGATCTTCTGACCGATCAGATGGTTCATCAGCGTGGACTTTCCCACGTTGGGCCTGCCGATCAGGGTGGCAAAGCCGGATTTTTTCGTATATTCCATTTCAATCTCCTTCGTAATCTCTATGCCAGATAGAGGTTCTTGGTCTCACCGAACAGGTCCTTCGCCCCTTCGATCTTATCTTCATTTCCCAGCACGCAGAACGCTCCCGTATCCAGAACGGCCTGAACCGTATCCGCCAGTGCCCGGATGTCTTCCGCCGTGGCGGAAAGCACCTGATCCCTCTCCTGCTGCATCATTTCCTGAGTCACCCCTGAAAGATAGGCCGAAAGTCCTCTGCTTCCCCGGATGGAAGGAGTAAGGGGCGTGTCCAGATCACTGATGGTGCCGATGACGAACTTGGTCATATCCCTCTCGTCTGCCCGGAAGCTGCGCAGATAATCCACCACTCCCTCGTAGACGGCATTGGTTTCTCTCAGATTGGGATCACGGTAGGACACCAGATAGCCCTCTCCGGAACGGCCGAATCCGCTCATGCAGCCGTAAGCTCCGCCTTTTACCCGGATATTCAGCCACAGATAATCGTAGCTGAGCATTACCTTCAGGATCTTCAGCGCTCCCGTATAGGAAAATCCTCTGTCGCGGAAGTTTCCGCACCGAGCCACATAGTTTACCTGGGAAGCGCTCTTAAATCCTTCATTTCTGCAGCCTTTCGTCCACCGGAACGGGAAAGAGGGACCTCCTGCCGGGAGCCCGTCCGCAAAGCGGACCACCTCACGGTCCAGATTCTCAAACCCTTTTCCGTCGCCGGTACAGCTCACCAGAAGATTTCCTCTGGTAAACAGCTTCTCACAGACTTCCTTCAGTTTGTTTATAATCTCATTCTTTTTCTCCGGAAATTCCCTTGCCGTCTTCTCCAGGAAGTGGTAATAACCGATTCCTCCCGTCAGCTCATTGAAAGCCGCCGTGGGAGAAAAATAGGACGTCGCGCGGGACACTGCCGCCGAATGACCGGCATTTTCGATTTTCATCTTCGCCCTGGAGCGGGTCTCTCCCAGGATTTCTCCCAGCCGCTTCTCATCGTCCAGGACAGAAGAGGTAAGGATCTCCTTCAGAATGGAAAAACCGAAATCCAGCTTTTCCGAAAGTACCTTCACATCTGCGGAAAAGACTCCGGTGAAATTCTCAGGCTCCTCCAGGTTGGGATAGGAGGTGACTCCGAAATTCACGCCGCCGCTGTTTAAAAAGATCTCGCTGGCCAGCTGGGAATAGGTGTAATGCTCCGTATTCACATAGCCCAGTACAGATTTCAGCAGACCCACATAAGGGAGGTCCTCCGTGGGAATCCGGTCAGTGCCGAACAGCAGCTTCAGATAGGTAATTCCGGAGGTGAACATCTCGTGGCGGATCACCTTAATTCCGCCGGCCTCCCCTTCTTCCCAGATGAGCTTTTCCGCCTTCGGCTCAATATCCTCCCGCTTCAGAAGCGGAATTTTCTCCAGCTCCTCCTTGGGAGATGGCTCGTCCTGGTAAGCCTTCAGAGCCTTCGTCTCCTCCACCAGTCTTTTTATCTCCTCATCCGGCAGAGAGGCTTTGTACTCCGCCAGCTTTTCAGCCAGAGCAGCCTCTTTCTGCGCCGTCAGATTTCTCTTGGGAGAAACGATAATCACCGCCTCCGACGGATTGTCCAGCAGATAATCCCGGATCAGCTTTTCAAAATATCCTTCCTCCACGGCTTTTTTCAAAAATTCAAAGGTCTCCCCGTAAGCCAGATGCATCATGGGATCTCCGTCATAAAGCCAGCTGTCCAGAGACTGGAGGCCGTACATCAGCCCCTTGGGAGCCGTTCCGTAATCTGCTTCCCTGCTGCGGAACTCATAGTAATTGATGCCGGACAGCAGGCTCTTTCTGTCCAGACCCTGATCGGCCAGCTTCCTTAAGGTTCCCTTCACCACAGCCAGGAATTCCCCTTTCTGCTCTTTTTCCGCTCCCTTGGCCACTACGGAAAAATAGGGCTGAAGAATGCCGTTTTCATAGCCTCCCAGAATATCCTCTCCGATCCCCGCATCTATGAGAGCCTGCTTTAAGGGAGCGCCGGGCACATTAATCAGGGCGTATTCCAGAATCTGGAACGCCATGCAGAGCTTGGGATCCAGATCTGTTCCCACCACCGTGTTCACCGACAGATAGGTGGCATGCTCCTCCGGCTCCTCCTCCGTAATGGAATAGAAGATCTCTTCTTCCACCGGCTTCTCAAAGGGTTTCTGCATGGGAATGGCGGAGTCCACCGGTCTGGCTTCATAGCGGGAAAGATATTCCCTGTCCAGCCAGATGAGCTTTTCTTCCATATCCATATCGCCGTACAGATAGATGTAGCTGTTGGAAGGATGGTAATAGGTGCTGTGGAACTGCAGGAACTGTTCATAGGTCAGCTCCGGAATCACTTCCGGATCTCCCCCTGACTCCTGAGTATAGCAGTTGTCGGGATAGAGAAGCTTCTGAATCCAGCGGTCCAGCACGCTCTCCGGAGAGGAATAGACCCCTTTCATCTCATTGTAAACCACACCGTTGATGGTCAGCGGACCGTCCTCCGACTCCAGCTCATAGTGCCAGCCTTCCTGGCGGAAGATCTTTTCCTCTTTATAGATATTGGGATGGAGCACCGCATCCATATACACATCCATCAGATTCTGAAAATCTTTTTCGTTGCAGCTGGCCACCGGATATACGGTTTTATCCGGATAAGTCATGGCGTTCAGGAATGTGTTCAGCGATCCTTTCACCAGCTCCACAAAGGGATCCTTTACCGGAAATTTTTCCGATCCGCAGAGCACGCTGTGCTCCAGAATATGGGGCAGACCGGTGGAATCCTTCGGCGGCGTACGGAAGCCGATGCAGAACACCTTGTTATTGTCGTCATTGGAAAGAAGGAAAATTCTGGCCCCCGTCTTTTTATGCCGCAGCACAGCTCCCTGAGAATTCAGCTCTCCGATTGTTCTCAGTTCCTCCGTCTCATAGGCTTCCAGTCTTTTCAGGCTCTCTAACTCTCTCATGGCATCTCATCCTTTCTGTCTCTGTATTTACATATTGCCCATTAATTTATCTTTTAATATGGCGGCGCATTCCCGAACGCAGAAATGAGGAAGCATCCACCTCTCGCTGGGTGCGGCAATTCCCTGAATATCCGGAATTCCCCACTTTTTCCCGATCGCCATGGCGCGGAACAGGTGAAAATTGCTGGTCAGCACACCGATCTGCACCGGTTTTTCCGGAGCCTCGATGGCAAAATCACCGGGGGTAATTCCCCGAAACAGACGCAGGCTGCCCTCCGGTCCCACAGGCGTCATTCCCATGATCCGCTCCTGCCGCTTTTTTCTCGCTTCCAGCTCTGTCCTTCTGGCCACATCCTGTTCAATTATCAGCCGGCTGTAGGCAATGTTTTCCACCGTGCTGGTGGACTGAAGCTCCATCAGAAGCTTCTCCTCCGGAACTCCGTTATATACCAGATAGTCATACATGGCCTGGGCTTCCGCCACAGGCTCATCCTTTCCCTTTCCTCCGGACAGGACGAATATGGTATCCGGATTTTCCTCACTGTACTGAATCGCCTTGTCCAGGCGCATTTTCAGGGACTTGCTGATCCCCTCCTTCTGTACCTTCGCGCCCAGAACAATCACATAGTCCAGCCCCTTCGGGTCCTCCCGGGCTACCCCCGTAAAAACCAGGATCTCCACGATCACAAACACCACCAGACCGGTGGCCAGAATCGTGGCGGAAGAGACACGGAGCCAGAGGGGAAGTCCGCTTCCTCTCAGCCGGCCTACCAGACGGCCGCTGGCTCCCGCTCCCAGGCAGAGCGCCAGAATCAGCCAGATGACGGCAAAGGACGTTCCGGGACCTGAATAGATCATGATCATAATAAAATAGCCAAAACACAGCATGCTGCTGATTCCCAGTATCCAGCCCATGTCTCCTCCTCCACTTCATTCTTTGTATAGCCAGAAAGCGGCACCTCCTTTCGGACTGCCGCAATCTTTCTCATTTCTGTGTTTCCTCCTCCGCTCTGCGGCGCAGGATGTCATAAGGCTCCGGGATTATTCCCAGATCCACGTCTATGATCTGGCGGGCATGGGGACAGCTCTCCTGAGGATTTCCGTCCGTATCCCAGATCCCGGCCACCTTCACGGGGATATTCCTGCCGTCCGGCTTCATCAGCTCCAGCTCTTCTCCCACGGAGAATTTGTTTTTCTGCTCCAGCCGGCAGTATCCCTTTTCATTTACGGAATCCACCCGTCCCAGATAAACGTAGTTGGTGATATAGGTGCTGTTGTCATAGATCTGAGCGTCCGCTCCCGGCTTTCCGAAATAGAAGCCGGTGGTAAAGTCCCGGTTGGTGCATTTCCCGATCTCTTCTTTATACCACTCCAGATTGTCCTCGTACTCCTTAGGGTCCCGTCTGAAGGCGTCGATGGCCAGACGGTAGGCTCTGGTCACCGTCGCCACATAGAGGGCCGTTTTCATCCTTCCCTCGATCTTGAAGCTGTCGATGCCCGCTTCCGTCATCTCCGGAATGTGCTCAATCATGCACAGATCTTTGGAGTTGAAAATAAAGGTTCCTCTCTCGTTTTCCTCCACAGGAAAGTACTCCCCCGGTCTGGTCTCCTCCGCCAAGGCATATTTCCAGCGGCAGGGATGGGTGCAGGCTCCCTGATTGGCATCCCGCCCGGTGAGAAAATTGCTCAGCAGGCACCGCCCGGAATAGGAAATGCACATGGCCCCGTGAATGAAGCTTTCAATCTGCATCTCCTCCGGAATATGTTCCCGGATCTGCCGGATCTCTTCCAAGGACAGCTCCCTGGCGGACACTACCCGCTTTGCTCCCCGCTCCCACCAGAAACGGTAGGTTCCGTAATTGGTATTGTTGGCCTGGGTGCTGATATGAATCTCAATCTCCGGACAAATCCGTCTGGCTGCGGCAAATACTCCCGGATCGGAAATGATCAGTCCGTCCGGACCGATCTCCTTCAGCTCCTTAAAGTATGCCTCCACCCCGTCCAGATCCCGGTTATGAGCCAGAATATTGGCCGTAATATAGACCTTCACTCCCCGTTCATGGGCAAAGGCGATCCCTTCCCGGATCTCTTCATTGGTGAAATTTTTCGCTTTGGCGCGGAGGCCGAAGGCTTCTCCTCCCAGGTAAACCGCATCTGCTCCGTAGAGCACCGCCACCTTTAAAACCTCCAGACTTCCCGCCGGTATCAAAAGCTCTGTTTTTCTCATAGCATTCCTCTCTGTTATCGGATCTTCACGCTCACCGCCGCCCCGTCTCCTACGGGCAGAACGGCCGTCTGAAGCTGTTCGCTGTGGGTTAGGCAGAACAGATACTCTCTCATCCGCTTATGAATGGTCCTGTCCCTCCGTTCCACCGCAAACCGGGACTGAATCACATCCCCGTCCTGCAGCACATTATCGGAAAACAGAATTCCTCCCACAGGCATCCTCTCCAGAATCATGGGCAGCCAGTGAAGATACTGCCCCTTGGCCGCATCCATAAACACGAAGTCAAACGTTCCGTCCAGAGATGGGAGGAGTTCCTCCGCATCTCCCTCCAGAAGGGTGATTCGTTTTTCCTCTCCGGCAGCTCGGAAATTTTCCTTTGCCGCAGCAATCCTGGGAGGGAATTTTTCTATTGTGGTAATCCGGCAGTGCTCCGGCATGACCCGGCACATGAGAAGGGCGGAGTAGCCCACTGCCGTTCCCACCTCCAGGATCCGTCCGGGCTGCTTAGCCGCCACCAGGGTCTTTAAAAATGCCGACGTCTCCTTGCGGATAATCGGCACGTTTTTTTCTTTTGCATTTTTCTCGATCCCGTCCAGAAGGGAGCCGTTCCCTCCGTCCAGAGACCGGATATAATCTGCGATTCTTTCATTTTCCGTCATGCTTCCGTTCCTTCCCCGGCGTCCTCCTGCACGTTTCCGCTGAGAACCTCCAGAATTTCTCTGGAATCCATAGCCGTGCTGAGAACGTAGGTTCCCGGCTGGAACTCGGTTTCAAACAGCCTGGCCTGAATCAAAAATATCAATCTGCTTCCGATCAGGCCGTTTTCCTCCAGAGCCTCAGCGATCTCCGAAGGGGAATTGTCCTCTCCGATGGTCACCTGCTTCTCCACTCCCGGCTCCCCGGTCATGGCAGCGGGACAGAATATCTCCCGGCCGAACTCGTAGCCCATTTTTGCTCCTCCCGCCAGCAGCACCAGGACCGCTCCGTAGATCAGAATTCTTGCGATCACACCCAGAGCCGTTCCTGCCGCTCCCTGCCCGCTGCTTCCATTGCTCATAAAAAATCTCTCCTGTTATTCCACTTCCATGATAATCGGCAGAATCATGGGATTGCGCTTCATCTTCTTCCACAGGAAATCGCTTAAGCTGTCCCTGATAATGTTCTTGATCTTGCCCCAGTCATTTACATGATGGTACAGACAGTCCTCCACTGCATCCAGGACCACCTTTCTGGCCTCTCCCATCAAGTCCTCCGACTCTCTCACATATACAAAGCCTCTGGAAACGATATCCGGACCTGCCAAAAGCTGGCCGCTGTATTTTTCCAGTGTGAGAACGATAATGATAATGCCGTTCTGGGCCAGATTCTGCCGGTCTCTCAGTACGATATTTCCCACATCGCCCCCGCCCAGGCCGTCCACCAAAATGCCTCCGGCCTGTACCCGTCCCGCATTGTGCCAGGACTCCTCGCACAGCTCGATCACATCTCCGGAATTCATCATAATGATATTTTCCTTGGGAATTCCCATGTCCAGGGCAATGCTCTTGTTCGCCATACGGTGGTGATATTCGCCGTGAATGGGGATGGCATACTTGGGCTTAATAAGAGAATACATCAGCTTGATCTCTTCCTGACAAGCGTGGCCGGATACGTGGGTATCCTCATGGATCACGTCCGCTCCCTTCATGGAGAGCTCGTTGATTACGTTTGCCACCGCCTTCTCATTTCCCGGAATGGGATGAGAGCTTAAAATTACCACATCCTTCGGGCGAATGGAGATTTTCTTGTGGAGCCCGGACGCCATGCGGGACAGAGCCGCCATGGCCTCTCCCTGGCTTCCCGTGGTAATAACCACCGTCTGCTCCGGCTTGTAATTTTTCAGCTGGTCGATATCGATCAGAGTTCCTTCCGGAATCTTGATATATCCCAGCTCCGTGGCCGTTCCGATCACGTTCACCATGGACCGGCCCTCAATCACCACCTTGCGGCCGTATTTATATGCGGAATTGATGATCTGGCGCACTCGGTCCACGTTGGAAGCAAAGGTGGCCACCAGAATCCGGTTGTTTTTATGCTCATTGAAGATGGTGTCAAAGGTCTTGCCCACCGTCCGCTCCGACATGGTAAAGCCGGGCTTCGTAGCATTGGTGCTCTCGCAGAGCATTCCCAGCACGCCTTTCTTTCCCAGCTCCGCCAGCCTCTGCAGGTCTGCCGGCTCCCCGAATACAGGCGTATAGTCGATCTTAAAATCTCCCGTATGAAGAAGAATGCCGGCCGGGGAGAAGATCGCCAAAGCGCAGGCATCCACAATGCTGTGATTGATCTTGATAAACTCTACCCGGAAGCAGCCCAGATTGATGGACTGGCCGTGCTTCACCACTTTTCTCTTCGTATTTTTCAGCAGGTTGTGCTCTTTTAATTTATTGTTGATCAGACCGATGGTCAGCTTGGTTCCGTACACCGGCACGTTCACCTGCTGCAGGATATAAGGCAGGGCGCCGATATGATCCTCGTGGCCGTGGGTGATCACAAAGCCCTTCACCTTGCTGATATTCTGCTTTAAATAGGTCACGTCCGGGATGACCAGGTCGATTCCCAGCATATCGTCCGTGGGGAACGCCAGTCCGCAGTCCACCACAATAATGCTGTCCTCATATTCGATAGCGGTAATGTTCATTCCGATCTGTTCCAGACCTCCTAAGGGAATGACCTTTAATTTCCCCGCTTTGTTTTCATTTTTCTGTTTTTTCAACGTTCCTAACCTCCAATTATTCTTGTTCCATTTTCATTCTGCAGTCTCTGCAGTAGCCGTAAAGCTTTACTTCATGATCCACCACCGAAAATCCCAGGCGTTCGTCCACTGCCGCCTCCAGATTTTCCAACAGATCGTCCTCAAATGAAAATACCTTGCCGCAGCCTAAGCAGATGGCATGGTGATGGTGGTGCTTCGTACTGCTGTTTCTCAGCTCATAACGGGCCACATCATCGTCAAAGCTGATCTTGTCGATCAGGTGCAGTTCCACCAGAACCTGTACGGTGCGGTAAATGGTAGCCAGTCCGATCTCCGGATTCGTCTCTCTCACCAGATCATAGATCTGCTCCGTAGTCAGATGTTCGTCCGGATGCTCTGCCATAATCTGCAGCACCAGCAGCCTCTGGGACGTCACCTTCAGTCCCTTTTCCCGAAGTAATTCTTTGAAATCCTCCTGATTCATATCCGCGCCCTTTCCTGCCGTCACTGCTCCAGCTTCACATCCGCATCTCCCAGAAGCTCTGAAAAAATACGGTAAAGTCCATCCAGCTCCTTATCGTCCTCCACAAACTCGTACACTGCTTCCGGGTCCTCTGTCCGGGACATATCTCTGAGAATATAGCATTCCCCGTCTTCGTCCTCTCCCGCATCTGTCACCAGGAGGTAATTTTTTCCATGGATTCTGGTCTCCTCCAGCACAAAAAACTCCACGGACTCTCCGTTCTCATCCGTCATGATGATTCGCTCTTCCATCTCTGTCCTTTCTCCTATCCTTCGTCCCGGCTCAGGGAGTCCAGGTAGCCCTGCAGAATCAGTCCTGCGGCCACCTTGTCAACCACAGCCTTCCTGTCTTCCCGGCGCACGCCGCTTTCCATAAGGATCCGCTCCGCTGCCACAGTTGTCAGACGCTCGTCCCACAAGATCACAGGAAGACCCAGACGGCGCTCCAGCATTTCTTTAAATGCCTCCGTTTTCTCCGTCCTGTCTCCCAGGGTATTGTTCATATGTTTGGGGTATCCCAGTACAATCCGGTCCACCTCATATTCGCCGGCCAGTTCCTCAATACGGCGCAGTGTCTTTCTCAATTTGTTCTCTTCTTCTCTCGTTACGGTCTCCACCCCCTGGGCAGTCAGTCCCAGAGCGTCGCTTACCGCCACGCCCACGGTGCGGGAACCGTAGTCCAGTCCCATAATCCTCATCTTAATTTTTCTGCCTTCCCGATTCCGCAGGTCTTTTTGCCCCATGAGAGGATAAGGGCTGCTAAAATGCAGCCCTTATCCACAACAGTCCCCAAAAAGCCCGGGAACCCTATTACTTCAACTTCGTATCAATATATACCTGCATCAGTTCTTCCAGGATCTCGTCACGTTCCGCCTTCATAATCAGGCTTCTGGCATTCTTATGGCTGGTAATGTAAGTGGGATCTCCGGACATAATATAGCCTACGATCTGGTTGATGGGATTATACCCTTTCTCCGTCAGCGCCACGTAAACCTGTTCCAGGATCTCGCTCACATCCATTTTATTTTCCTGCACTGCTTTAAAATACTGCGTATTGTGGATCTCGCCCATGTTTCTCACGTCCTTTAACTGTTCTTTACTATTCTATACTATAATTTCCGTTTCGTAAAGGGGATTTTTTCCTCCCCCCTTCCGGCCGTCCTCTCACATCCGGCCGTCGCCGTCCTCCCGCACCTCCAGAAGGCCGTTGTCCAGCAGCCTGACGGCCGTTCCGCGAACCATCATTCCGCTCTTCATTTCCGGCCTTTTCTCCAGGATGCATTTTACGTATTCCCTGGTGCAGCCGGTCATCCTCTGCCTGCCGTCCAGGAAAGTCTCCTCCTCCAGCAGAACCTCCACGGGTTTGCCTACCCATTGGCTGCGGTAGCGGCGGGACATTTCCTGCTCCAGCTTCAGCAGCCTGTCGCTTCTTTCGTTTTTCACCTGCTCCGGAATCTGGCCGTCCATCCGGTCCGCTCTCGTTCCCTTTCTGCGGGAATATTTGAATACGTGCATTTCATAAAACTGCACGGTCTCCGCAAATTTTTCCGTCTGTTGAAATTCCTCCTCCGTCTCTCCGGGGAACCCGACGATCACATCCGTAGTAATGGCCGGACAGTCAAAATACCTGCGGAGAAGGCGGCAGCCTTCCAGGTATTCCTCCGTGGTGTACTTTCGGTTCATCCGTTTTAAAACCGAGTCGCAGCCGCTCTGCAGAGATAGGTGGAAATGGGGGCACAGCTTCTCAAAGCCTGCCAGGCGGGCGGCGGATTCCTCCGTAATCAGCCTGGGTTCCAGAGAACCCAGACGGATCCGTTCGATTCCCTCAATCCCGTGAACCGCCTCTATAAGCTCCATAAGTCCCATATTTCCGGAGAAATCCGTCCCGTAGGAACTTAAATGAATCCCTGTAAGCACCGCTTCTTTATACCCTTGGGCCGCCAGCCCGCGGATCTCCTCCACCACGGCCTCCGGCCTCCGGCTTCTCACCCGTCCTCTGGTATAAGGGATAATACAGTAGCTGCAGAACTGATTGCAGCCGTCCTGTACCTTGATAAACGCTCTGGTATGATCGGAAATCCGATCCACATGCAGCTCTTCATACTCTCCTGAGCTGCCTATATCCTTCAGATAAATCTCCTTTTCCCCTTCGTGTTCCCGAAAATGGCGTTCCAGGATCTCCGGAAGCTCTCCCTTCCGGTCATTTCCGATCACAATATCCACCGCTTCATCCTTATCCGCCAGCTCTTTTCCCGCAGCCTGAACGTAGCAGCCGGCAGCCACCACCACCGCTTCCGGATTCATCTTTTTTGCGCGGTGAAGCATCTGTCTGGATTTTCGATCCGCCACATTGGTGACGGAACAGGTATTGATCACATATACATCGGCTCCCGGAGCGAAGGGAACGATCTCGTATCCGGCCTCCTGAAGCTGCTGCTGCATGGCTTCCGTCTCGTAGGAATTCACTTTGCAGCCCAGGTTATGAAACGCTGCCTTTCTCATGATTCTCTCCATTTCTATTTTTCGTACATTCCCATTTTCGTCAAAAGTCCCTCTTGACTTTTCCCCCATACCTCTGTACTATGGAAACAGGAAAAACGGTTTCCGAAACCGCAGTAGAGGAGGATATTTCAACATGAAAACTGTACGTATTTCTTTAAATTCCATTGATAAAGTAAAATCTTTCGTAAACGATCTGACCAAGTTTGACGTGGATTTTGACCTGGTATCCGGAAGATATGTCATCGACGCAAAATCCATCATGGGTATCTTCAGTCTGGACCTGTCCAAGCCCATCGATCTGAACATTCATGCCGAATCCAATCTGGAGACCATTCTTACCACCCTGGCTCCTTATATCGTTGAATAATAATTTCCGACAGCAAGGCGAAGCGCATTCCGGCGCTTCGCCTTTTTCTCTGTCAGTCACACCAGACCACTTCTTTTGTCCTGATGGCTTCCGCCACCATTTCGTCGATTTTTTCCTCCAGATTTCTCTCCGACTTCCGGATCACGTTCAGATTTGGCTTGGTCACCGGATGCTTGGCCACAAAAATGGTGCAGCAGTCCTCATAAGGCAGCACGGAGGTCTCGTAAGTATCTATTTTCTCGGAAATATCCACAATCTCCTGCTTGTCAAAACCGATCAGCGGCCGATATACGGGAAGGCTGCAGGCATCGTTGGTACACAGCAGGGACTGCATGGTCTGGGAAGCCACCTGGCCGATGCTCTCTCCGGTGATCAGACCGATGCAGCCGGTATCATTGGCGATCTGCTCCGCGATCCTCATCATATAGCGGCGCATGATGATGGTCAGCTCCTCATGGGGACATTTGTCATAGATGTACAGCTGGATGTCCGTAAAATTCACAATGTGAAGGGCAATGGGGCCGGAGTACCGCGCCACCAGTCTGGCCAGGTCCACCACCTTCTGCTTTGCCCGCTCGCTGGTATAAGGCGGCGCATGGAAGTAAACGGCGTCGATCTTTACGCCTCTCTTGGCGATCATCCATCCGGCCACCGGGCTGTCGATGCCGCCGGAAAGGAGCAGCATGGCTTTTCCGTTGGTTCCCACAGGCATGCCGCCGGCTCCCGGAATCATCAGGGAATAGATGCTTACCTTCTTCCGCACTTCCACATGGAGCAGCACATCCGGATGATGGACATCCACCTTCATTTCCGGAAAGGCATTTAAAATCACCTCTCCCACGTCCCGGTTGATCTCCTCGGACATATGGGGATAGCTCTTGTCTCCTCTTCTGGCATTCACCTTAAAGGTCAGGCGCTTGTCCGGATATACCTCATCCATATAAGCCACTGCCTGTTTCTTGATATTCTCATAATCTCTGTCTTCAAACTGGACCATGGGGCAGATCCACACGATGCCGAACACCCTTTTCAGAGCGTCCACCGCCTCGTCATAGTCATACTCCCCTTCCGTATCCACATAGATCCGGCCGGACTCCTTGGAGATCACAAACTGGCCTTCCACGTTTTTCAGAGCCCGCTTCATCTGCTTGATCAGGGCATCCTCAAACAAGTATCTGTTCTTTCCCTTGGTCCCGATTTCCGCATATTTGATTAAAAATGATTTGTACTGCATATCTGTGTTTATCCTCTCTGATACCGGCGAAGAACCGGCAGTAATTCTTTCAGGGTTTCAATACAATAATCCACTTCCTCCAGAGTGTTGAACCGTCCGAAGCTGAACCGGAGCGTGGAGTCCAGAAGCTCCTGCTTCACGCCGATTCCCTTCAGGGTCCCGCTGACCGCCGGATGGTTGGAGGAGCAGGCCG
>CALWEP010000079.1 GCA_944377325.1 uncultured Lachnospiraceae bacterium
ATGTTCTTCTTCTCAGCCATATTTTCTGCTTCCTTCCTTAACTTAAATTTCCCGCCCTCCGGGCTGTAATCCAATACAGTATACGGCAGGCTACCTTCTCGCATTCTCAGTATTATAGCTTAAACCCCTTCTCATGTCAAGAATCCTGTTTTCTTCGGGACTTTTCCGTTTTTTCAGGCTTTTTCCCTCTCCCTCAGGCAGTCCAGAAAACGTCCCCGGATCAGCTCTTCCAGTCCTGCCAGATCCTCCACCAGATTCACCTGGTTTCTCAGGGCGGCGGAATGGGGAAGGCCCGACGTATACCAGGCCACATGCTTGCGCATCTCCCGGATTCCGGCCAGTTCTCCTCTCAGCTCCGTCTGCATCCTGGCGTGGCGGAGAATGGCAGAGCAGATTTCCTCCGCTCCCGGACGGGGAAGAAGCTCTCCCGTTTTCAGATAGTGATCCACCTCCCGGAAGATCCAAGGATTTCCCTGAGCCCCCCTGGCAATCATCAGCCCGTCGCAGCCGGTCTCCTCCAGCATCCGCTTTCCGTCCTGGGGAGTGAAGATGTCTCCGTTTCCGATCACCGGAATGGAGACTGCCTCCTTCACCTGACGGATGATATCCCAGTCTGCCTTTCCGGAATAATACTGTTCTCTGGTTCTGCCGTGAACGGCGATCGCCGATACTCCGCAGCTCTCCACGATCCGGGCGATCTCCACCGCATTCACGCAGCTGTCGTCAAAGCCTTTTCTTATTTTTACGGTCACCGGCTTTTTCAGCCGCTTCACCATGGCCGTAAAGATCCGCTCCACCAGCTTCGGGTCGTTCATCGGCGCCGAGCCTTCTTTCTTATTTACCACCTTGGGCACGGGACAGCCCATGTTCACGTCTATGATGTCATAAGGACCGTCCTCAATTCTGGCCGCCATGGCGCTCATAATCTCCGAGTCGGAGCCGAACAGCTGCACCGCCACCGGTCTCTCCTCCGGCAGAACCTTCAGAAGGCTGTCCGTATTCTTATTATTGTACAGGATTGCCTTGGCGCTGATCATTTCCGTATAAAGCAGACCGCAGCCCTGCTCCTTGCAGAGCAGACGAAATGGCAGGTCGGTTACCCCTGCCATCGGTCCCAGGGCCAGACGGTTTTCGATCTTCACATTCCCGATCTGAAATCCCATGGTCCTACTCCTCTTCTCCGGCTTCATCCGGATCCAGTCCCAGATAGAATACCTTAAAATAAAGCTCCAGAGCTTCCAGAAGCTCCTTCCTTTCCTCCCGGAACTGTTTGATTTTCAAATAGCTGCCGATCTCGTCAATGCTGCCGTCGTATTCATTGGCCTCCGTCCGGAATTCCAGAGTGCCGTCCGGCTGAAATTCCAGCATCAGCACTCCTCCCACCTCCTGAACAAACCATACGCACATGATCTGCAGCTCTTTTTTCACGCTCTCCGGCAGGCCCGCAAACTCATCGTTAAAGTAATATTTCTGATTATACGCGTTCGCCCCGCAGAGCACCACTGTTTCGTCCTTCAACCTGTTTCCTCCGCCTTTTTTACTGTGGCACCTATTGTAGCATATCTGCCCGCAAAGTTCAACGTTCTGCCTGCCTGTCAGACAAGATTATGAAAATCAACAAATATCTAAAAATTGGGTATGGCACGATTGTATTTTTTATGATACAATACAACGGTTCGTTTTTCAAAATAAACCAAAAGGTAGGTGTCAAATGGAACAGTCTAAAAAAATCAAATGGTACACCCTTGCCTTCATGGCATTCTCCACAGTATGGGGATTCGGAAACGTTTTAAACGGATTCGTATACTTCAACGGCATCCAGGTTATTTTCAGCTGGATTCTGATGTTCGCCCTGTACTTCGTACCCTACGCTCTCATGGTAGGTGAGCTGGGTTCCGCCTTCAAAAATTCCGGCGGCGGCGTCAGCTCCTGGATTCATGAGACCATCGGTCCGAAATGCGCATATTATGCAGGATGGACCTATTGGGCCTGTCACGTTACTTACATCGCAAGTAAGGGAAGCGGCGGCTTAAAGGCCCTCAGCTGGATGGTATTCCAGAACGGAACTACTTATGATACGTTCCCCACCCTCTGGGTCCAGATGGCCACTCTCGTGGTATTCCTGTTCTTCTGCTGGGTTGCAAGCCGCGGCCTGAACCCCTTAAAGAAGCTGGCTACCATTGCCGGAACCAGTATGTTTGTCATGTCCATCCTTTACATCCTGATGATGTTTGCCGCTCCCGTGATCAACCCCAACGGCGGCTTCGTATCCATGGACTTCTCCTGGAAAAACATCATCCCTCAGTTTAACGTGGGCTATTTCACCTCTCTGTCCATCCTGGTATTCGCCGTGGGCGGCTGTGAGAAAATCTCTCCCTACGTTAACAAGGTGGAAAATCCCTCCAAGGGTTTCCCAAAAGGAATGATCACCCTGGCCATTATGGTTATGGTCTGCGCCATCCTGGGCACCATCGCCATGGGCATGATGTTTGATCCCGCAGTGATCAACGAAAGCAAGGAAAGCTTCAACTCCTACGTGTCCAACGGCGCTTACTGGGCCTTCCAGAAGCTGGGACAGTACTACGGAGTGGGCAACGCTCTGCTGATCATCTACGCAGCCTGCAACGCCATCGGTCAGTTCTCCACTCTGGTGCTGAGCATTGACGCTCCGCTGCGGATGCTGCTGGACAACGAGGATGCCAGACAGTTCATTCCTTCCGGACTTCTGAAAAAGAACAAATACGGAGCCTATATCAACGGTATCTGGATGGTAGTGATCCTTTCCGGAAGCATTATCCTCATCCAGTCCATCGTACCGGGAGCAGCCGCAGTGCTGACTCAGCTGAACAAGCTGAACTCCGTTACCATGCCGCTCCGTTATCTGTGGGTATTTGCCGCTTACATCGCGCTGCGCAAATCTCTTCACAAATTTAATCCGGAATATCAGTTCACCAAGAATCAGAGCCTCGCTCTCATTGCCGGAGGCTGGTGCTTCTTTGTCACCGCCGCCTGCTGCATCCTTGGCATGTATGTGAAGGGAGATATGCTCTCCACAGCCATGAACGTGATCACGCCTTTCGTGCTCACCGCTCTGGGACTGATTTTACCGATTATCAAGAAAAACGAAAAAACGAACGCTTAAGGAGAAATTCCTTCTCCGGAGGACGGGGTCTCGGATTCCGTCCTCTTTTTGTTTCAGCTGCCCCGCCGTTTTCAGACGGCGCAGATTATGGTATACTAAGCAGGCAGGAGTCCTGCTCCTGCTATTTTTAAATCGGAGGTTTATATTATGTATAAAGAAACGTCACAGGAAGTACTTGATTTTATCCGCAGAAGCCCCAGCTGCTTTCACGCGGTGCACGCCATTGCCGAGCTGCTGAAGGAAGCCGGATATGAAGAGCTGAAAGAGTGCATGCCCTGGGAGCTGAAAAAGGGAGGCTCTTACTTTACCGCCCGCAACGGCTCTTCCCTTATTGCGTTCCGCATCGGAAGCGAGCTGGACAGCTACCATTTCCAGGTAACCTCTTCTCACTGCGATTCCCCC
>CALWEP010000080.1 GCA_944377325.1 uncultured Lachnospiraceae bacterium
GACCAATGCGGTGGAGGGCCCCACAGACGATAAGGTGTGGGTCAAGGGCATGGTAGTGAGAAACATGGAGCTTGGAGCGCCGGATGCGGCAGGAAGAAGACGCCCGGTGGAGATTCCCGGATCGGACTATACCATTGATGTGGATACGGTGATCATGTCTCTGGGAACTTCTCCCAATCCGCTGATTTCCTCCACCACGGAAGGCCTGGAGGTAAATCGCTGGCGCTGCATCGTGGCGGACGAGCACAACGGAAAGACCACGAAGGAAGGCGTATATGCCGGCGGCGACGCAGTAACGGGAGCCGCTACGGTAATCCTGGCCATGGAGGCGGGAAAGGCCGGAGCGAAGGGCATTCACCAGTTCCTTTCCGGAGAGGGCGAAGAATAAACGCAGAAAGCAGATTCATACAGCAGTCGGACCATATCTGACGGTTCCCCCGGCCCTGCGGCCGGGGGTTTTGTATGAATCTGCCTTCGCCTCAGCGGGCAGGCAAAAATAAATTGAACAGTCGGAGATTTCAGGATATAATAAAAAATATGAGAAAAAATACAGATTTATTGAACGGCAACATTCTAACGGCTCTGACAGAGCTGGCCGTGCCGATTATGGCCACGTCTCTGGTTCAGATGGCGTACAATCTTACGGACATGGCCTGGATCGGCAGAGTGGGAAGCAGTGCGGTAGCGGCTGTGGGAGCAGCCGGAATGTACACCTGGCTTTCTGCCGGAGTGGTAACTCTGGCAAAGATCGGAGGCCAGGTAAAGGTGGCGCAGTCTCTGGGAGAGGGGGATAAGGAGGAAGCGGCTCATTACGGAAGCGCGGCGATTCGGATGACGGTGTTTCTGGGAATTCTGTACGGCCTCCTTATGATGGCATTCACCCGCCCCCTGCTGGGATTTTTCCGGCTGTCAGACGAGGCGGCCATGGCTCAGGCGGCAGATTATCTGAAAATTGCCGGCGGACTGATCTTGTTTACATTTCTGAACCAGACTCTTACCTGCCTGTTTACCGCCACGGGAAACAGCAGACCTACTTTTTTTGCCAATTGCATCGGATTGGCTGCCAATATGGTGCTGGATCCGCTGCTTATTTTCGGCTTTGGTCCCATACCGGCCATGGGCGCGGCAGGGGCGGCAGTGGCCACAGTGACGGCGCAGGCCATCGTGACGGCAGCGATGGTCCGGAACGCAAAGAGGGACAGAGTCTTATTTGACCGAATCCGCGTACTGCAGAAAACAAAAATGGAATATATAAAGACAATTACGGCCATCGGCCTCCCGGCAGCGCTCCAGAGTTCCCTGTACTGCGGAATCTCCATGGTACTTACCCGCTTTGTGGCATCCTGGGGAGTGACGGCGGTAGCTGTTCAGAGAGTGGGCGGGCAGATCGAGTCCATATCCTGGATGGCTGCGGAAGGTTTCGGAACGGCTATTAACGCCTTTGTGGCACAGAACTACGGCGGCGGACGGTACAGCCGGGTTCGGAAGGGATACTTCAGCGCGGCCGGTTTGATGGTGCTGTGGGGGCTTTTCACCACCGGTCTGCTGGTTTTCTTCTGCGGTCCGCTGTTCCGGCTTTTCATCACGGAGCCGGAGGTGGTGCCGGCCGGAATGGATTATCTGCGGATTATAGGATACGGCCAGCTGTTCATGTGTGTGGAGCTGATGACGGTGGGAGCTCTGTCCGGTCTGGGAAAGACCTTCCGTTGCTCGGTGATCAGCGTTTCCCTCACTTCGGCCAGAATTCCGCTGGCTATGTTCCTGGGAGCGACGGAGCTTAAGCTCAACGGCATCTGGTGGGCTCTGACAATTTCCAGTATTTTAAAGGGTTTTGTATTTTTTATCAACTATATGATGATATTAAGGCGATTGCCGAGGGAGGACAGAGGATGAAAAAGGGGAGGACACAGGAAGAAAAATACAGGCAGATGATGGAGATGCCGGTGTCCCGGCTGATACCCGGGCTGGCGGTTCCTACCATTATCAGTATGCTGATCACGTCGATTTACAATATGGCCGATACGTTTTTCGTGAGCCAGCTGGGAACCAGCGCATCAGGCGCCGTAGGAGTCATATTTTCCGCCATGGCCATTATTCAGGCCCTTGGATTCGGCTTTGGTCAGGGAGCCGGGATCAATATTTCCCAGTCTCTGGGAAATAAGGATACGGAGCGGGCCGGAGAGATGGCGGCAGCTGCCTTCTTTGCCGTTATGCTTCTGGGAGTTCTGATCGGGGCGGCAGGAAACCTGTTTCTCAGGCCTCTGGTGATGATGCTGGGAGCTACGCCTACCATCGCCCCTTATGCGGAAGCTTATGCCAGATACATTCTCATTGCATCCCCGTTTATGATGTGCGCCTTTGTAATGAACAATATTCTGAGGGCACAGGGAAATGCGGTTTACGCCATGGTGGGAATTACCACAGGGGGCATTCTGAACATGATCCTGGATCCCATTTTCATTTTCGGACTGGGAATGGGCACCAGCGGAGCGGCTCTTGCCACAGGACTGAGCCAGTTTATCAGCTTCGGCATTCTTCTGTGCCAGTGCAATCTGAGAAAGGACTGCATTTCCATACGCTTGTCTGATTTCAAGCCCAGCTTCCGTACGTACGGAAAGATTCTTCATGCCGGACTGCCCAGTTTCTGCCGGCAGGCAATTGCCAGCGTGGCGACCATTACCTTGAATTTTGCGGCAGGCGTGTACGGGGACGCAGCAATCGCGGCCATGTCCATCGTGAACCGGTTTATGATGTTCATCAATTCCGCGGTGATCGGAGTTGGTCAGGGCTTTCAGCCCGTATGCGGCTTCAATTTCGGCGCAAAGCGGTATGACCGGGTTTTGGAGGCCTACTGGTTCTGCGTAAAAGTGGCTGTGGCTGTTCTGGCCATTCTGGCTGTCATCTGCTTTATTCCGGCAGAGTCCATCATCGCCCTGTTCCGGAGAGACGATGCCGAGGTAATTTCCATAGGAATGAAGGCGCTGCGGTATCAGCTGATCCTGGCTCCCGCCATGGGGTGGATCACCATGGTAAATATGCTTTCCCAATCCATCGGATACGGATTCCGTTCGGCTGTGGTGGCGGTGGCCCGCCAGGGAATTTTCCTGATTCCGGCTCTGCTGATTCTGCCCAGAATGTTCGGACTGACGGGAATCCTGATTTCCCAGCCTGCAGCGGATGTCTTTACCATGATCCTCAGCACGGCGGTGGTAATGCAGATTTTAAAGGAATTGAAAGTCATGAATGAAGAAAGGAGGACGGCCTAGACAGGGCCGTTCTTTTCTTTGTGCGAAAGTGCCGCAAAACGGCAATTTTATGGGATTATTTTTATATTCAGACAGGAAAAAAGGTATGGACGAAATCGACATTTTGTGAGAAAATGAAACCAGATATGGCGTGATTGT
>CALWEP010000081.1 GCA_944377325.1 uncultured Lachnospiraceae bacterium
ACGGAGTTTCCTCCTGATCATTTTCCTCCGTAGCTTCGGCAGACGGGATTTCCTCCTGATCGCTTTCTTCCGTATCTTCGGAAGACGGGGTTTCCTCCTGATCATTTTCCTCCGTATCTTCGGCAGATGGGGTTTCCTCCTGATCACTTTCCTCTGTATCTTCGGCAGATGGAGCTTCCTCCGGATTGCTTTCCTCGGAAGTATCCTCGTCCTTGTCTTCTCCCGCTTGAGAAGTCTGATCGGAAGAACCTTCCGTTTCTTCTTCTGGCAGGTCGGCAGGATTTTCGAAGCTTTCTTCCGTATTGTCCGCTTCTGACATTTCCGATGAATCCAAAAAGGCGGGAGATGCCGAAAGCTCCGCAAAAGCCGTTTCCGGCACGGAAGTCATAAGAACGGCAGCTGCCAGGAAGCAGCTTCCGCCTTTCAGCAGTTTTTGCTTTTTAGCAGACTGATGTTTCATCACAGGGTTTCCTCCTTAATAGTCAAAATTAAAACAGAAACGAAAATAGTTACTGTTTTTGAAACTCTATTCATATTAGTAGGGGATGGAACATCTGTCAATACCTGGGCGGAATAATTTCCGAAAGCGCCAGAAAAGGGAAAAAGAACGGACTTTTTTTGTGCAAAAGAGCATGGAAAAAAAAGGAAGCTCTTCTCACCTGCATAGACAGGTATGAGACTTTGGATTATAATAGCGGCAGAACAATATGCCGCAAGGCGTGAAAGGAGAAATCGGATGCAGTATATCACTCATTATCTGTCACCTCTGGGAAAGATTCTTTTGGCTGCCGATGAAGAAGGGCTGACGGGCCTGTGGTTTGAAGGACAGAAATACTTCGCAAAGGGTTTGGAGGCGGAGACATCGGAGAAGGAAACCGAGATCCTCAGCCAGACAATGCGCTGGCTGGATATTTACTTTGCAGGTTCGGAGCCGGACTTTTTTCCTCCCCTTCATGCGTCAGGAACAGACTTTAGGAAAAAGGTCTGGGCTGTTCTGCGCTCCATTCCTTATGGCCGCACCGTTACGTACGGAGAAATCGCCGGGCAGGTGACCGAGGCCTGCGGCTTGGCGCATATGTCCGCTCAGGCGGTCGGAGGCGCTGTGGGCCGAAATCCCATAGGAATCATCATTCCGTGCCACCGGGTGGTGGGAGCGGACGGGAATCTGACCGGGTATGCGGGAGGAGTTGACAAAAAAATGCGCCTCCTTCAATTGGAAGGGGCAGATGTGCGGCAATTTTGTTTTCCAAAAGGAAAAAATTTCCTGTAATGTGTTACAATTAGTTACAATTAACAACAAATAATCCTGCTTGTTTGAAAAAATAGTCGAAAACATAACGAGAAAAAAGATGCAAAATCCGGCATTGTTCTGTATAATACATCCTTGGGTTTTTTGTGTAAAAATAGCGACCGGCAGGCCGTTGTATGGCAGTTCCGCTCCTTTCTCACAGGAACGGAACTTTTTTTGCCTGTCTCCGGGAGTTTATTCATAGAGGAACCGGATTTCGGTTCAAAAAATACAGAATGAAGGGAGAAATACAGAATGAAAAAGACAGCGAAAGCGGCGGCTTATTTTCTGACGTTGTGCATCGCGTCCCAAAGCGTGTTTGGAACCACGGCTTTTGCTGCCAATGAGATGGCAATGAGCCTGGCGGTGTCGGAAGGGCCGGAGAATACGGACAGCCCGTCCGGCTCCGAAGCCACTGGCGATGCCGGTTCCGGCGGAGGGGATTCTTCCGTGCCGGAAAAAGAGAGCTCATCAGACGGCAGTTCCTCCGGCAGCGAAGGCGGTGAGGAGGAAAACGCTGCGCCTGAAAGGGAAGAAAGCGCGGGCGGCTCTGACGGCGAAGGAAAAGAGGAAGAGCCGGATCAGGAGGAAGCTGCCGAGGAGGAAGGAAAATCGGAAGAGGAGCCTTCTTCGGAGGAAGAAAGTGAAACGGAGCAGGAAGAAGCTGCCGGCGAAGAGGGAGACCGCCCGGAGGGAGAAGAGCCTTCCGGCGGAAATGACCATCCGCAGGAGGAAAACGGGGAGGAGGAATCCCTTTCCGGCAATGAAAACGGGCAGACGGACGGCGAAGAGGAGGAACCGGACGGCGAAGCCGCAGAAAAAGAAGCCTTCGCGGAGATGCAGGATGAAAGTCCGGCTCCGGGAGCTCTGCAGGTGGAGATTCGGTCGCTTCTGGGACTGGCGGAAGAGCCTGTGTTTACTCTGGTTCTTTCCGGAAAGGAATCCGGCGATGAGGCAGAAGCCGTTTACTTCGGTCCGGAGTTCCTTTCCCTTGAACCGTATTCCTATGCAAGCGCCTCTGAGACAGGGGAAGGAAGCATGGCGGGAAGCCAGGGATTTTATACGTTTTACGATCTTCCCCAGGGAAAGTATGAGCTTACGGTCAGCGCTGAGGGATATGAAACCTATACTCAGACTGTTGCGGTAAAGGAAAGCATGGCCAGAGTCACTCTGCTGGATCAGTACCGGACAGGCTCGGAGGAAGAAAAACATCCGGGCGTTATCCGTCTGGGAGATTTGAACGGAGACGGAAAGATTAACAGAGAGGACAGGGAGCTGCTTACGGAAGCTCTTTTCGACGGAAGGGAAGACGGAGATCTGAACGGAGACGGCATAACCGATCTTCTGGATCTTCACTACTTCACGCTGTTTTATGAAAACAAAAGCGTTTCCTCCTCGGTGGAATACCTGTCATTGGTGAGGGCGGAGGATTTGAAGCTGCAAGGCATTGACAGCAGCGATCTGGAGCTTCTGATGCGGGGCGCTGCCGGGACCTGCGTGGCTGTGGAAACCGACGGAGAGGTCAGCGAGGAAAATCCCATTGTAATATCCATGGAGGCAGGAGAAGGCCAGACCATGAATATCAGCGGAATGGTCATTCAGCAGCCGGCCTCCGCTTCCGGCAGAATTGACGGAGGAGAGATCGTTGTGGATCTGGACGGAGAGGAAGGCTCCCGGACCGTAACGATTGTCAAGGCCGGCCTTCGTTCCCGGCTGCGGGCCAGATCGGGAGGCATTACAGCGGTTCAGGAGAATGACGGAACGATTGTACTGGATCTGGGTGATAAAAAAGCCGTGAAAAAGGTTACCATTCGCATTACCAAGACAGTGGCCGAGGAAGGAGGCTCTCTGAATCTGGCGGAGATTTCCAAGGTGGAATTTTTTGACGATATGTCCAGCCGGATTCCGGAACCGCAGGTAAGTACTCCTGTCATCGATAAAAACGCGGTTGTGGAGGAAAACAAATCTTTTACGGTTCATTGGAACAGGATTCCCAACGTGACCGGCTACCAGCTGGAAATCGAACAGGGGGGAAATAAGGAAATTCTCGGACCCTTTACGGAAAACTCAAAAACCGTAGACCGGTTCCGGAACGAAAAACTGAAAAACGGCACTCCCTATATGGTTCGGGTCCGTTCTGTCAGCGGCAGCAGCTGGAGCAGCGAGTGGTCCGCTTCCGTGACAGCGATTCCCAGAGTGGATGAGCTTCCGGCTCCCCCGGAGGGAATTTCCATCGCCCCGGGCTACAGGAAGCTGAATGTGTCCTGGAAAAAGATGGATGATACGGATTCCTATACGGTGTACTACCGTGTCAGAAGCGAGGATCCGGAAGCTGCTTATGAGTCATTGGAGGTTCTGGCGGGCACTTCCTGCACTCTTTCCGATCTTGAAGACCGAACGGAGTATGAAATCTACCTGACGGGAACCAACGAGCTGGGCACCGGCGCTCCCTCTGAGATCTATGTATCGGCGACGAGAACGCTGGATCCTCCTGTTACGCCTAATTATAAGCTGATCAACTGGCCTGTGGACGGACAGGTAAAAACGGAAAAGATCCAGGCGGTTCTGAACATGGATATGAGCGGAGAGATCGCTCCGGATGTGGCGGACGGAGATTATTCCACCGCATGGGTTGCAGGAGACTGGGATACAGGCGTCAACTATCCCAACTACAGCGGTTATGGAAAGAGCCCGGTAGTAGTGTTTACAGAGCCGGTCTATCTGGATACCATTGTGGTTGTTCCCGATGACGATCAGACTTACGATTACAGCGGCCACTCTGTGTACGCCTGGGAGGAGGACGGAGGTTCCTTTAAAAAGATTGAGGGGCGTTTCCGGAAAGTGAACAGCGAAAACGGAAAGGCTTATTATGAATTCCAGGCCGGTGAGCCGTTTACGGCAAAAAGAATTCAGGTCAATCTGACTACCGGCTGGGGAAGGCGGATCAGTATCGCAGAATTGAAATTCTATGAATACGATGACCTGGAAGCAAGGATCGGGGCTCTTTACCAGGATGATATGCACCTGCAGCTGAAGCCGGAGACCGATGACGGATCGATCCGGGAGCTGAGGGAGCAGCTTCTCGTTCCGGATGACAGGAGCGGTGAGCTTCATCCTCATAAAGACTACCTCACACTGGAGCTGGACAATGCGGAGCGTCTTCTGAATGATCAGGATCCCCATAAGATTATGGCGGTGAATACGTACGTAACTCGAGCTGCGGACAGCCACATTTCCTTCCTGAGCGGGTTAAATGCATGGCAGCCTTTGGGAATTTCGGCAGGAAACGGCGATCAGCTTGTGATTTACGTGGGAAGTCCCGGAAAGAAAACCGGCGATTCCACCAGTCTGAAGCTTGTTTACAGCCAGTATCACGGAGATGCCTACAGCTGGTATAAGGACGGGATCCCGCTGAATGCAGGAGCCAATATCATCGATCTGGGAAAAATCACCGATATGAAGGAGGAAGCGGGAGGCTCCCTTTATATCGAATACACCGGAGCTAAGGGGGCGGAATCCTACGGGGTGCGTGTTCTGGGAGGAAATGAAATCCCGGTTCTGGATCTGACAAAAACATCATCCCATGAGGAGCGGCTTGCTCTGGCGAAGAGCTATGTGGAAGAACTGAAAAAGACTGTGGCCGATATGGAAGAGCGTCATAACCGCCTCCACAGCGATCACACTTTTGATGAGAAAAACTGCATCCTGAATGCAACCGACATTGTTGTTAACAATATGATGCTTTCTCTGGCATCCGGTCAGGTGCTGAACGGCCTGGGCGGAAAAGACGCGGATACGGATGAAGCGGCGGAAAAACTGGTAAATTCTTCCAAAGCCATGGAAGACATGGTGCTTCTGTTCTATCAGCATAAGGGCCTGACCAATGTGGAAGGCACAACGGGAAAGAATCTTCTTCCCTCCAGCCGCCTGAACATCCGATATAAGAGACAGTTCGACGGAGCCTTCATGCATGCCGGGGGCAAGAGCGTGGGAATTGAATGGAATTCTCTTCCTCCCCTGGTGCAGGGCAGTCCTGCGGCAGTGGATGAAAACGGAAAGCGGACCGGAGAAGATACCTATTTCGGATGGGGAATTGCCCACGAGATCGGTCATGAAATCAACGAAGGCCTCTATGCCGTAGCGGAAGTAACCAACAACTATTTCTCCATTCTGTCCCAGGCGGACGATACCAGGGACAGTGTTCGCTTCAGCTATGAAAATGTGTATGACAAGGTGACATCCGGGGTTTTGGGAGCCGCATCCGACGTGTTTACGCAGCTGGGAATGTACTGGCAGCTCCATCTGGCATATGACAGAAACGGATACAATTATAAGCTGTATGACAATTATGAGGACCTGTTCTCCAGCCTGATTTTCGCCCGGATCGACACCTATGTCCGCGGCGATTTCAGCCGCCTTCCGGAGGCCGGAGCCGTTCCCGATCTCAGCAGCGGAGACAAGGACAATAAGCTTATGAGGCTGGCCTGTGCGGCGGCCGACAGAAACGTTCTGGAATTTTTCCGCCGCTGGGGCATGAAGCCGGATGCGGTAACGGAAGCCTATGCGGGACGGTTTGAGAAGGAGGAGAGGGCAATCTGGCTGGTAAATGACGAGGCCAGGGCCTATGCCATGGAAAATGACAGGACACCTTCCGGCGCTTCTGCTGTGAACGTAAATGCGGAAATTCAGTATACGCCGGGACAGAACCAGGTGACCCTGACTCTCTCCAATGACGCGGAGGACGATTCCATGCTGGGATATGAGATTTTCCGCACCAATACGGAGGAGGGAAAAGAGCAGAAGACACCGGTAGGCTTTGTGGAGATCACGGACGGAAACGGGGAGATGACCTTTACGGACACCATCGAGACCATCAACAACCGGGTATTCACATATTCCGTGGTGGCCTATGACAAATTCCTCTATCCGGCGAAAGAGACGGTGCTGGAACCGGTGAAGGTTTCTCATGACGGCGGGGTTGCTCCGAAATCCGGATGGACCGTTACTACGAATATGATTTCTTCTGAAGACGCGGCCGTGGGAAATGAAGAAATGCCCTGTGAGCCCGCCAAGGAGGCGATCAGCAAAGTAATTGACAACCAGAGCGGCACCGTGTATACCGGAAAAGCCTCAGGGGCTGATCCCCAGATTACCGTCAACCTGAACAGCAATGAGCTTCTTACGGGCTTCCGGTATGAATCCGGCAGCCAGGACACCGTTCCCTTCCGACTGGAGGTCAGCATGACCGGGGAAAGCGGAAGCTGGACGGAGCTGCGGCTTCAGCAGACGGACGAGGCCGGAAAAGTATACTTCATTGACGAGCAGAATGGTTTGGAAACGGTGGAAGCCGCTTACGTGCGGTTCACGGCCGTCGGAAAGAAGGGAACGGAAATTTCGGTAGCCGAGCTGAGTCTGCTGGGCCAGACAGGGGACAACGTGGACTTTTCCCGCACAGGAGCGGTGGGAATCCTGGAAGAGGATTACACCGCAGGAACCGTCGGCGGCGAGGTTGTGAAAATTCCTGCGGGTTCTCTGATCTTCACGGGAGCTTATAAAGGAAATCCGGCTTACAATACAGTTCTCCTCTATGATGAAAACGGAAGAATCGTAACGGGAGAAGAGAGCGGAACGCAGGATGAGGTAGCCAGCCAGGTTATTTTTGCGCCCGTTCCGGGGGGGGACCTTCTGGACACCAGCGAAGGCTTTTGGGTATATTATCTGGAGAAAGGAACCTGGGAGAACGGAGATCTGCCTGAGCGGGTGAGAGCGGAGCTTTACCGGGTAGACGATGCGCTCACCAACGAGGGCGCCCGCATGGTCAGCGATACCGTATGGCTCTCTGTTCCCAACAGGGAATCTCTGCAGCAGATTAAGCTTCAGACAGAAAAAGAGGGGATGAACCGATGAAAAAAATAAAATGGAATAAAAAGAAGGGGTGGCTCCTGAGCGGAGCCCTCCTGGCGGCAATTCTGGCAGTCCGCCCCCTTTATACGGCGGCAGTGAGCAGACAGGATTGTTTTGCGGCCTTCCATCCCGCAGCAAAAGGAGGCAGAGCGGATGTGACGCTCAGGATCCAGCCGGAGGATGATCTGGAGGATGTGACCGGCTTCTGCCTGAAGTTCCGGATCGACGGAGAGGAAATCCTGGACGCCTCCCTGGACTTTTACGGAGAGGAAAAAACAGGAGAGGTGAGAGAATCATTTTTTGAGGACGGAATTCTGACCGTCTATGTGTCCGGCCGCAGCACGGTCCTTTCCAGAGAAGAAAGTTCTCTCGGAACCATTCAGGTAGAGGGAGAGGGAACGGCGGAGCTGTCCCTGATCTCTGCGGAGACGGTAAACAGCTTTCACCAGATGAACCAGATAACCGATTACGGAAACAGTGAAAGCTGCGTTCTGGTTCTGTCTGAGGAAGAGGACAGCAGGCCGGAAGAGACGCCCGAAGCCCCGGAGGAGACGCCGGACAGGCCGGAACAGCCTTCCCGTCCGCAGGAACCGGAAGAGGAAACGGTCAGAAAGGAGAATTCTTCCTCGGCTGACATTTCACGGGGTCAGAATACGATCTCAGGAAACTGGTCACGGGAGGGGGATTCCTGGAAATTTAAAAAGTCGGACGGGACCTACGCGGTGAATCAGTGGGGAATGGTCGGCGGAAAATGGTATTATTTCGGCGAAGACGGTGACATGAAAACCGGCTGGCTGGAGCAGAACGGCCGCTGGTATTTCTTCGGCCCCGGCGGCGACATGAAAACCGGCTGGACATGGTCGGAAGGAAACTGGTATTACCTGAGGAGCTCCGGAGCCATGAAGACCGGCTGGGTTCAGGACGGATCGCGCTGGTACTACATGAAGAGCAGCGGAGCCATGAAAACCGGCTGGCTGGAATCAGATGGCAAGTGGTACTATATGGATGAAAACGGCCGGATGCTGGCCGACTGCATGACGCCTGACGGATACCGGCTGGACCGCAACGGAGTCTGGACGGAAAATCACTGATTAAATTTGGGAGCCGACCGGCTGTTTTCAGCCGGAGGCTCCCAATTCATTGATCAGAGTAAAACCGAGGATCATGGCTCCTCCGGCGGCCTGCCACAGCGTCATGGGCTCTCCCAGCAGAAAAACGGATACTCCGGCAGCCACAAGAGGGTCGATATAGCTCAGGATGGCTGTTTCCTGGCCGCTCAGATCCTTGAGGGCCGTGAAATACATACAGTAGGTGACGCCGGTGTGAACCAGGCCTACAATCAGAAGACAGATCCATCCTGTCCGGCTCAGGCTGCCGAGAGAGGAACCGCCGGTGAAGGCTACGTAGGGAATCAGAACGGCCACTGCCGCCGTAAGCTGCAGGAACGTGCGGTGGATTCCTGCCACTCGGCGGATTCGCTTGTTCAGCAGGATCACCGCCGCATAGAAGACGGCGGCTCCCAGGCCGAAAAGGATTCCCGTCAGACTTCCTGTTCCGGCGCCGCCGGTGCCGGTTCCGATGATCAGAACCAGTCCCAAGGTGGACATGAAAAAGCAGAGCAGCTGTTTTCCCGTCAGCTTTTCATGAAACAGCAGGGGACAGGCGGCGGTGACCAGCACAGGAGCAAAATAATAGCTGAGAGTGGCCAGGGAAATGGTGGTAAAGCGGTATGCCTGAAACAGAAGGATCCAGTTGATCCCCATGGCGACTCCGGACAGAAGAAGGAGCGGAGCTTCACCCTCAAATTCCCGGAAGCGAACGGGCTGCTTTGTCACGGCCAGATAAAGGCCGATCAGAGCCGCAGCCAGCACTGCCCGATAAAGGGCCAGTTCTCCGGAATTTACGGTAATATTTCTTGTAAACAGGCCCAGAGTCCCGAAGACGGCCATGGAGGCGGTCAGCAGGGTCCGGGCCTTTTTATGCTGATCCATAGCAAAGACCTCCCCAAATATGATGTGCATGCCTCTAAGTATAAAACGCAAATGTTTTTTCATCAACCCCCTCCGATTTTTTCTTGAGATGGGCGGTAAAATTTAGTATAATGATTCTGTAACAGTCAAACAGTCAATTCCTGATCACGGGAAAGGGGGCTATGATTCATGGAGATGAAATTCCAGAAGATTACGGCACCGGGAGTCAGCGTTCCGCTGAAGGTAGCCGGAGGCCATTTTGCAACCAATCACACCCATACCAATTACTACATCGATCTGACTACGGTCAAAAGCAGAATCAGCGAAGCCGGAGAGGCCGCTGCGGTTCTTGCAAGAAATTATCTTCACGGGATGGTTGTGGACACCATTGTCTGTCTGGAGGGGACGGAGGTCATCGGAACTCTGCTGGCAGAGGAGCTGGCGAAGGGCGGTCTGCTGTCCATGAATGCCCATAAGACCATTTATGTGATCAAACCGGAATACAACAGCAACAGCCAGATTATTTTCAAGGAAAACTATCATTTTATGCTGGAGGGAAAGCATGTGGTCCTTCTCACCGGAAATGTGACCACCGGCCTGACCGTCAATAAGGGAATCGAGGGAATCCAGTACTACGGAGGAACGGTTCAGTGCGTCTGTTCCGTATTCAGCGCCGCAGATCAGATCGGCGGAATTCCGGTCTGCTCCGTGTACACCGTCAGAGACCTTCCGGACTATCAGTTCGCAGATTACCGCAACTGCCCCATCTGCAGGGAGGGCAGGAAACTGGACGGTCTGGTAAATCCCTACGGTTATTCCAAATTATAGAGAAGAGCTTCGGGCAGGACGCTTCCGGGAAATACACGGAGTGCGTCCTGCCGCGGTTTTTCACGCAAACCGCTTTTCAAACCTATCGGAATATGTTATACTTTTCAAAGTAGAAAATCCCGAAAGGGAAAGACAACCAGAGAGGATAAACATGAAGACAAACCGGGTATTGTTAAAACTGAGCGGCGAGGCGCTTGCCGGACCGAAAAAAACGGGCTTTGATGAAGAAACCGTAAGAGGCGTTGCCAGACAGGTGAAGACTTCCGTAGAGCAGGGCGTCCAGGTGGGCATTGTGATCGGAGGAGGAAACTTCTGGAGAGGACGCACCAGCAATGCCATTGACCGCACAAAAGCGGATCAGATCGGTATGCTGGCCACGGTGATGAACTGCATTTACGTATCGGAGATTTTCCGGGCGGAGGGAATGAAAACCAAGATCTTCACTCCCTTTTTGTGCGGTTCCATGACGGAGCTGTTTTCCAAGGACAAAGCCAATACATGCTTTAAAAAGGGAATGGTGGTGTTTTTCGCGGGAGGTACGGGACATCCTTATTTTTCCACCGATACAGGCATCGTTCTCCGGGCCATCGAGATGGATGCGGACTGCATTCTGCTGGCAAAATCCATAGACGGCGTCTATGACAGCGACCCGAAGACGAATCCGGACGCGAAGCGCTATGACACCGTTTCCATTGAAGAAGTGATTGAAAAGAAGCTGGCAGTAGTGGACCTGACCGCTTCCATTATGTGCATGGAGCACAAAATGCCCATGGCAGTGTTCGACTTAAACGAGGAGAACAGCATTGCCGACGCAATGCAGGGAAAAATAAACGGCACGGTAGTGACCGTATAACTAGGAGGATTTATGGACAAGGAAAAATTACAGGTTTATGAAAGCAAGATGAACAAATCCCTGGATGCGCTGCAGAATGAATACGCATCCATCCGTGCCGGGCGCGCGAATCCCCATGTGCTGGACAAGCTGAAGGTGGATTATTACGGAAGCCCCACCCCCATCCAGCAGGTGGGAAACATTTCCGTTCCTGAGGCGCGGATGATCGTGATCCAGCCCTGGGAAAAGAGCCTGTTAAAGAGCATTGAAAAGGCGATCCTCACCTCCGATCTGGGCATCAATCCCACCAATGACGGAACCGTAATCCGGCTGGTATTTCCGGAACTGACGGAAGAGCGCAGAAAAGATCTGGCCAAGGATGTGAAGAAAAAAGGAGAGGCGACGAAGGTAGCCATCCGCAATATCCGTCGGGATGCCAATGACGCGTTCAAAAAGATGGAGAAGGCGAACGAAATCTCTGAGGACGATTTAAAAGAGGCGGAGGAGAAGATCCAGAAGCTGACAGACAAGATGATCGCCGAGGTTGACAAAGCCGTAGAGGCAAAGACAAAGGAGATCATG
>CALWEP010000082.1 GCA_944377325.1 uncultured Lachnospiraceae bacterium
CTGACCATGAACAACACGGTGGAGGAAAATCTCATCCGTCTCCAACAGCAGAAGCAGAGCCTTGCGGACGGAGTGATCCCAGAACGAACGGCAGACCTTTCTTCCCTGAGCAGCAGGGACGTATGGAAGCTGCTGGAGGGCTGAGCCATGGAAAAACTGTATCATAAATCGTTGCCTGAGAAGACGGCAGATGCCATATCGGATTTTATCTACCGGGAGAACTACTGCTCCGGGGCCAAGCTGCCGGGAGAGACGGAGCTGGCGGCCATGCTGGAGGTGAGCCGGAATACGGTGAGGCAGGCCATACGGCTGCTGGCGGAGAAACAGGTGGTGGAGGTCCGGCGGGGAGCCGGAACCTTTGTTTCCTCCAGGCGCGGATTAAGCGACGATCTGCTGGGACTGTCCCTGGTGAGCGACAAAAAGAAGCTGGTCAGGGATCTTCTGGAGCTGCGGCTTCTCATTGAACCCAGGATGGCGGCTATGGCGGCGGAACAGGCCTCTGCTTCGGAAGTGAAGAAGCTGAGGGAGATTTTCTCCGAGATGGAGAAAGCCTGCGGGGAAGGGAAAAATTACTTTGAGCAGGATATGGAGTTTCACACCTACATTGCCGGCTGCAGCGGCAATCTGGTGGTCCACAGCCTGCTTCCGTCCATCCATCAGGCCATCCTGCTGCAGGAAAACGTGACGGAAAGACGCCTGGGAGAGAAGACGGTGGAAGCGCACAGAAGAATTCTGGAGGCCATAGAAAGGCGGAAGGGCTGCCAGGCCTATGACGCCATGACGGCCCATCTGATCCGGAATCAGGAGAGAATCCTGGCGCTTATGGAAGAAGAAAAATAGACAAATATGTACTTTTTTCCCTGCACAAGAGCCAAAGAGGTTCCTTTTTCGGGGGCAGGGTTGAGAGGAGAGGACAGGCTGTGGTATAAGAAGACCATAGCCTGTTTTTTTAATTTCCGGACAGGGAAAAGGAAAGCTGCTGGAAAGGAGCTGCAAAAATGAGAGAATACGATGTGTTGGTAATAGGGGCCGGAGTGGTAGGCTGCGCGGTGGCAAGAGAGCTGTCCCGCTACTGCCTGCGGATCGGCGTGGCGGAGAAAGAGCTGGATGTGGCCTGCGGCAATTCCAGCCGGAATACGGGAATGCTTCACGCCGGCTTTACTTATAAGCCGGGATCCCTGAAAGCGGAATGTGCCGTGGAGGGAAACCAGGAATTTGACCGTGTGGCAGAGGAACTGAATGTGCCTTTTAAGAGAACGGGAAAGCTGGTGGTGGGTTTTACGGAACATGACCGGGAAAACATTCTGAAATTCAAGGCCATTGGAGAGCAGAACGGTGTAAAGGGGATGCGGATGGTGACCAAGGAGGAAATGAAGGAGATTGACGAACATGCGGGCGGAGAGTTTGCCATGTACGTTCCCAGCTCGGGGATTCTGGATCCCATGCAGTACACCATTGCTCTGGCGGAGAACGCAGCCATGAACGGAGCGGAATTTCTGTTCGGCCGGCGGGTAACGGGAATCCGCCGGGAAGGGCAGAGGTATCTGGCGGAAACGGATAAAGAGGTTATTGCGTCCCGCTGGGTGATCAACTGCGCCGGGATGTATGCCCCGGAAATTTCAGAGATGCTGGGATATCCCAACTATCCCACCAAAGGATTCAAGGGAGAATATTTCGTGCTGGACAAGAAGGCGGGAAAATTCCTGGGAATTCCCGTATATCCCGCCCCCAATGACAAGGGCGGTTTCATGACCCATGCCACCCCCACCGTGGACGGAAACGTGCTGGTGGGACCGGATTCCTATGTTACGGAAGGACGGGAAGATTATGCGGTGACCAAGGAACATATGGACGGGCTGATTGAGGACGGGAAAAAGATGTTCGACCATATGGACCGGTCCTATTTTATCCGGAATTTTGCCGGAATCCGCTGGAAACGGTACGATCCGGAAACGGGGGAGATCCTGGATTTCCTGCTGGAAGCGGACGATGCCCATCCCTGTACGGTCAATCTGGTGGGAATCGAATCTCCCGGAATCACATGCGCCCTTCCCCTGGCCAGGCGGGCGGTGAAAAAGCTGGCGGAAAAGGAGGATCTGAAGCCCAGGGAGGACTTTGATCCCAGACGGCCGGGAATCCGCCGATTCAGCGAGATGACGCCGCAGGAGCGGGCAGAGGCGGTGAAGGAGGACCCGGATTACGGAGAGATCGTCTGCCGGTGCGAGAATGTGACCAGAGCGGAGATCCGCCGGGCGATCCGCAATCCTCTTGGCGTCTGCACGGTAACCGGCATCAAAAACAGAACAAGGGCCACCATGGGACGATGCCAGGGGGGCTACTGCGAGACCAGGATCACCGGAATGATCGAGGCGGAGTTGGGTATCGCCCCGGAGGAGGTACGCTATTCCAAGGAGGGCGGATATATGTTTACAGGAAAGGTGAGGGATGGGGAATGAGACAGGTCGATACGGTAATCATAGGAGGCGGGCCGGCGGGACTGTCCGCCGCAGTCAGACTGTGGGAAAAGGGAATCCGGGACATCCTGATTCTGGAGAGGGAACATCAGCTGGGAGGAATTTTAAGGCAGTGCATTCATGACGGATTCGGCCTGACCCGTTTTGGGGAGACCTTAAGCGGTCCGGAATATGCTCAGCGGTTTATCAGTCAGGTGGAGGCTCTTGGAATTCCTTATGTAACGGATACGACTGTGATCGATATCACAGAGGATAAAAAGGTGACGGCCGCATCCAGGGACGGAATGCTGGAGATTCAGGCAAAGACGGTGATCCTGACCATGGGCTGCAGGGAACGGACCAGGGGGGCCATCAGCATACCGGGAGAACGGCCGGCAGGCGTCTACACGGCCGGGGTGGCTCAGTCCTACATCAATCTGCAGAACAAAATGGTGGGCCGGGAAGTGGTGATCTTAGGATCGGGAGATATCGGAATGATCATGGCCAGGAGGCTGACCCTGGAAGGCGCCCACGTACAGGCGGTGTTTGAAGTTCAGCCCTATGCCAGCGGTCTTCCCAGAAACATTCTCCAGTGCCTGGATGATTACGGCATCCCCCTGTATCTGAGCCACACGGTGACGGAGATCAGAGGAAAAGACCGGCTGGAATCGGTGGTGGTATCTCAGGTGGACGACCGCCTTCAGCCCATTAAAGGGACGGAAAAGGAATATTTCTGCGATACCCTGATTCTTTCCGTAGGACTCATACCGGAGAATGAGCTGTCTCTGGCGGCTGGAGTCGTGCTGGACGAGAGAACAAAGGGGGCGGCGGTGGACGAACACCATCAAACCTCTGTTCCGGGCATATTTGCCGCAGGAAATGTACTGCAGGTTCATGATCTGGTGGATTTCGTTTCCATGGAAGCGGAGGAACTGGCAGATTCCGTAGCTGCTTTCCTGAAGGAAGGGCAGCTGAACGGCTGCGGACTTGAGGTGAAGACAGACGGGAATGTGACTCATACCATTCCCCAGAGGATCAGCGGGACAAAAGATTTCAAGCTGTCCATGAGGGTGAAGCGCCCCGTAAAGGACTGCAGGATTCAGCTGATCCAGGGCGGCCGGGTGGTCGGCGAGAAGAAAATGAAGAGGGCCATTCCGGCAGAGATGATTCAGATTCCGGTGAAGGCGGCGAAGCTGAATGAAAAGGATGATCTGGAGGTGAAAGTGATATGCTGAAGTACTTTACCTGCATTATGTGCCCCAGGGGCTGTGAGATTACGGCGGAGGTGGAGGACGGAAAAATGCTTTCCGCCCAGGGAAATTTCTGCCCAAAAGGACAGGAATATGTGTTTCAGGAGCTGACCAGTCCCATGAGAAATATCGCTTCCTCCGTTCTGGTAGAGGGCGGGGAGCTGCCGCTGGCC
Organism: uncultured Lachnospiraceae bacterium; assembly: GCA_944377325.1. GTDB lineage: Bacteria > Bacillota > Clostridia > Lachnospirales > Lachnospiraceae > Lachnoclostridium_A. Next base: position 3,877 of record CALWEP010000082.1, read on the forward strand.
AGCGTGCGCTTAAACGGTCTGATTCCCAAAAACAGGATCTTTGACGTGATGGAGGAGATCCGGAGAGTGAAGATAAAGGCTCCGGTGACGATGGGGCAGAAGGTGATTTGCGACGTACTGGGTCTGGGGTGCGATGTGATTGCGACGAAAAACGTAAAGGCGGCGGAGTGACAGACTCCGCCGGCCTTCACGGGGAGGAAGGGCCGTTTCGAAGAAGCAGGCAGACGCCGGAAAAGGCGGGGAGAGAAAAGACGGTCTCCTCTTCTCCCAGGGAAAGGACCGCATCATCCCGGACAGTGGAGCCGCCGTAGGTCTGCCAGTCCGAATGGAGCAGGACAGTCAGCGAACCTTCGCGGGGAAGATCCGGGCGATAATCCGCCTGTACCCGGTTGGAAAAGTTGAAGAGAAAAATCAGCCGCTCTTTTTTGCTTCTGCGTTCAAAGGCGTATATGCAGCGGGACTCGGAACGGCAGTCCAGCCACCGGAATCCCGTTTCCCGGTAATCGTCCTGAAAGAAGGCGGGATGATCCAGATAGAGCCGGTTCAAATCTTTTATAAAACGGAAAAAAGCATCGTGAATGGGGTAGGACAGGAGATTCCAGTCCTGCTCCCTTTTTTCGTCCCATTCCCGCAGCTGCCCCAGTTCATTTCCCATGAAGCTGAGTTTTTTTCCCGGGTGGGCCGTCATATAGAGAAAAAGCGCCCTTCCCTGAGGAAACTTATCCTCGTAGTTTCCGTTCATCTTCTGCAGTATGGTTGCTTTTCCGTGCACTACCTCGTCATGGGAAAGGGGAAGAAGATAGCGTTCCTTGGAGAAATACATCATGGAAAAAGTGAGCCGGTGGTAAAGTTCCGGCCGCATTTCCGGCGGAGACTGAAAATAGGACAGAGTGTCATTCATCCATCCCAGATCCCATTTGTAGTCAAAGCCCAGCCCTCCTTTCTCCGCAGGCAGAGTGACGCCGGGAAAGGAGGAGGAGTCCTCCGCAATGAGAATGGCCTGGGGAATGCGCTCCTTCAGACCGGCATTCATGAAGCGGAGAAACTGGATGCCTTCCGCGTTTTCCCCCCGCTCCGGCATTCCCTGCCAGTAGATCAGCCGGCTGACCGCATCCATTCTCAAACCGTCCATATGGAATTCCTTCAGCCAGTAATAGGCAGAGGATTGGAGAAAGCTGCGCACCTCTCCACGGGAATGCATGAAATTACAGCTGCCCCATTCGCTTTCGCCCACGTCTCTGTGAGGGTATTCATAGAGAGGGGTCCCGTCATAGCGGGCCAGGGCGTAATCGTTGACGGAAAAGTGAACGGGAACAAAGTCCAGAATCACGCCGATGCCGTTTTGGTGGCAGAGATCCACAAAGCAGCGGAGGTCATCGGGGTTTCCGTAGCGGGAGGTGGGGCTGTAAAAGCCGGTGCTCTGATAGCCCCAGGATTCGTCGCAGGGGTGCTCGCTTAAGGGCAGCAGCTGGACGTAATTGTAGCCGGTTTCCTTTAAATAGGGGATCAGAAGGGGAGCCAGTTCCCGATAAGAATACCAGCCGTCCGCTTCTTCTGTTTTTTTCCTCCAGGAGCCGCAGTGCATTTCATAAATATTCAGGGGACCGGACAAAGTCTCAGCGCGCGATTTCATCCAATCCCTGTCATGGAAGGAACAGCCGTTCAGCGGCCAGAGCACGGAAGCGGTGTTCGGCCGCTTTTCCGCGAAAAATCCGTAAGGATCGCAGTGGTCCGTATAGGATCCGTCCTGCCTGCGGATTCTGTATTTGTAGCGCTGGCCTTTTTCCGCTGCCGCTGCCTGCCCTTCCCAGAAATTGCCGTCATAGATTCTGACCATAGGCTGCTCCTGCCAGCCGTTAAAATCACCGATCAGGGAAACGGAGGCGGCGCCGGGGGCGAAAGTGCGAAAGACGGCTTCCTTTTCATTCAGGTGAGCCCCCAGAAATTCATAGGCGGAAAACTCCTTTCCCGTATAAAATCCGTAAAAATCCATCAGTTGCCTCCTTTGCAGATAATAGACATCTGTCGCTTTTTGTGGTACACTGATTATATCACTCCCCATACCGGACGCCTACCGACGATCGGAGAGAAGCGTCGGAAAAGCGACGGATCGGGAAAATCGACGGAGAAAATTATGGATGCCAGAATCAGGAAGACCAAGAAAAGTATTGTCAATGCCTTTCTGGAGCTCCGCGCCCACAGGGCACTGGAGAAGATCACAGTCAGCGAACTGTGCCGGAAGGCGGAAATCAACAAATCTACTTTTTATAAGCACTATGCCGATATCTATGACCTTTCGGAGCAGCTGGAGGCGGAGGTGATCAGCCAGGTAGTTTCCGATATTTCCCATCCGGAAAAAATACTGACCGATCCCGCTCAGTTTTCCAGGGAAGTGTTCCTGGCTTATTTTTCCCATGCCGTCCTGCTGGAAAAGCTGTTTTCCGGGAATCAGAGCGGCGGGATGATTGTTCGGCTCAGCGCGGCCCTGAAGGAGCTGATTTTTCAGGCTTATCCGGAGTGCAGAGAGCAGCAGGAAGCCAATATTCTGCTGAGCTACTGCATTTTGGGCAGTTATTATGCCTTTGTGGAGAACAGAGGCTGTGACGAGGCCGTGCTGCTGGATACCATAGGCAGGATCGGAGAAAAGCTGGTGGAGCTTCTCAGGGAGTCACCATCGTCTTGCGCGGCAGAAAAAACTGTGTTATGATACGGTAGATATCAGAAGCGGCAGGCGGATCGGGTCGGGGGAAGTCCTCCCGGCTTCTTGTGCTGTGAAAGGGCCGGGAAACAGAAGGCGGCCGCAGAAACGAACGGAACAACGGCATTCCGGAAACGAAAAGAGGAAACGTACTATGAAATGGAAGAAATTTACACTGAGCACCACTACGGCTGCTGTGGATCTGGTAAGCAGCATGCTGGATGAGCTGGGGATAGAGGGAATCGAGATCGAGGATCACGTCCCCCTTACGGAGGCGGAGACAAAAGGAATGTTCATCGATATCCTGCCGGTTCTGGGACCGGATGACGGAACGGCAAAGGTGAGCTTTTATCTGGATGACGATAAACTGGGAAATCTGGAGGAGCTTTTAAGGCAGATCGAGGAGGGACTGGACGAGCTGAGCGCCTTTGTGGATGTGGGAGAGAGGACGATCCGGATGTCCGAAACGGAGGACAAGGACTGGATCAACAACTGGAAGCAGTATTTCAAGCCTTTTACGGTGGATGACATTCTCATTAAGCCCACTTGGGAGGAAATTCCGGAAGGGGATGAGAGCAAACTCCTGATTCAGATCGATCCGGGGACGGCCTTCGGTACGGGACAGCATGAGACCACCCAGCTGTGCATCCGCCAGCTGAAAAAGTATGTGACGCCCGGCTGCCGGGTACTGGATGTGGGCACGGGAAGCGGAATCCTGGGCATTACGGCGCTGAAGCTGGGAGCAGGGGAGGTGTTCGGCACCGACCTGGATGACAATGCCATTACGGCAGTAGGAGAGAACCTGGAGGCTAACGGCATCGGTACGGACCTTTTTAAGGTGGTTCAGGGAAATATTATTGACGATCCGGCTGTTCAGAAGCAGGCGGGAACGGAATGCTATGACATTGCCGTGGCCAATATTCTGGCAGATGTGATTATCCTCCTTCAGAAGGAGATACCGGTGCATCTGAAAAAGG
>CALWEP010000083.1 GCA_944377325.1 uncultured Lachnospiraceae bacterium
AGGCTCATCTGCCAGAATCAGAGACGGATCTCCCGCCAGAGCCCTGGCGATGGACACTCTCTGCTGCTGGCCGCCTGACAGCTGGTTGGGCATATTTCTCCACTTTTCCTTCAGACCCACCCGCTCCAAGGACCGCATGGCCCGCTCCTGCCGCTCTTCATGGCCTACGCCGGCGTACAGAAGGGGCAGCTCCACATTTTCCAGCAGATTCAGCTTGGGAAGCAGATTGTACTGCTGGAAAATAAATCCGATCATCCTGTTCCGGATGGATGCCAGCTGGTCGTCGGACATATCGCTCACATCCTCTCCGCCCAGAAAATAACTGCCTTCCGTGGGAACGTCCAGAGCTCCGATGATGTTCATCAAAGTGGATTTTCCGCTTCCGGACTTTCCCACGATGGCCACAAATTCTCCCTCGGAGATGGTGAGGCTGATGCCGTCATTGGCCCGCACCTCCTCATCTCCCATCTGATAGATTTTATAAATATCCTTCAATTCGATCAATGGCTTTCCCATGGACGTACCTCCTATCTCGGCATACCGCCGCCACCGCCCATGTTGCCGCCGCCGGCCGGGCCGCCCATGTTGCCGCCGCCCATGCCGCCCATGCCGCCCATGCCTCTCATCATCTCAGAGCTGCTGTCGGCAGAGGACTGGTCCACATAGACCTCGTCTCCCTCGGAAAGGCCGCTTACGATTTCCACATACTGATCGCTGATCAGACCGGTCTCCACTTCTACGGACCGGAAGCCGGAAGGCACGCCCGCTTCCTCAGCGGCGGAGTCATCTTTCACATAAACCCGGTTCCCTCTCATCAGGGCGTCCGCCGGAATGGCCAGCACGTCCTCAGCCTCTTCCAGAATAATGGTTCCTGTTACGTTCATTCCCGGAATCAGATCGCCGGCATCGTCCAGGGTCACCGTCACCGGATAGTTGGTCACTCCGCTGGAATAGGAACCGTTGATACTTACGTTGGTCACCGTGCCCGTAAAGGTCTCCCCCTCAAAGGCATCCGCCACCACCTGTACCTTCTGTCCCACCTCCACGCTCTGAATATCCATCTCATCAATGGACATTTCGAAGGTCAGGGCGGAAAGGTCATAGATCACCGCCAGAGTGGTCTCCGAGTTGGAATCACGGCTGACAGTCTCGCCCGCATTCACATTTTTGGTGATCACCTGTCCGGAAATAGGGGCGGTAATGGTATAGTTGTCATAGCTGTCCTGAGTGCTTTCCACGCTGTTTTCCGCATTCTCCACCTGCTGCTCCGCAGAGTCCAGGCTGCTCTTATAGCTTCTCATAAGCTTATCCGCAGAGCTTGACGTCATGCGGAATAAGGGAGTTCCCACCGTCACATAGTCGCCCTCGGAAACCAGCATGGCTTCCACCTCCACGCTGGAGTCCAGATCCTCCGCAGACATGGTAGTCTCCACAGAGGGTTCAAAAGTTCCCTCCTCACAGCAGGTCAGATCTCCCACCGTGACGATGGCGGTGTGGGCAGTGGTCAGTCCGCCGGGGTTAGCCACCTCCACATGGACATACCGTACAATTCTTCCTCCGGAAATGGTCTCATCCATATTGGACACGGAGGAAACCGTTCCGTTGATCATCTCTCCCGTGTCGGTGAGGGTCACCGTACAGGCTGTTCCCGGAGCAATGGCTGCCGCGTCTCCGGACAGGAAGGGAACCTTCAGCTTCATGGTCTTGTCGTCATAGATGTCTGCCACGGTGGTCTGGCCGCTCACCCGGTCGCCCGCCTGAATGTAAAGACTCTTTATGTATCCGCTTCTGGTTGATTTATAGGTATTCCCGGAAAACAGGGACTGTGCCTCGTTGTAATCTGCCAGGGCGTCATTGTAGTCCTCCTGGGCCCTCTCCAGATTGTTGGCGGCGGAGTTCAGCTGAGACTCCATGGAAGAGCTGTCGATCTGGTAGAGCACCTGCCCCTCCGTCACCTGATCTCCCTCCTCGAAATCCGCTGTCAGAACTTCTCCTTCCACCAGGGAAGTGATTGTATAGGAATCCTTAGCCTCCAAGCTGCCTGAAGCTGACAGGGTTGAGGTAATATTCTGCCTCTGCACCAAAGCCGTCTTCTGGGTCTGGGCATCCCTGCTCTGCGCCTCCTGTCTCCGCTGAAGGAGAATCCCCGCCGCCGCAACCGCCGCGAGGAATACCACCGCCGCGATAATCACTTTCTTTTTGGTCAGCTTTCTGCCGGATTTCTTCTTTTTCCCCGTTCCCGGCTGGGGTGTGCCGTCCGCTGAAGCTCCCGCCTTCTTCGGCAGTCTCAGCTTTTCCTTGATCTTCTTGATATCCATCATCCACGCGCTCCCTTGCTTCTTAACTTACCTGCCTCAATCCACATCTTCGTCCACATAATCGACCACCGTATAGGTTTCGTCGCCCGAGCTGTCCTCAGACACAATATAGATCAGCGTAATCCTGTCGCCTACCTCCAGAGAGCCGTACATGGAAAATGCAAACTGCATCTCCGAGCTGCTGAGCAGATACCGGTCTCCGTTGTCCAGCTCCACCTCCGTGGGCGTCATCACATCGGAAGAATTGTAGTAAATGTGGGTAATGTAGCCGTTTACCACATTTCGGTCCGAATCTCCGTCCGCCGCCTCACTGTAGGCCCATACGGTTTTGGAACCGGGATTGTAGTAAATCACCAGGTAGCCCGTATTCAGGTAAGACTTGAAGGTTTCCATTTCCACTGCCGAACCGTTTACAAAGAAATTGGCCTCGTTCATGCCGAAGGGCATATCTTCCACAAACCGGCTCCATTCCGTGACCACCTTCGGTCCTTTCAGGCTGTTGTCCGCCATGGCCAGAGGATTGATCTCCCCGTCTGAGGTGAGCTCGCAGCCAAGAATCTGCCCGTAAATGCCGCTTCCGTCCTTAGGCGAGGTTTTCAGAAGATTGTAGAACAGGTTGATGCAGTCCGCTTTCGTCAGCGTGTCGGAAGCGTTTTTCCCTATGTCATCGTTCAGGTCCAGATATTCAAACATGCTCATGCGGCCGCCGATCTGGTCTCCCGTAAAATCATCGTTGGTGTAGCCCAGCAGAGCCAGCACTCCCCGAGCCGCCTCCTGCAGGGTAATATACTGATCCGGCCGGAACACGCCGCCCAGATATCCCGTCATCCATTCGTTGCTGGCCGCAATGCGGACATAGGAGGCATACTGGTTTTCCTTCGGTACGTCGGCAAATACCGATACGGTGCTGTGGCTGGAAGTGGTGTTTCTGTATTCCGACGCGTTGACCAGCATCTGGGCAAACTGGGCTCTGGTCACGTTCCCGTATACGTCGGTGATCCCCATGATTCCGGAAATGCCGATCACCTTTTTTCTCAGTTCAAAATTAGTTGACGCCCAGGTCTCTGCGGGAACAGCCGCTGTCATGGCCGTGGCCGCCACCAGAGAAAGCGCCAAAATCCGTTTTTCCATATTCCATAACTCCTCTCATTGACGATTGCCGTCCGTCTTAAATCATAATCACTATAATGTCTCAAACTGAAACGAAGCTGAAATTCACAGAAAGTTCAGATTTCAGTTTCTTTTCAGTGTGCTATACTATAGTCATAGAAAAAAGAAGGATGGAAAAGCTATGAGAATTCTGATCATTGAAGATGAAAAAAGACTGGCCATGACCCTGAAGGACCTGCTGAACCAGTCCGGATATCAGGCGGATATGGCTTTCACCGGAACGGACGGCCTGGAGCTGGCCAAAAGCGGCATCTATGACGCCCTGATTCTGGATGTTATGCTGCCGGAGCTGAACGGATTTCAGCTTCTTCAGTCGCTCCGGTCCTCCGGCAGCACCGTGCCCGTTCTTATGCTCACCGCCCGCCAGGAGCTGTCGGACCGGATCCTGGGCCTGGACTCCGGCGCCGACTACTACCTGACCAAGCCCTTTGAAAATCAGGAGCTTCTGGCCTGCCTGCGGACAATCCTCCGCCGTCAGACCGCCATGATCCCCGACCTTCTGAAATTCGGGGACCTGACCTTAAGTCCATCCTCCTCTCAGCTGTCCTGCAGAAGCAAGTCTGTGACTCTCAGTTCCAAGGAGCTGGAGATGATGACCATCCTGCTGAAAAACACAGGCTGCTTTATTTCAAAGGAGACGCTGCTTTTAAAGATCTGGGGATATGATTCCAGCGCCAATGCCAACAACGTGGAGGCCTATATTTCCTTTATCCGAAAAAAACTGGTTCTTCTCCAGTCCCGGGTCAGTCTGCGGGTGGCCCGAAACATCGGCTACAAGCTGGAGGTTCTGTCATGATCCGCCGCCTCAGATGGAAGTTCATCGCCATCATGACAACCGTTTCCGCCCTGTTTCTGGCGGTGATTCTTTTCATGCTCTATTATTCCGCAGAAGCCGGCTTTGAACGCAGAAGCATGGGAATGCTCCAGACGGCCATCCGAGACAGCCATATGGAGCCGGAGGCTGCCCCCTCTGCCCTTCCTCCGGAAAAGCGTTTTCCCGTTCTGGTAGTGGAAAAGAGCCCGGACGGTTCCGTCCGGATCATCCGCAGCCTCGCTCTCCTTCCGGACGATCAGGAAGTCTCCTCTCTGGTCAGCCGGGCCGACGCCTCTAAGGCTGACTGGGGCTCCTTTTCCGACCAGGGTCTGCGCTGGCTCAAAGGACGGCCGGAGCCGGACGGAGCAGTGCGGTATGCCTTTACGGATATCTATCCGGAGCAGGACGCCCTCCATGGCCAGCTGATCCGTTCTCTGATCATCGGCGCCGCTTCCCTGGGAATTTTTTTCCTGCTGTCCGTTCTCCTGTCCCGCTGGAGCACCCGCCCCATCGAACAGGCATGGCAGGCTCAGCAGCAGTTCGTATCCGACGCTTCCCATGAGTTAAAAACGCCGCTCACGGTGATCCTGGCCAATATCAGCCTTTTAAAGCAGTCCTCCTGTTTAAGCGGCGCGTCTGCCCCCGATCTGCAGCGGATCGATCACATCGCCTCTGAAGCCGGGCGGATGAAGCAGCTGACGGAGCGCCTTCTCCAGCTGGCCAGAAGCGACAATTCCGCAGGCAGGCGGCCGGACCGCTCCTCCTTCTCCCCTGTGGATCTCACTTATCTTGCCGAAAGCTCCATCGCCACCTTTGAGCCTGTGGCTTTTGAAATGGGAAAATCCATTTCCGGCGAAATATGTGAAAACATTCAGGTTCTGGGAGACGAAGGCAAGCTGCGCCAGCTTCTCTCCATTCTGCTGGACAACGGATGCAAATACGGCAAAGAAAACAGCTCCGTCCTGGTCCGTTTGGACCGGGACGGAGCCGATGCGGCTCTCACCGTGCGCAGCGAAGGAACTCCTTTTTCTCCGGAAGAGCTCCGCCAGCTCTTCCACCGATTTTACCGCGCCGATCCTTCCCGAGGCGCGGTAAGCGGCTTCGGCCTGGGCCTTTCCATTGCCCGGTGCATCTGTTCCGAACACGGCGGAAAAATATCCGCCTCCACAGACGGAACGGGAACCAATACCTTTACGGTCCGCCTTCCCCTCCTGAACGGTCAGGAAAAGGGAGGCCCGGGGAGTTCCCTGGCCAAACGCCTGGGCCGTTTTCTCTAACCCTGCAGGCGCTCCTGCATTTCCGGATCTTCCTCCAGCCTGCCGGTCACATCCGTATAGCCGCAGTCATCGTAGATCTTCTCCATCTTAAAGCGGAAAACGGAAAAAAGGATCACGATCACCGGAGTCAGGTACAGCAGAGGAATATAGGGGATGTAGGAGGTCACCCCCACTCCCAGGGCTCCTGCGCAGAATATGGCATTGTTGTTCCAGGGAATGAACATGGCCCCGTAGGTTCCCCCCGCCTCCAGATCTCTGGAGCAGTTCTTCGGATGAAGATTATACTTTCTGTAAACGGGGGCCATCAGGGTTCCGGACATTACGATGGCAAAATTCTGGCTGAGAGCCACTGCATTCCCGATAAAGCCAAAGAGAATCGTAATAACCGTAACTCCCGTAATGCTGCGGATGGTTTTCATGATGGAAGCGGCAATCACCTCCAGTACCTTCAGCTGATCCAGCATTCCGGCCACCGTAAAGCCGAACAGAGTCACTCCCACCAAACTCCACATGCTGGATATTCCGCCTCTGTTCAGCAGCGTCGACAGCATGGCGTTGGAGGTTTCAAACCGGTATCCGCCGTAAAAAGTGTTGAAAGCGGCCGCCGCATCCATGCCCTGGTAAAAAATCGCCACCGCAATTCCGGAAACGGCTCCGGCCAGCATGCACAGAAGCGCCGGAAGGCGGCGAAACAGCAGCACTCCGGTGATGAGCAGCGGAATGAATGCCGCAAAGCCCAGGCGGAAATGCTCCTGAAGTCCGGCCATCATGGCATCCACTTCCGGGGAGCTGATCTGCCCGCTGTATTTGAAGCCCAGCACAAGGAAGAAAAGCAGAGAGATCAGCAGAGCAGGCACCTGATCGTATACCATATGCCTGATATGAGTAAAGATATTCACCTCGGAAATGGATGAGGCCAATATGGTGGTATCGGACATGGGAGACATTTTGTCGCCGAAAAACGCGCCGCAGATCACCGCTCCCGCCGTAATGGGAGCAGGAATGCCCAGGCTGTGCCCGATGCCCATCATGGCAACTCCGGCGGTCCCGCAGGCGCCGTTGGAGGTACCGCTGAGCATGGACACCACCGCGCACAGAAGCATGGCAGTGACCAGAAAGATCTTGGGATTGATAAACCGGATCCCGTAGTAGATAATCGCCGGCGTTGTGCCCGAAGCAATCCAGCAGCTGATCAGAGCTCCCACCGTGAGCATGACGAATACGGCGGAGGAAGCCTTTGACGTAAAGCGAATGGCATATTCCTCCATCTCCTCCGCCGTCTTTCCGAAAAAGATTCCTATGGGGATGAGCACCACCCAGAGAATCAGAAACATGGCTCCCATGTCTCCCTTAAATAGAACCTTCTGCACTGCGATCGCCCCGCCGATTACCAGAAAAATAAGAACGGCCGGAAGCAGTGTCATCCTGTGTTTTGGTTTTTGATTTCTATCCATGTTTTTCCCCTTTACATTGATCGTTTGTCTCTCAGCCTTCTCCCGCAAAGGACACGGTCAGAATGACTGTTTAACGTATGTGTTTATCAGCTCTGCTGCCTTTTCCGCATTTTCTCCCACTTCCGGAATCTCCGGCATATAGGAAGCCGTCACAGCCGTGTCCTTCACCCCGCTGGCTGTGATCAGCAGCACGATCCTCTCTCCTTTTTTGATTTTCCCTTCCCGCACCAGCTTTTTCAGTCCCGCATAGGCTGCCGCGGAGGCTGATTCACAGTAAACGCCTTCCCTGCATGCCAGCTCCCTCTGGGCCTCCTTGAGCTCCTCATTGCCGGAAAGAGCCGCCGCCAGTCCCCGGGAACGCTCCAGCGCGTACAGGGAATGATAAGTTCCCCACAGGGTGGACATGGAGGACGCCACGGACGTTTCCTTCCATCCCTCCACCGGTTCGATGATCTCCCTGCAGCTGTTGTACGCTCTGGCCACAGGGCCGTAGTCCTCCACGGAAACCATCTGGGGGATTCTGTCAATAAAACCCATTTCCCGCAGCTCCGAAAAGCCCTTCATTATTCCGAACAGGGCGTCTCCGTAGCAGATGGGAACCACAATCTTGTCCGGGAGTTTTTCCATCTGTCTGTACAGCTCATAGGCGATAATCTTATAGCCTTCTATTCCCCAGGGATTGCTGCCCGTGATGGGAACGGTATAGTTGGTGGCAGGAAACCATCCGTATTCGTCCACCATCTTTTTCAGGATCTTCCATCGGTCCGGCCCGCTGCCTGCACCGATGACGCAGGCTCCGTACACCTGCATGAACGTTTCCAGAGTCCGATTGACGCCCTTCACCGTGAGAATCACGCAGGGCAGTCCGGCTTTTGCCGCAAAGGCTGCTCCTGACGCCCCGTTGTTGCCTGTGGAGGCATAGATCACGCCGGGCGCTTTCCGTTCCAGCGCTTTGTTGATCAGCACTGCGTTCAGCCGGTCCTTATGCCCCCATGTGGGATTTCTCGTCTCATCCTTCATATACAGCTCTATTTCCAGCTGGTTTCCCAGCCGGTCCAGCTTGGTGACCGCCGTGTTTCCCACTCCCAGGTCCACCAGCTTTTTCTTCCCCTTCAGCGGAAGAATTCTGCGGTAGGTCTCCAGGTTATTTCCCGGAAACATATGGAAAAAAGTCTCCTTTCTGCCGTCCGTTTCCGGCAGCTCATAGACGGGGCTGACGATGGACACAAACCGATCCGTTCTGCAGCCGGGACAGCCCTCAAAAAGAGTTTCCTCCGAAAATTCCATGCCGCATTTCAAACATTTGGATCTGCCTGTATACATATTCTCCCTCCTCTCCCCTTCCAAGCATTGTTCAAACCCATAAAAATTGCCTCCTGTACCTTTGTATTTTATAAATACTATTGTACAGGAGGCAGTAAGGCCCGTCTAATAAATCATTTCGTTCATAATGATCGATCTTTTGCATGGAGCAGCCGGATCCAGTTTTTCAGAGCCGGCTGTTCCATCCGATCTTTGTTGTAAATAATATAGGACTGGAAGGTTTTGATCTCCAGATCCGTCAGGGGAATCCGGATCAGCAGCCGCTCTTCCAGCTCCTTTTCCACCATGACCAGCGGCAGCAGGCAGCAGCCCGCTCCCGCTATGCAGAAGGCCTTCGCGCTGTCCAGCATATTGCACCGGATGCGGAACAGCCTGCTGTCATTCAGGGCTTTCCCGGAAATATCCCACAGATAGTTCTCCCAGATATCGGAATACAGAAGGGGAATTCCGGGCAGATCCGCCCGCCGGATCCCTTCTTTCAGATGGGCAAACGTTTCGTACGCCCCCACAAGCACGATCTCTGAGCTGCGGAAGGGATCGCATTCCATATTCTCCAGGCTCAGAGGATAGGAAAGAACCGCGATGTCAATGTGCTGATCCTGCAGCAGGGGGATGATGTTCTCGCTGTGTTCGATGTTCAGCTGAACGGCAATATCCGGACAGGCCAGGGCATACTCCGTCAGCAGGGAAGATACCCAGTAATTGAAAAACCACTGATTGCAGTAAATGTTCAGCCGGTCCTCAAACCGGTGAAGGACGGAAATGTCTTTGATGCAGGCCGCCTTCAGGCCGTAAATCTCATAGGCATACTTTAAAAACAGGCTGCCCTCCTCCGTCAGCTTCACTCCTTTTTTGTCCCTTATGATCAGCTTTTTCCCGATATAGTCCTCCAGGACCCTGATCCTGTTGGAAACCGTAGACTGCACAATATGCTGTCGTTCGGCAGTCCTGGTAAAGTTTCTGCATTCCGCCAGGACGATGAAGGTCTCGATTGCATCCATATCCATATCCGATCACCTGCCGCTTTCCGATGACGGCATTCTGCCGTTCCGTCACTTCACCCACACGCCGTCCGCGCCCACATAGTAGCCGTCCGGCGTATAGGCGTTGGTCACCATGGCTCCGTCTGAGCCCACATAAAACCAGTTTTCGCCGCTCTGCACCCAGTAGTCCTTCGCCATGGCTCCGCCGGAACGGAAATAGTACCATTTTCCGTTGGCAGCCTGTCTCCAGCCGGTGGCCATCCTGCCGTCCTCGTCAAACCAGTATTCCGCTCCGTCGATGGTCATCCACTCTCCCGCCGCTTTTTCTCCGTTGTCCTTTATGAAATACCAGTCTTCTCCGCTGGCTTCCCAGCGGCTGCCGGACGCGGCGGCCGCCCCGGTCAGCACCTGATAATTTTCAAAGCCGTAATCCAGCAGAGCCTTCGTGTCCTGGTAGTGAGTGGAGGCGCTCTTCATCACCACGGCGATCAGCCGCACTCCGTTCCTCTCCGCTCCGGTCACCAGGGTATTCCCCGCCTTGGAGGTGTAGCCGGTCTTTCCTCCGATAATCCCTTCGTAATACCGGGAATCGGTGGAATAGAACATTTTGTGGCCCATGGTCACCGTCTTTCCCGAAGGATTGTTGGCCGTAGGCGCAATCTTGTAGCTCAGGGTGGAATCGATTTCCTGCACCGTGGAATTCTCAAAGGCCGCCTTGGCGATAAGCGCCATGTCATAGGGCGTTGTTTTATGATCGGAATTGTTCAGACCGTTGGGATTTTCAAAATTCGTGCTGAGACAGCCCAGCTCTTTTGCCCGGGCATTCATTTTATCTGCAAAGGCCTCCACGCTGCCGGAGACGTGCTCCGCCAGTCCGTTGGCCACCTCGTTGGCCGATTTTAAAAGCAGGGCGTACAGGCAGTCCCGCACTGTCAGCTGATCGCCCTCTTTCAGGTTCAGAGTCACCGCCCCCGATTCCAGGTTGGTGGTGGCAGACTTTGAAAAGGTGACCGTCTCATCCAAACTGCAGTTTTCCGCCACAATGAGAGCCGTCATCAGCTTCGTGATGCTGGCCGGGTAAAACTGAGTGTTCTCATTTTTTCCATAGAGCACCTTTCCCGTTTTCCCGTCCAGCAGGACTGCTCCCTCCGACTGGATCTGAGGAGCCGCTGCCGTAACTGCCTCCGTGCCCGCTCCGGCTCCGGCCTGGGAAGAGCTGCCGCTCTGGGAGGACGATTCCGTATCCTGAGCCGAAGAGGCGCTGCCGCTCTCCAGCTCCATTCCCGGTCCCACGGAGGAGACCTCTCCTGCGCCGGCGGCGGTTCCGGACGGTTCCGCCGCGCTCTGTCCTTCTCCCGCCCCGGGAGCCTGGGTCTCCTGACCGGAGCTTTCCGCAGGGATGGGCGGCACGGTTATGGCCGCGCCGTAAACGGTCTGGGAGCAAAGCATGGCGGAACAGAGAGCTGCCGCAAGTATCCTTCTGTATTTTCTCATAAAACATATCTCCTGTTAATCTTCACATATTCCGACGAATCTCCGTGATCCTTCGTCAATGCTCCCATTATAGCACAGTTCCTCTCTGAGGGATACGGCAACTTTCTTACATTTTCCTGCAGGTCTCCTCCTTTCGGCCTTCCTCTCATTCCGTTTTTTCCAGGCTGTCTTTCAGAATATCCATAAATTCTTCTCCCGTAATGGTCTCATGGAGATAGAGATACTGGGCCAGGGAATTGAGCTGCTGCATATGACTCTTCAGCAGATCATAGGCCTTATCATACTGGGTTTTCACCACCTGAATCACTTTTCTGTCAATCTCCGTGGCTGTTTCCGGCGAGCAGGCCAGGGAAGTGTCCCCGCCCAGATACTGATTGCCCACTGTTTCCAGGGCTACCATGCCAAACTCCTCGCTCATACCGAATCTGGTAACCATGGAACGGGCCAGCTTGGTGGCCTGTTCAATATCGTTGGAGGCTCCCGTGGTAACGGAGTGGAAGATCAGCTCCTCCGCCACCCGGCCTCCCGTAAATGTGGCGATCTTATTCTCCAGCTCCTCCTTGGTCATAAGATTATGCTCTCCCTGCTCCACCTGCATGGTGTAGCCCAGGGCCCCGGAGGTTCTGGGAATAATGGTGATTTTGGTTACGGGAGCGGAGTGACTCTGCAGAGCCGCCACCAGAGCATGGCCGATCTCATGGTAGGACACCACCATTTTCTCATGGTCGGACATGATTTTGTTCTTTTTCTGATAGCCGGCAATAACCACCTCCACGCTCTCTTCCAGATCCGCCTGAGTGACCACCTTCCGGCCGTTCCTTACGGCGTGAAGTGCCGCCTCATTGACCATATTGGCCAGCTCTGCGCCCGAGGCTCCGGAAGCGGCCCTGGCAATGGCGCCGAAATCCACATCGTCGGAAAGCTTTACTTTTTTGCCGTGCACCTTCAGAATATCCTCTCTGCCCTTCAGATCCGGCAGCTCCACCGGTATGCGCCGGTCGAAACGGCCAGGGCGGAGCAGAGCGGGATCGAGGGACTCCGGACGGTTGGTGGCTGCCAGGATAATCACGCCTTTCTTGGCGTCAAAGCCGTCCATCTCCGTCAGCAGCTGGTTCAAGGTCTGCTCTCTCTCGTCATTGCCTCCCATAACTCCCGTATCTCTCTTCTTTCCGATGGTATCGATCTCGTCAATGAATACGATGCAGGGAGCCTTCCCATTGGCCTGCTTAAATAAATCTCTCACCTTCGCTGCGCCCATGCCCACAAACATTTCCACAAATTCCGAACCGGAAATGGAGAAGAAGGGCACGTTCGCCTCTCCGGCCACAGCCTTGGCCAGCAGGGTCTTTCCTGTTCCGGGAGGTCCTACCAGAAGGGCTCCCTTCGGAATGGTGGCTCCGATTTCCGCATACCGTCCGGGATTGTGAAGATAATCCACGATCTCCTTCAGCAGCTCCTTAGCCTCATCCTCGCCGGCCACATCGGAAAAGCGGATTCCCTCTGTGGACTGAACGTACACCTTGGCGTTGCTCTTTCCGAAAGACATGGCATTTCCCATGCCTCCCGGTCCCATTTTCTTCATCATCCACCGGGACAGCAGCTGTCCGACCACCACAAAGAATACAACCGGCAGGATCCAGCTGAACAGCATCTGAAGCAGGGGCGACATCTCCTTTACAATGGGAGAGCCGAAATTGCGGATTCCTGCGTTATACAGACGGTCCACCAGGAAGCTGTCCTCCATGCGTCCCGTCTTGTAAAACTGCGGCGGATTGCCGTTGTCGCTGAAAACAATCTCCGTATCGGTCACCTGTACCTTGGACAGTTCCTTCTCCTCCGCCATCTGGAGGAATACGCCGTAATCCACCTCCTGGACCCTGGCCGTAAACAGGCTGGGGGTTACCAGGATATTAAACAGCATCAAAATGATCATGGCGATCAGATAATAAAATATCAATGGCTTCTTTGGTGTTTTTACCTCTTTCATAATTTTAATCCTTTCTCACTCTCTGCATCAGATCACACAGCTTTCCCAGACCTGCTATGATCTCTTCCATGTCCTGGGAGGGTTCTCTCCGGATCATCTCATTCAGGCAGCCGTTCAGCTCTCCGGTCATTTCTGCAAACAGCTCATGTCCCCGGGGACTGATTTCCACCATCACAATCCTTTCGTCCTCCGGGCTCCGGCTTCTTGCCACCAGCTCCCTCTGCTCCAGTTTTTTGCATACTCCCGTTATATTCCCCCGGAGCACGCCGATCCTTCTGCTCAGATCACCCACATTCTGAGGGCCGCAGGCCTCCAGTGCCGCCATAACATGAAACTGCTGAAGAGTCAGATCGTTTTTCCGGCATACCGGAACAATGCACTGATCCACAGCATCCTTCAGAGCTGTGGACGCCATCAGCAGCTTGTCCCGAAAATCTTCTGCAGTCATGAAAGACCTCCTTTCAAATTATATTATACTTAATCTAAGTATTTTTTATTTTATCTTTATTTTATGTTTTTTCAATGGATAAATTATAAAATAAATATAAAGAATTTATTATCTCCTATTTTCAAAAAAAACCGGAACGTGAAGATTCTCCACGCTCCGGCTCCGGCTGCAGGCGGCTTTCACCGTCTGCCCTTATTCTTTTTATACAGATCACTGCGGAAATTATTATAATGAATTACCAAAGTGGTAAGACACAGGGCGATGCAGATGAGCTGCACCGTATAATTGCCCAGATTCATGCCTAAAGCCAGGCAGGTAAGGGCATCGATGAGAAACAGCCATCTCTCCGCCCGGAACAGGGCAGGAACGTCATAATCCTTTTCCTGTATGCCTTTTCCGTTTCCGCTGCCCATAAAAATAAGAAAGTCTTTGTTCATGAACAGCATAACAGTCTCAATGGCACAGGCTACGCCGCTGAACAGGAACAGTATATCCATCCTTTTCCATCCTCCCTATCGGTAGTCTGCAGAAGCGGTTTCCCGCTCACTCCCTGCCAGGACAGTATAGCACACCTTTCAGCTCTTCCGCAATCGTTTGGAACCATTCTTTTCCCCAGTCTTCTCCCAAAGCAAACAGAGCCCTGCATGCCGTATCCCAGTGCTCCTCCAGCAGCCCTCTTTCATTCAGCCAGGACAGCTGCTTCAGTATGCCCGTCTTAATCTCTCTCATTTCCTCTCCGGCCAGCCAGAAATCCTCCGGATCATAGTCAAAGAACCGGCCGCAGGGGGATGGGCATACGGCGCAGTCCGGCAGCAGCTCGGCTTTTTTCTCCCGGATGCGCTCCGCCAGCCGGCGGACCTGTTCCCCATCGTTCTCAAAGCCCTCCGGCGGAACCATCCGTTTCAGGGCTTCCTCCACCAGCCGCTTCGTCTCCCGGTCGGCCGGCTCCCGCTCCCCCGTCCGCACCAGTCCCACCGTCACGGACAGCAGCAGATCAAATTCTTTCGTTCTCTCCATGGCTTCTACTCCAGAATCTTTCCTTCCACAGAGATGGTCACCACCTGCCAGGGAATGAATTTTCCGCTGTTCTGCAGGGCCGTTTTCGCCGCTCTCTCAATTCCTCCGCAGCAGGGCACCTCCATGCGCACAATGGACAGGCTCTTAATGTCGTTCCGGCGGATGATCTCCGTCAGCTTCTCTGTGTAATCCACCGGATCCAGCTTGGGACAGCCCACCAGAACCACATGGTTCCGGATAAAGCGGCCGTGGAAATCTCCGTAGGCGTACGCCGTACAGTCCGCCGCGATCAGCAGGTTCGCCCCCTGAAAGTAAGGAGCGCTCACAGGAGCCAGCTGAATCTGAACCGGCCACTGCCGAAGCTGGCTGGGCGCAGGACCGCCCAAAGGCTGAGCCGGAGCCTGCTCCCGGACGATGGCTCCGGACGCTGAGCCGGGACAGCCGCAGGCGAGCGGCTTCTCCTGCTGCTTTTCAGCCTCCATGCGGCGTTTCACCGCCTCTTCGTCAAAAGCGGCCGCTTCCCTTTCCTCGAAGGAAATTGCCCCGGTGGGACAGGCGGGCAGGCAGTTTCCCAAACCGTCGCAGTAGTCGTCCCGGATCAGCCTGGCCTTTCCGTCCACGATGGCAATGGCCCCTTCCTGGCAGGCAGAGGCGCAGAGTCCGCAGCCGTTGCATTTTTCTTCATCTATGGTGATAATTCTTCGGATCATTCTTCTTCCTCCTCATCCTTGACCTTATGGGAGAAGTATACTATAATTTCCGGAAAAAGTATGTTGTAAATACAACAAAGGAGAAAAAATATGGATTACGCTCTGCTTTCATCCGCTCCCCTGTTCCGGAATATCTGCCGGGAAGATCTTGCCTCCATGCTCTCCTGTCTGTCAGCCAGGCAGAAGGAATTCCGCAGGGAGGAAATCGTCTTTCCCGAAGGGGAGCCCATCTCCCACATCGGCCTGGTTCTGAAGGGAAGCATTCACATCGTAAAGGAGGACTACTGGGGAAGGCGGACCCTGATGGCTTCCATCGGCCCGGGAGAATGCTTCGGCGAGGCCTACGCCTGCTCTTTCGGCACCCCCTTTTCCTTCACGGCCCTGGCCGCCCAGGACAGCTCCGTCCTGCTCCTGGACCTGAACCGGGTGCTGACCGTCTGTTCCTCCGCCTGCCGCTTTCACTCTCAGCTGATCCGAAATCTGCTGGTGGTCCTGGCAGACAGCAACCTGCGGCTGGCGAGAAAAATAGAGAGCACCTCTCCCCGAACCATTCGGGAAAAGCTGCTCTCCTATTTCTCCGCCCAGGCCCGCGCCGCCCGTTCCTCCTCCTTCACCATTCCCTTCACCCGGCAGCAGCTGGCAGACTATCTGTCCGCAGACCGCAGCGCCATGACCGTAGAGCTGTACCGGCTGAAGGAGGAGGGGATCATCTCCTTTGACAAGAGGAATTTCCGCCTTCTGTCCTGATCAGGCGCCGGCCTTTTCCAGAGCCTTCATGTGGCTCATCTCTCCGGAAATAAAGGCTGTGGTCACAATAAACGCCGCCAAGTCCGCCGCGGGACCGGCGAAAACGATTCCCTCGATTCCCAGGAACAGAGGGAGAATCAGAATCAGGGGGATCAGGAAGATCACCTGTCTGGTCATGGAAAGAAGCAGCCCCTTTATCGGCTTGCCGATGGCCGCAAAAAAGTTGGAAGAAATCAGCTGCACCCCGTTTACCAGCACCATAAACAAGAAAATTCTCATAAAGCGGATGGCAAATTCATAGTACAGCTCGTCTCCGCTTCCGAACAGAGACAGGATCTGTCTGGGGAAAAACTGGAACATGCAGAAGCCGATCACCGAGATCACCAGATCCCACTGAATCGCCAGCCGGTATGTCTGACGCACTCTGGAATACTGGCCCGCTCCGTAGTTGAATCCGATAATCGGCTGGCACCCCTGAGAAATTCCGATAATCACAGCCAGCAGAATGGCGTTCGTCTTCATAACGATGCCGCAGGCCGCCAGCGGAATCTCCATTCCGTATTTGGACTGAGCTCCGTAATAAGTGAGGGAATTGTTCAGCACGATCTGCACCAGGGTGATGGCCACCTGATTTAAGCTGTTGCTCATTCCCAGGGAAGCGGTGGCCGTGCATTCCTCCAAGCTCATCCGGAAGTGGCTCCGCTCCAGACGGATATTCTGAAATCTCCGGATATAGCTCAGGGCCAGCAGGAAGGAGAAGAACTGACCGATCACCGTGGCAATGGCGGCTCCGGCCACTCCCATATGGAACACAAAAATGAATATGGGGTCCAGAATGGTGTTGATTACCGCTCCCACCAGCATGCAGGTCATGGAATACTTGGGACTTCCGTCCGCCCTGGCCAGGTTGCTCATGGCGTTGGTCACAATCAGCAGGGGCATGCCCACCGCAGTGATCCTGGTGTAGCTGACGGCATAGGGCATTACCTCAGCCGTCGCTCCGAAGGCTGTGAGCATGGGAATCAAAAACACTTCCACAAGAACCGTATACAGAATTCCGAAGAAAAACATCATGCAGATGCCGTTCCCCACTACCTTTGCCGCCTTGTCCTTCTTTCCCCCGCCCAGATAGAGGGAAAAGCGGGACGCGCTTCCGATTCCGATGAGCAGGGCGATGGCCAGACAGATGGTAGTAAGGGGATAGGCCACATTCGTGGCCGCGTTTCCCAGATACCCCACTCCCTGTCCGATAAAGATCTGGTCCACAATGTTGTAAAGGGAGCTGACCAGCATGGCGATCACGCTGGGAATGGCAAATCCCCTCAGCAGCTTTGAAATTTTTTCATATCCCAATGGATTTTCCCGATTCTGTTCATTCATACTTCTTATACCCTTCCTTTCCTTTTTCTTGCACCGGCTCCGCCCTTACATCCCCATGCGGCATACCATGTTCTTTGCGGCTTTTTCCAGCAGACGGTCAAACGCCTCCTGCTCTTCTTCCGAAAAGCCTGCCAGCAGCACGTTTCTCGTCTCCCGGCTTGCTTCCTTGACTGCGGAGTATATTTCCAGAGACCGCTCTGTGGGGTACAGGCGGCAGGTTCTTTTATCCTCCTCAAAAGCCTCTCTTCTGAGAAAGCCTCCCTTCTCCAGCGCCAGGACCGCTCTGGTCACGTTGCTGGGATGAACGTAAAAACTCTCCACAAACTGGTCCTGAGTCATCCCCGGCGTCTCGCAGACCCGCACCACGTACATATACTGGCTGCTGTTCAGCCCCAGAGGGCTGAGCTGCTTGTCCAGAAACATTTTCTTGTACCGGTCTGCCACCGAAAGCCACTTGATTGTGTACATATCCATAACATCCGCCTCCTGCGGTCTTTTCAGGCCGTTCATTCCTGTTTCCCGTTCAGTCTATCACAATTTATTTGCGTGCGCAAGCAAATAAATGTATTTTTAAAAGAACAGAGCTCCGGCGGAGACGGTTTCCGCCGGAACTCTGTCCGATTTTCAGGCAAATCTTTTTCTTTGATCAGTGGATGAACATATTCGCCAGAGGCAGACCTACTGCCAGCACCAGAGCCAGCTCGATAAGCACAAACATCACGTCGAACTTATAGATGTCCTTGGCCCGCAGCCATTCCTTGTTGCCGAACAGCATGGCGGCAAAGGGAGATGCGGCCGGAGTTGCGATGGCACAGGCCAGCACGAACATGCTCATAATGGCGGCAATGGGTGCGGAATTCACTCCTGCCGTCAGGCAGTATGTGGCGATAACCGGCTGAAGAATCATTCCGATCACCAGGGAGTTGCAGATATTTGTGAGTACACAGCCCACAATGAGCACCACAACGCTGAAGACGAAGGGCGTCATATTTTTGAATACCGGCGCCAGCATGGTATTCAGGAAAGCGATTACGCCGGTGCTCTCATTGGTCAGCACGCCTCCCAGGAGAATGGCGGAGGTCACCAGTAAATAGGTCCCCCACGCAAAGGCATCCATGTTCTCTTTGATGCTGAAGATGGGCTTTCCCTCCGCCCGAAGCACGGAAAGAACCACCATAAAGAAAATGGCCATTCCCACGGAATTGGCGCTGAGCCAGGCCATGCCGGGAAGAGTGGGGAACATGCTGGGCATAAGCATGCTCAGCAGGAAACAGACAATGATCACCGCAACCATTTTCTGTCTCAGAGTCAGAGGCGGCAGCGGATTTTTGTTCAGCTGCTCCAGCGTCAGGTTCTTTAGCTTGCTCACATCCGGCTTCAGGACGTATTTTGCAAACAAGATGATGGCGGCTGCGCACACAAAGCCGTAGATCAGCGCCACCAGCAGCCACTGGGCGTTGTTGATCACCACGCTGGTTCCCAGAATGTTCTGGGTAATGGTGGAATAGTTGGAAATCAGCGCCAGGCCGTTGCTCATATAAGGCGGCACCGGGAAGCCGATGGCTGCGCCCACGGCAATCAGGATAACCATAATCGTGGGATAGGTCTCCTTCGGCTTCATTCCGATATCCTGGAAAATATCATACAGAATGGGCCAGAACAGGAAAATCGGAGCAAAGCAGCCCACAAAAGCGGCGATCAGCACAGAGCCGATAAACAGCACCGCCGTAAACGCCCAAGGGCGGCCGATGATGACCTTCCTGGTCAGGAAAAAGCGGCCGATATATGCGCTCAGCCGGTTGACCTGAAGGCTGTTCATAATAATCATCAGGAAAAACACCTGAACCACCGTGGGATTTCCGAAGGTGGTGTTCAGCACGGCTCCCATGGCGCCGTAGTCGGAAGCGCCTACCATGAAGATGCACAGCAGGCTGGACCATACGGGATCCACCGTAGTCCAGAGATAGAGCGTACCGATAAAAATTCCCAGTATCTGTTTTCCTACCGGGGTGATCTCCGGCAGATCCATGGGCAGCCAGCGGATCACAAACATAATCGCCAGACCGATCAGGAAATGCACATAAACCATTTCTACCTTTTTCTTTGGCATAAGAAAAACCTCCCAAGAACAAATTTGTTATTATATTAACATTCTTCTTTTCTCAGGACCAATAGCGCCGGTTAAGAATATTGGAATATGTGGAAAAAAAAACGGTTCTATGCTATAGTATCCCTAGCTTCAAATATCGATTACGGGAGAAATGCGGCATATGGACGAAAAAGCGATCCGGGAGCTGTTCCTCGCCTACGGAACACGCCAGGAAAAGAAAAAGCATCAGTTTATCTATGACCCCACTGTTTCAAGATCCTGCAGTGAGGCTTATTACCTGGAAAGGGGAGTTGCAGCCCTCACCTCCATCAATGAAAACGGTGAAGAAACCGTATTTCTGTATTTCAACGAGCGCCGCATCATCGGCTTCGCGGAAATCCTGGCCAATAAATACCGGTTCCCCCACAGAATCAATCAGTTTCTTCCCATATCGCCCTTCTGGCTGACTGCCAAGACCGGCTGTATTTACTATACAATGAAGGAGCCGGTTTTTTCCCGGCTCCTGGACGAAAATGTCATATTTACCAACGCGGTTCTGGAAGCCACGTCTCTTAATTATCTGGAGATCATCAATAAGGTGCAGCATACCCAGGATGTGGATAAGGAGACCCTGTTCTGCGAATGGCTGCTCAGCTGCCGGATCCGCCGGGGCTCTCTCATCATTGTTCCCAAGGTATTCACCTTCACAGAGGTAGCCAAATACCTGGGAATGCATCCGGTTACCGTCAGCCGGATCGCAGGAAACCTGAAAAATCAGGGGCTGATCCGGCGGACGGAGGACGGTCTGGTGATCATGGACGAGCTCCGCCTTATGGAGATCGTCAGCCAGGGACGGAACCGACAGGATCAGCAGAATGTTCACCCAGTCTCTCATCGGTAATGGGACGGGTCTTTCCGGTGCGGATCATCTCACAGAATATGGGAACCAGCTCCGGATCGAATTGGGTTCCGGCTCCTCTCTCCAGCTCTTCTATGGCCTCGTTCACAGGCATGCTGAACTTGTAGCACCTCTTCGACACCATGGCGTCAAAGGAATCTACGATGCACAGGATTCTTGCCGCCAGGGGAATGTCCCTTCCTGCCACTCTTCTGGGATAGCCTTTTCCGTCATACCGCTCGTGATGTCCGATGACCGCAGGGATTACGTAATCCATCAGCGGCAGGTGACGGATGATCTCTACGGAGGATGCCACGTGATTTTTCATCACGTCGTATTCCTCCTCCGTCAGTCTTCCCTTCTTGTTGAGAATCCGCTCCGGAATGCCGATCTTTCCGATATCGTGAAGCAGACCGGCCTCTTTTACAATCTCCTGGAATTCCTTGCTGGCCCCCGTTGCCTTCGCCAGCTCCTCCGCATAGTAGCCTACGTTCTTGGAGTGCTGGAAGGTATAATGGTCCTTGGCGTCAATGGCCGCCGTGAGGGCATAGATGGTAGGAGCATACTCCTCGTAGCGGCTCCAGTGCTGATCCTTTACGGTGCTTCCTGATTTTTCGCTGATAAACTGATCGGAATACACCATAATTCCGTTCTTGCCCGTTTTCTTTACATGGTATACGGCCAGGTCCGCATTGGTGATCATTTCTCTCACCGTAGTGGCCGCATAGGGAATGGCGCAGATGCCGCAGCTCACCGTCAGAGACTTGAAATAGGTGTCCTCCTCCTTCCGCTGCCGGTTGATGTCATTGATCTGAAGGCTGATATTCTCCGCCAGCCCTCTGGCCGAAAAGATATCGTACTCCGGCAGAAGCACGGCAAATTCCTTGCCGCTGTAGCGGGAGGCATATCCGCTCTCTCCCACGGTTCCGCTGATGATATGGGCGATATGCCGGAGGGCCTCGTCTCCCTCCTGCTCCCCGTAAAGCTGATTGTACAGCTTGAAGTCGTCCACGTTGAAAATAATCATGGCCATGGATGTGTTCCGGCAGCTCTCAAAGCATTCGTCCATTCTCTTTAGGAAATGCTCCCGGTTCAGCAGACCGGTCAGCCTGTCCGTACAGGCCTCCAGATAGGTTCTCTCATACATGCGAGAATTTTTCACCGCAATGGAGCTGACGGACTGAATGGACCGAAGCAGGCTCATATCGTCTCCGTTGAACCGCTCCTTCCGTCCCTTTCTGCCCTCCTTGGCTCCTAAAAACACTACCCCCACCAGATCTTCGCTGTCCTTCAGAGGCAGGAAGCACTCCACTCCCATTCGGTTGAGCTGCTCCTTTTCATCCTCCCACAGGGATTTGTAGCCCACCGTCCGTTTAAAATCCTTTAAAAGCAGGCACTCTCCCTCTTTTTTCATA
Source organism: uncultured Lachnospiraceae bacterium (assembly GCA_944377325.1). Lineage (GTDB taxonomy): Bacteria > Bacillota > Clostridia > Lachnospirales > Lachnospiraceae > Lachnoclostridium_A. Next base: position 21,525 of record CALWEP010000083.1, read on the forward strand.
ATCCCTACCAGAGGATGGTCGGCGGTCATGAAGAAGCGGCGGTCATCCAGCGGACTGCTGCTGTAGACCATGGGATACCGTCCCTCTTCGTCCTCCACGCACATATACGCTTTTTTCACATTCAGCGTCCTGTCCAGAACGGACACCATGGCCTGAAAGATCTCATTCATGCGAAGGCTGGACGATACGGCGGTGGTATATTCGCTGAGCCTTTCCGTCCGGCTTGCCTCTTCCCCGATGAACAGCCGTTCAAACAGCATTTTCATGGCCAGGTAAATGATCCAGGTGGCAGTCATGGTCACCACAACCACCACCATGACGCTCACGGATTCCATGGCCGGAATGTGGCTCTGAATCATCTCATTCATGGACTGGGTCAGATTGTAAAATGCCATGACGCTCACGCCGATGGCCAGCACGTAGCAGCTTCCTTTGGAGCCGATGCTGGTCAGAGTGAACAGACGGACGCTGTACAGGCTGTAGAGCATGATCACGGCGTTGAACACTCCCGCCAGGATATCCACCGGAAAGTTGTTGAACACGCTGATCCCCACATTTCCCAGGAGCAGAATCACAATTCCCAGAAGCAGGCCTCTCAGCTTCCCGGCCCGCTCCGGATCTCTCTTTCCTGCCCGGTGAACCAGCAGAAGCATATGGATCACCGCGCCCACGCAGATTCCGTACATAATGCAGACCTGCCAGCCCATGTGGTAGACAAAAGCAACCCTTCCGTTGCTGCTCACCAGCTCCGGGGCCTTCAGAAACCACTCCGTAAAGCAGTTGATCAGGGTTCCTCCCACCAGCAGAATTCCCCAGAGGCGGTAGGCAGGCTTCTCCGGCATACAGCAGAATTCTCTGATAAAGCAGAAGTAGGAATAGGGCAGCAGCCAGATCCCGGCCAGGGATACGTGAAACCAGAACTGGTAGGACGGCAGGACCTGCAGTCTCATAAGAAGAGAGCCTCCGGTCCACAGAATCATGGTCAGCAGCACCATAATAAAATTCCAAATCAGCCTCGTCTTTTTTGCCGGCAGGAAAACTGCCAGAAAAAACACATAACAGTACAGGGCCGACAATGATATAAATACATAACTGCTCATCTCTGATGTCTCCTTTGTCCCCAGAGCTCCTCCTGCATCTTCACCATCTCCTTCACATCGTGAATGTCCGGATTAATGCGGCGGAGCTGTTTTCCCCTGTACTTCCGATAGTTTTCAAAGGCACCGCACTTCAGTATGGTTACCTCAAGAGGATCCATCCCCAGGATCCGTTTCAGATCATGATAATCCTGATCTACATATTTAAAGTAAATTGTCAGATGCTCCTTCAGAATCTTCCGGCTCACTGCGGAGTGCACCGCCGCCTCCGGGGTGAGCTCCACATACAGGTGAAGGTAGGGCCTGCCCTTATCCGGGGTAAATTCCTTGAGCGCCGTCCAGTCCCGGATCCCCAGTCCGGAAAGATGGATCACATTCTCAATGGAGTTTTTCGATATTCTGGTAAAACCGGCGATGTCGATAATATCCGGCACCCGGTCTATGTATTCAAAGCGGGGAATTCTGGTCTCGTCCTCCCGGCTGATCAGTCCCAGACAGCGGTACATATCTCCCACCCGGTATCTGGCAAAGGCTCCGCCTTTCAGCACCGTAATAACGATCTCATACACCTCGCCCGGCTGTACCTCATCCATACATACGGTGCGGGGAACATAGGAGGGATCATCCATATTCCGGCGCATTTCCTCTTCCGGCATAAACTCGTAAAAACAGGTATCGGGGAAGAAGTACAGGCCGTTTCTGCTCCAGGTTTCTATGCCGATGCAGCTGGGCTCCGTGCCGGAAAATACCTCAATGGGCCGAACGCCCCACATTTCCTCCAGATCGTCCTTGTAGCACCGGTTGTCCGTTCCCGCGCACACAAAGCCCTTCAGAGTAAACAGGTCCTTGGGCATCAGCTGGCGGTTCTCCTTTTCACAGAGTTTTTTTTTCTTTAGTTAACGGACCGCCATGGACGGCGACATGGACAGCATTTTTTTCAGCTTGGAACCGCCCTTTCCGCCCTCCGACATGTCCGCCACGCTCTGGCTCACGTAATAAGCCACGCTTCCCAGGCCGAAAAAGAAGTCGATCCCCTTTTTCATTCCCATCTTAAAGCCCCGCTTATTCCGCTCGGAAAAGGTCATGTTCACTGCCTCGGACACGGGGGGAAGAAATTCCACGTCGATTTCGTCCCTCAGCCCCAGCGGAATCAGGCCGGTGGTATAGGGCAGCGGCGCCAGCGCATAAAGGAAGGTATCTCCCGGCTCAATGTCGAACTCGCCCTTCCTGCTGCTGGTGGAAAGAATCATGCAGGCCAGCACATTTGTCTTGTAGGTCTGCAGCATTCCTTTCGTATAGGGCGCCGTTTTAATGGGATGCTTTCCTCCCTCCCATGTGGTCTGAATCCAGATAATGGGTTTCTCCGGAAGCATCTCTTCCCTTTTCATCAGAAGCACGTCCGCATAATCGTCATAGGTAGTCAGCGGAACCATGCGGCGGAACTCCTCCACCGTTTCCGGCTTTTTCCCCTTTGTTATTTTCCGGCCCAGAGGCGACGCGCACCACAGGTCTATCTGCTCCCGCAGAAGCCTGTTCTGGATTTCCATATACTGTTCTATGGACAGATCCAGAAATCCGCAGTACTCCTGCCAGATCTGTTTGTATTCCTTATTTTTCAGCTTTTCCTCGAATGTCATCTCATTGCCTTTCTTCCCACCGGTATCAGAAACGGCACATCCCTCCGGTATTCTTCGTAATCAGAAAACTCTTTCACAAAAATGATCCGGTCCTGATACCAGCCATAGAGCAGATTCAGAGCCGAAAAAAACATTCCCTGCGCCAGCTGCCTTTCCCCTGCTGCCAGCCCCAGGAACAGAAAGCAGAAAAAGAAGGCCAGAATCCCCGGATGGCGGCTCTTTCCATAAATTCCCGTCCGGCATACCTTGTGTCCTTCCGCTTCTTTTCTGTAAGTATCCTCAAAGGGCAGCGCAAAAAACAGGGCGTAAATCAGGGCCCAGAGGCTGACCGCCGCAGGCGCCAGCCACAGAAGCCGCAGAGAGGGACCGGCAGCCACGCTCTCCGCCGCTTCTTTTCCTCCTATGACGATCAGTATTACACATCCTGCGGAAAAGAAAGGCTTCATCCACTTCTTTTTCCAGAATACCCGGTTCCAGTCATAGAGAAAAAACAGGGCAAAAGCCAGGGCGCCCGCTAACCATTCCATACCGCTATTCCTCCCTGACACCGGCGATGCCGAACGCTCCCGGGCCTCCGTGACAGGAAATCACGCAGCCGATGGGGAAGGTGAACACCCGCTTTATGCCCCGCCGAAGAGTCTCCTCCTTCAGCCGTTCCAGCAGTTCTCCGGAAAAGCCTTCCACATAAAAAAGGATCATCTCCGACCGGTCCGGACTGTTCTCCTTAAAATAATCCTCCAGAACCTCAAAAGCCACCTTTTCCATTTTTCCCCTGTACTTTTTGGAGGCCTTCAGCTCCCCGTTCTCAATGCGGATCAGCGGCTTGACGCTCAGCAGAGACGCGCCCAGATATGCCGCATTGGACACGCGCCCTCCGGCTCTGAGGTATTCCAGGGTATCGGGGATAAACACCGTCCTGATTTTCCCCGCTTCCCGGCGGATCCGGTCCGCCGCCTCCTCCGTGCAGTCAGCCTCCTTCAGGATCCTGGCCGCTCTCAGCAGGAGCAGGCTGATGCCTCCGGATACGTTTTCCGAATCGATGAGATAAATATTTTTATCTCCCAGCTCCCGCAGAGCCATCTCCGCATTCCGGTAAGTGCAGGACGCCTTGGACGTATAGGTCACATGAAAGATCGCAGCCTCCGGTTTCTCCGCCCTCAGCTGAGAGAAGAAATGGATGTATTCCTGAGGATTGACCGCCGAAGTGGTGGGGACTTTTTTTGTCCTCCTGTACTCCTCAAATACCTCCGTCACCGGAAACGTTCTGTCCGCCCGAAGCTCGTTTCCAACCGCCACTCCCATGGGAATGATTCGAAGTCCGGTTTCCCGGATGATCTCCTCAGACGGGTCCGAACCGCTCTCCGTCGTCAGCAGCACATTTTTCATTTGCTCTCCCCCTTCTTTTCACAGCATCCCGCGCCGTTATCTTTTTCGTCAGACTAATCCTCATTATATACAAAAAACGACATATTTTCAATATGCCATCCCAAGCTTTACCCGGTTTTTACCCATTCTTCCCCCTGTTTCCATAATTTGCCATTTTTGGAGGAGGCCGCTGTTCCTTCCTTCCCTCTTTCCTCTCATACCCAAAGCATTCCATGAATCGGTCCAGGAGAAAACAGGCAAGCCTCTCCTTTTCCTTGTCGTCCAGCTCATCAAAGGGGATCTGTCTTCCGTTCACCTCCACATAAGTAAATACCTTTGGATCCTCCATTTTTTCACCTCCCGTAAATCCTATGCCGAGGCTTCCCGGGAAAGACGGTCACAGACAGAAAAATGCCCCCGCCGCCGGGAGCATTTTCCTTTTTTATTTACGCAAGGATCTTTTATTTCAGGAAAGGATTCCTCCGTTGCTCTCAATCAGATCTCTGAAATAAGCAAAGGATTCCTTTCTGCTTCTGTCCATGGTTCCTTCTCCGTCGTTGCTGCGGTCCACGTAGATGAAGCCGTAGCGCTTTTTCAGTTCTCCCGTTCCGGCGGAAACGATATCGATGGGTCCCCACCACAGGTATCCCATCACATCGCAGCCGTCGGCAATGGCTTCCCGCAGCTCTTTTACGTGCATTTCCAGGTACTCCCTTCTGTCCGGGTCGGAAATCTTTCCGTCTCCGTCGGGAGCCTCGTCCAGGCCGATGCCGTTCTCCACCGGGAAAATGGGCAGCTCATAGCGGTCCGTCAGCTCATTGCATACGTAGCGGAAGCCCTTGGCGTCGATGGGCCAGCACCAGGGAGCGGGGGATGTCTTGGTCAGGAACGGATTTTTCACTCCTACGGCTCCGCCTGTATCCGCCTTCATCTCATCATCGGCGCTGAACACGGCGCTGCGGTAATAGCTGAATCCGATATAATCATTGGTATAGGCAGCCAGAAGAGCCTGGTCTCCCTCTTCCATCACCGGTCTGCAGTTATTCTCCTTCCAGATCCGGTAAATGTAAGCCGGGTAATGACCGCGGCACATCACATCGGTGAAGAACCAGGCGTTTCTTCTGAACTGCAGGGTTCCGAAGACATTTTCCGGGCTGCAGTTCAGGGGATAGGTGGCCAGATGGGAAAAGCTGCACATCACTCCCATCTTCGCCTGAGGATCCAGCTCTCTGCAGGCCTTCACAGCCAGGGAATTGGCCACGAACATATGATGGCAGGCCTGGTAGATATCTCCGTCCGTCACGCCGTCCATGGGGCCGGAATCTTTCTCCGGATGTCTGCCGATCACGCCTGCGGCGGCAAGGGGAATCTTGAAGGCGTTGTTGATCTCGTTGAAGGTCATCCAATATTTTACCTTGCCTTTGTACCGTTCAAGAACCGTTCTGGCAAACCGCTCAAAAAAGCCGATCAGCTTCCTGTTGGTCCAGCCGCCGTATTCCGTGATCAGCCAGAGGGGCGTCTCATAATGGCTCAAGGTGATCACCGGCTCCATCCCTGCGGCGATCAGCTCGTCGATCAGACGGTCATAAAACTCCAGCCCTTTTTCATTGGGGGTCTCCTCATCTCCCCTGGGGAAGATCCTGGCCCAGGAAATACTGGTGCGGAACGCCTTGAAGCCCATCTCCTTCATCAGGGCGATATCTTCTTTGTAGCGGTGATAGAAATCGATTCCCTCATGGCTTAAATACACCTTGCTCTCGTCCAGAGCCATCTTCCATTTTCCCGTCTCCTCGTCCCAGGCCAGTCCGGGATGATCCTTATCGCGGATAATGCCCACCATCACATCGGTCACATTGGGCAGCTTTCCGTCCTCCAGCCATGCTCCCTCGCACTGATTAGCCGCCACAGCGCCTCCCCAGAGAAAGCCCTCGGGGAATCCTGTCTGTCTGTTCTCTTCCATCTGTCGCTCCTCCTTGCACTTAATTTTTCCTTTCTGCTTCATGCCTCTATTCTAGCCTGAAGGAGGGGAAAATTCCATTCAATTCGGGCTCTCTTTTAAAGGAACCTTTTTTGAACAGCTCCGTCCTCCTTCCTCCAGCAGGCGGCTCACAGCCCGAAAGAAGGCGGCGCGCCCCTCCTTTTCCCCGTTCCAGCTCACAGCCAGCACCTTCCGTATGCTTTTTTTCTCCACCTCCGCCGGCCGTTCCATGCGGTAAAGGCGGATCCACGGCTCTTCTCCCTTTCGGAACCGGCACAGATACAGCAGCTCATCCTCCAGAGGAGCCACGGAAGTCTCTTCTCCCTCCCATCCTATGGCTTCCAGAAGGTCGGGAAGTCTTCCTCCGCCCTCCAGCGTCCGTTCCTCCTTTCCGTACCGCTCCAAAATCTCTCGGATCTTTCTCTCCTCTTCCCCCTCCTCCCATTCTCTCAGCAGCCGTTCCGCCCGGCCTCTGTCCCGAGGGCGAAGAACGGCAGGCAGGCGGATAAACTCCGGATGCAGCAGGGCCGTTCCCCCTTCCGTGGTAAGAGCCAGGCCGTATTCTCCCTTATTTCCCCCTTCTGCCTCAAACTGATAAGCCGGCTCAGCGGTAAATCTGCTCACCCTGCCGCTCAAGCTCTGTCTGACGAAGGCTTCCAGTCCTGAGGTCACGGCTGCGCTCTGATCGCTCACCAGCAGAACCGACACCCCTTCTTCTTCTCCGACGGATGCGGGATCCAGCCAGGCGGCAAGAAGCATTCTCTCAGCCCGGGGAAGCTTCTGTCCGAAGACGCGGCGGCAGGCCAGCTCCGTCACGCAGGTCTCCAGCGGTTCGGCCACAGCCAGTTCCTTGTCATAGTAGTTTGTGGCGCTGCGTCCCCACCGCAGTCTTTTCTCCATCCGGAGGAAATGGCGCCGGAACTGCTCTCCGCTCCTGAACAGCTGCCGGTCCGAAGGCAGCTCCAGCAGCTCTCTCAGCGCTGACTCCAGCTGTTTCTGCCTGCTTTCCCCTTCTCGCCCGTCCTCCGGCAGGCCGTTCCTTTCTCCGCAGGAGACAGATGCTCCTCCCGGCAGTCTGGCGCAGGCCAGAAGCTCTGCCAGACCGGCCACCGCTTCTTCGGAAAAACGGCAGTCCAGAGCTGTCTCCAGCTCCGGGAGAATCTCTCTGACCGCCTTTTCCTCTTTCCCGAAGCCCTCCTCTCTTCTCCGGTCCTCCTCTCCCATGGAAAAGCCCAGCCGGTCTCTCAAAAGACTTACGGCCAGGTAACGGCACACCTTTCCGAAATCCTCCCCGCAGATCAGACAGCCCTGCCGGGACAGTCTCCGTCCCAGCTCTCTGCGGATCACGGCCAGCTCTTTTTCGTACCGCCTCTGTTCTTCCTTCTCCAGAGGAATCTGCCTAAGAATTCCCGGCATACAGAAGGCGGCGCACCGGAAGCGGCAGTCCTGCTCTCTTCCCAGAACGCGCACGCCGTGAACGCCGGACACCTCCAGGGAAATGCCTCCCTGCCTCCCCATCCATCGCTTCAGAGTTTTCACTTCGGAAAATACGGTAGACTTGGACAGAAAAAAAAGCTCCGCCAGCCGGTCCATGGTCACATAATCCCGCTGAAACAGCAGGCAGAGAGCCAGCACGGAGGTTCGGTCCTTCATGTTGCGGTGCTCCTCATTTTCCTCCAGCTTCAGCAGCACCTGCTGAAGCTGTTCCTCTGACAGCCCCTCTATCCGGTAGCCCCTCTTCTGGCCGGCACAGAGGCCTCCTTCCGCCCCCAGAACCTCTTCAATCATCCGAATCTCCTGCCGAACCGTCTTTCTGCTGATATTCAGCCGCTGGGAGATCTCCTCTCCCGTGACCCAGTCTCTCTCCCGCAGAAGCAGAAGAAGGATCTCCATCTCTCGTTTTGTCAGCTCTGCCACCGGCCGTTCCTCCTCTCTCTTTCTTCTATGGTAGCACAAACAGCCGGGAAATAAAATTTTTATTTTTCTGTTGCGCGCCGACCCCCTCAGGAGTACAATAGGCCACAGATTTTATTCTGAAACCGCTGAAAGGAGTGTTTCATCCCATGCAGATCATTTTAAACAGTGTGCTGACTCTGTTTCTCCTCATATTTTTGGGCTGTTTTCTGGGAAACCAGGGTGTGGTCAGCACGGATTACGCTTCCGGGCTGTCGGGATTTATCGTAAAAGTCACCATGCCCGCCACCGTCTTCAATGCCATGCAGATGGAGTATGATCCCCAGCTTCTGAGGCAGGGCTGGGAAATCCTTCTGTTCTCCCTGATTTTCTACGGAATTTCCGCGCTGATCGGGCTGGCAGCCGTAAAGCTGCTGCGCATCCCGAAGGATGAGCGGGGAGTCTGGCTGTTTGTCTCCTCCTATTCCAACAACGGCTTTATGGGTCTTCCCCTGGCTTTGAGCCTGTACGGAAGTCCGGGCGTTTTTCTCATGTCCATCATGAACATGATCGCCAATCTGTTTATTTTCTCTGCGGGGGTAAAAATGCTCACAGCCGGTTTCCCCATCCGGGAAAAACTGAGTCTGAAAAAAATGCTGGTGAACAACATCAACATCGCGGTCGTGCTGGGGCTGATTTTCTATATCAACCAGTGGACTCTCCCGGAGGTGCTTTCCAGCTCCCTGAATTATCTGGGCTCCATTACTTCCGGTCTGTCCATGATCGTCGTGGGATTGTCCATGGCCAAGCTGGATATCCGGTCCATGTTCCGGGGACGGCGGAATTACCTGCTCTCCGCCCTTCGCCTGGCAGTGATCCCTCTTCTCACCCTGGCATTTCTGCGCACGGCGGGAAGAGGCATGGCTCCCATGGCCGCAGGTGTGATCCTGCTGACCTCCGCCCTTCCTTCTCCGTCTGCAGTGACCATCATTACGGAGCAGTACCATACCAATACGGATCTGGCCGCCAGAGTGGTATTCCTCACCACCCTTTTCTGTCTGGCGACCGTTCCTCTGATCATGACCGTCGGTCTGGCCTGACGGCCGTCTTTAATAAAAAAAAGGTCCCGGCAGTCCGGCACGTTTGTGCCTTCCTGTCAGGACCTTTTTTCATAATCACGTTCCTAAGAATTCCTTCATGATCTCTCCCCTGATCTTCAGGAACTGGCTGTCCGTGCGGTCTCTGGGGAAGGGGAGCTCTACGGGAACGATCTTTTTCACCACTCCCGGATTTTTTCCCATAATCACTACCCGGCTGCTCAGGTAGATCGCTTCGTCGATGTCATGGGTGACGATGATCATGGTTGTCTTATCCTGCTCCCAGATGCGCAGCACCTCCTGCTGCATGGTCATCCTGGTGAATGCGTCCAGGGCTCCGAAGGGCTCGTCCAGGAGAAGCAGCTCCGGCCTGGTCGCCAGCGCACGGGCAATGCTCACTCTCTGCTGCATTCCTCCGGACAGCTGGTTTGGCACCGCATTGATGAAATCGGACAGTCCCACCAGCTGAGTGTAATAGTCTACCATTTCCCTCTTCTTTTCTTTGGAAACCGTATCGGGAATCACGAACTCAATGTTCTGCCGTACGGTCAGCCACGGAAAGAGCCTGGCCTCCTGAAAGATCATGCTGCATTTGGGGGACGGACCGTTCACCGGCTCTCCGTCCAGGAGAATCCGGCCGGAGCTGATGGGCTCCAAAGTGGTAATCAGCTTCAGCAGGGTACTTTTTCCGCAGCCGCTGGCCCCCACAATGGCGATGATCTCTCCCCTTCTGACCTCCAGATTCACACCGGACAGGACTTTAAACTGCTGTCCCTTAATATAAAATTCCTTGTGGAGATCCCTGATCTCCAGGATATTTCTATTCTCTGCCATATGGTCCTCCCTCTCTATTTGCCGTCCACGCTGCCGCGGGTCTTAGCCAGGTAATAATGCTCCAGCCGGGTCAGGCCCTTGTCGATCACCAGACCGATCACGCCGATCACCAGCACGCACATATACATCACGCGGGCATTGGCCGTCTCTCTGGAAAGGGTAATCAGATAGCCGATTCCCGTAGAGGATGCGATCATTTCCGCTGCCACCACGCTCATCCAGGCGCTGCTCATGCCCAGACGGAGTCCCGTAAGGATCGCCGGAATGGAGGAGGGAACAATAATTTTGAAAATGGTCTTTCCCGTGGGAATCCGGTAGGTATAGGCCACCTCCAGCAGCTTTCCGTCCACGGTCTGTATGCCGTGAATGGTGTTGAGAAGCACCGGCCAGAAGGAGCCGAAGGCGATGATCACAACTTTGGACACAAAGCCGATTCCTGCCAGCAGGATCACGATGGGCACCAGCGCAATGGTGGGAATGGGGCGAAGCACGCTGACAATTCCGCTGAGAGCCGCGTTGATGGGCTTGAACAGTCCCATGAGGAATCCCACTACCACGCCGAAGACCGCTCCGATCAGGTAGCCGCAGGCCACCCGGCCGAAGCTGACGCTTAAGTTTTTCCAGAGTTTTCCCGACTCAATATAGGATACGAATGTTTTCGCAATGGTGAGCGGCGCCGGCACCAGGGAAG
>CALWEP010000084.1 GCA_944377325.1 uncultured Lachnospiraceae bacterium
CAAATATATGGCTTATGTCGGTTCCTATTCTTATACGGGAAAGGCAAAGGGCATTACGGTTTATGATGTGGATGTGGAAAACGGGATGTTTATCCGGAGATGTGAGGAGGAAGTGAACAATGCCTCCTATCTTGTGGCCTCCAACAGCGGAAAGGTGCTCTATTCCATTGCCGACGAGGGAGTGGTGGCGTTCAGGATCCTGCAGAACGGCAGCCTGGCAAAGCTGAACACGGCCTCCATCAAGGGCATGAGGGGCTGCCATCTGTCCACGGACGCCCAGGACAAGTATCTTTTTGTGTCCGGTTTCCATGACGGAAAATCTACGGTTCTCCGCCTGAATCCGGACGGATCGGTGGGAGAAATTGTGGACGGAGTATTCCACAAGGGATTGGGAACGGTGGCAGAACGTACCTTCCGCCCTCATGTGACCTGCACCAGAAGAACTCCGGACAATAAGTTCGTGATGGTGGCGGATTCCGGAATTGACCAGGTGAAGATCTACCGGTTCAGCGAGAGAGATGAGCGCCTGTCTCTGGTGGATGCCATCCGCTGTGATCTGGAGTCGGCTCCGAAATGCTTCCGATTCAGCGCAGACGGAAAGTTTATTTACCTGCTGTACGAGCAGAAGAATGTCATTGACGTGTTCACCTATGAAACAGGGGACCGGGTTCCGAAAATCGAACGGATTCAGACCATTTCCACCACCGGACCGAAAAAGATGAGTCAGCTTACGGCGGCCTGCTCCATGCGGTTCTCTCCGGACGAGACCCATCTGTACTGCGGCAATGCGGGAGACAACAGCGTCAGCGTTTACAACCGGGACAAAGAAACCGGACTTCTGGAGTTTATCTGCTGCCTGCCGGTGAGCGGTGATTATCCTAAGGACATTGCGGTATTCCCGGACAGCGCTCACATCGCCTCCGTCAATCACGGCGGAAATATTTCCTTCTTCCATGTGGATTATGAGAAGGGACTTTTAGTAATGAGCGGCCGCTCCATTAAGGTAGACGAGCCGAACAGCTGCGTATTTGTGCGGGTAAACTGAGGAGGAAGGAATGGCAGGTTCGGAATTTGGAACGTTATTTAAAGTGACGACCTGGGGAGAATCCCATGGAAAGGGGATTGGAGCCGTAGTGGACGGATGCCCGGCCGGTCTGCCGCTCTGTGAGGCGGATATCCAGAGGTATCTGGACCGGAGAAAGCCCGGCCAGAGCCGTTATACCACTGCCCGGTCAGAGGGAGACCGAGTGGAGATTTTATCGGGAGTTTTCGAGGGCAGGACTACGGGAACGCCCATTTCCATGGTGATCCGGAACACGGATCAGCGCTCGGGAGATTATGGAAATATTATGGAGGTATATCGGCCGGGTCATGCGGATTATACCTTTGATCTGAAATACGGTTTTCGGGATTACCGGGGAGGCGGCCGTTCCTCCGGCCGGGAAACCGCCGGCCGGGTGGCGGCCGGCGCAGTGGCAGCCAAGCTGCTGGAGAGCCTGGGGATACAGGTGCGGGCCTATACCAGCGCCATCGGAGACGTATTCATTGACCGCGACCGTTTTTCCTGGGAGGAAATGACGAAAAATCGTCTGTATATGCCTGACGGGGAAGCGGCGGAAAGGGCGGAAAAGCTGCTGGAGGATCGGATGGCCGGCAGGGATTCTGCAGGAGGCATGGTAGAATGCGTGATCAGAGGACTTCCGGTGGGAGTGGGAGAACCGGTATTTGACAAGCTGGACGCCTGCCTGGCAAAGGCGGTTATGTCCATCGGCGCGGTGAAAGGTGTGGAGATCGGAGACGGTTTCCATGCGGCCCTGAGCAGAGGATCGGAAAATAATGACGAGTTCTGCATGGAGGGAAAGGCTGTCAGAAAACGCACCAACCACGGCGGAGGCATTCTGGGAGGGCTGAGCGACGGCAGTGAGATTTTTCTGCGGGCGGCGTTTAAGCCCACCCCGTCCATCGCCAGACCGCAGCAGACTGTTACCAGAGACGGGCGTGAGACCAGAATTGAGATTACCGGCCGTCATGATCCGGTGATCGTACCCAGAGCGGTGGTGGTGGTGGAGGCAATGGCAGCATTGACAACGGCAGATCTGCTGCTCCAGTCCATGACCTCCCGTCTGGACCGGATCCGGCAGTTCTTCAGCATGACAGAGTGAGACAGGAAGGAGAAGACAACCATATGAAAATTGCAATCGGAAACGATCATTCCGCAGTAGACCTGAAAAATACCATCGCCGATTATCTGGTAAGCATGGGCTATGAGGTGATCAATCTTGGAACGGACAGCAGAGAAAGCTGCGATTATCCCGTGTACGGGGAAAAAGTCGGACGCGCGGTGGCAGAGGGAACGGCAGACCTTGGCATTGCTATCTGCGGTACGGGAGTGGGAATTTCTCTGGCGGCCAATAAGGTAAAGGGAATCCGCGCCTGCGTGTGCAGCGAGCCCTACACCGCAAGGCTTTCCAGAATGCATAACAATTCCAACGTTCTTGCTTTCGGAGCCCGCGTGGTGGGCGACGAGCTGGCCAAGATGATCGTAAAGGAATGGCTGGATGCGGAGTATGAGGGCGGACGCCATCAGAGACGGGTGGATATGCTGGCGGAAATTGAAAACAGAGGCTGAAACGGCTCTGTCTGACAAAAAAGGATCGGAGAGTTTCCTGAAAAGGGAACCTCCGGTCCTTTTTGCAACCCCGGGAGCTTTTCCTACCTTCGGATCAGCCCTTTGTATTTTTCGCGGAGTTTTTCCAGCTTTTTTGCCTTTTCCCGGGAAGTGCCCGCCCGCTGATAGATTTTCATAATCAACAGGTCGGTGAGCATCATGGGAACCGTCATGGAGTGGTAGCCGTTTTTCTCTCCGCGGGAGCAGTAGAGCACCAGGCTGGCAGAATCCAGCTCCGGAGCAGCCATAAGGTCGGTAAACAGGATTGTCCTGCATCCGGTTTCTCTGCTGTGAGCCAGAAGAATTTTTTCCTCCGCCAGGATTCGGGAATACCCGAAAAGAATTATCAAGTCGTCTCTGTCCAGGTTTACCATGGAGTCATAGATCTGGGAACCGGAAGGAAGGTGAAAAGTCCGGATTCCCAGCCGCTGCAGGCGGTAACGGATGACGCATTCCAGGCCTTCTGAACTGTCGGGAGCATAGAGATAAATGTTTTTGGCTTCCAAAACCATTTCGGCTGCCCGGTCAAACTGTTCCGGCGCAGTGACGGAAAAAGACTTCTGCATACAAAGAACAATATGCTCTGTCAGCCTTTCCGGAGAAATTCCTTCCGCCTCCCAGCGAGACAGAGAGGCACTGATGCGGCTGTAGGGGGTTGTCTCCTGGCTTTGGAATACGGTTTTTTTAAATTCCTTCAGATTGGAAAAGCCGATTTTGCCCCAGAACCGGGAAATGGTGGCCGGACTGATACCCAGCTTTTCCGAAAGCTCTTCCGTGGTAATGACCGGCAGCTCATTTTCGTGCTCCAGCAGGTAGCTGAATATTTTATGATCGGATTTGGAAAGTCCGTGATGATGCTTATCATAAATTTCATGAAGCATAGAATTCCTCCTCACAGCCTCAAGGCTGTTTTTCTTTTTATTATATCCGCTTTTTTCAAAAATGCAAATAAAATTTCATAATAGAAAAATGCAAGCTTTTACTCATTCTTTACAGTATCATGATGGCTGCCTTTACAATTCCTCTGCTATAATGAGGCCATCGGTCAGGAGGGCGGCGGAGGCCGCCTGGGAAAGTAAGTCCAGCTAATAAATGTCAATAGATAAATGAAAAATATTTTTCATCAGAAAAAAGGGCAGACTTTTCCCTTGGTGATAATATCATTTTTAAAAAGATATTGATTCGTTGGATTTGCAGTATTTTA
>CALWEP010000085.1 GCA_944377325.1 uncultured Lachnospiraceae bacterium
CTAGGGAAAAAATATACCAATTCAAAAAACAATAAAAATTGGTATAGAGGAGGAAAAATGAGGTACGTAGGTAAAAGCTATCCGATTCATGACGCGTGTCAGAAGGCTTCCGGCCGCGCCGTTTATGCAGGGGATATGGAACTGAAGGGAATGCTTCATGCGGCAGTGCTGTTCTCCTCCATCCCCCATGGCTTTGTAAAGAAACTGGACTGTTCCCGGGCGCTGGAATATCCGGGAGTGGTGGATGTGGTACACTGCTTCAACACTGCGGAAAGAGAATACAACCGGTATCAGAGCCAGTTTAATCAGGCGCTGATTTATACGGAGCGCGTATTTAATTCCCATGTGAGGTTTGTGGGAGACCGGATCGGCGCTGTGATTGCGGAGACGGAGGAAGCGGCAAGGGAGGCGGTAAAGCTCATCCGGGTGGAGTATGAAGAGCTGCCGTATTCCCTGAATGTGTTTGAAACTCTGAAAGGAACCATTGACAATGTCCATCCCTCCGGCGCTGTGTTTGAGTGCACGGATATGGTCACCGGAACCATGCCGGAGGAGGACGGGGTGACCGTGGATACGGTGACCGATCTGTCCAGGATCAACCATATCTGCATGGAGACCCATGTCTGTGTGGCGGATTACGATCAGTACAGCGGGGAACTGACCATTTACTCCCCCAATCAGACGGTTTACGGAATCCGGACGCTGATCGGCGATATTTTCGGGATGGACTACAGCAAGGTCCGGGTGATAAAAACCACCATGGGCGGTTCGTTCGGAGGAAAGCAGGAGTGGGTGCTGGAGCCGGTGGCTGCCGCTGCGGCTATCCGGGTGAAACGGCCGGTAAAGCTGGTCTATAACCGCTCGGAGAGCATCATTTCCACATACGGACGTTCTCCCATGCATTTTCAGTCTTCCTTCACCTTCGGCAGAGACGGAAGCCTGAAGGGGGTGGACTGCGACCTCCTTCTGGACGCGGGAGCCTATCTGGGAAACTCTGTTAACTATGCCAGGACCGTAGGACATAAGCTGTTCCGGGGTTACAAATATCCCTACTGCCATTTCCATTCCAGGGCGGTGATCACCAATACGATTGTCAGCGGCGCGTTCCGCGGCTGGACTTCTCCGGAGGCGACCATTATGTTTGAACACAATATGAATATGGGGGCTCGTGCCCTGAATATGGATCCTGTGGATATCCGGCTTAAAAACGTCATGCATCCCGGCGACGCCGATCCTCTGGGGAATATTCCCATCGGAAATTTCCGGGCGGACGAAGCGCTCCGGCAGGGAAGAGAGCATTTCTTCTGGGATCAGAGAAAGAAAGAGATCCGGGAGTTTAATGAGAAAAACCGGCGGTATAAGAGAGGACTGGGAGTGGCTCTGGGAGCCCATGTAAACGGCTTCTATCCGTCGAAGACGGACTATGCCCGTGTGGATATGAGGCTTACGGAGACGGGAAGCGTACAGATGAACATCACCCTTCACGATCACGGCTGCGGCACTGTGACGGCCATGCAGATGATCGCAGCGGAAGCCTTGGGCATTCCCATGGAGATGGTGAGCCTGGGAGAAGGGGATACGAAATATACGCCTTTGGACGTGGGGTGCTTTTCCAGCCGTACTACGTATGTGCAGGGACAGACGGTGTGCCTCTGCGCAGAAAAATTTAAGGACAGACTGAAGGAGGATGTGAGCGCGCTCACGGGGCTTCCCGTTTCCGAATTGGTGGTGGAAAACAACCTGGTTTACGGAAAGCATCATCCGGAGGTGTGCTATAGCTGGAGCCGGATCGCCGATGAATGTCAGCAGAAACTGAAGCATGAGGTATTTGTGAGCTATGAATACGTTCCGGATACCAACCCCGGTGTGGCGGGAGCCCATTTTGCCATGGTGGAGGTGGATACCTTTACAGGAATGACAAAGATTCTGGATTATCTGGCTGTTCATGACATCGGTCAGGCCATCAACCGGGAGATGTGTGTGGCTCAGACTCAGGGAGCGGTGATCATGGGCGCCGGAGCGGCTCTTCTGGAGCATGTGGTGACTAAGGAAAACGGCTGTCCCATGGGGAGTCTGAAGGATTATCACCTGATCAACTGTTTTGAAGCTCTGGATGTGCGGGTGGAATTGATTGAGGACGGCGGGACGGAAGGTCCTTACGGGGCGAAATCCATCGGCGAGGTATGCCATACGCCCGTTACCGCTGCAGTGGTGGGAGCGGTGAATGACGCTCTGAAAAGCGATATGAATCAGATTCCTCTGACGCCGGATGTAATCTGCGCCTATCTGGACGAGAGGGAGAAGAAAGAGAGGGAAAAAGAGGCATGAGGCTTTCATTTGTACTGAACGGAAAACGGAAAGTGATGGAGACGGATCCGGACAGAAGGCTTCTGGATCTGCTGAGAAAAGATCTGCATATGACCGGAACAAAGGAAGGCTGCGCGGAGGGAGAGTGCGGCGCCTGTACGGTGATCATCAACGGGGAAGCGGTTCACTCCTGCCTGGTTCTTGTCTGCCAGCTGGAGGGAAAAGAGGTTCTTACCATAGAGGGGCTGGAAGAAAACGGGGAGCTGTCTGCCATTCAGAGGATATTTGTGGAGGAGACCGCCATTCAGTGCGGATACTGCACCACGGGAATGATCATGTCCGCCAAGGCCCTGCTTATGCATAACCCCAATCCCACGGAAAAAGAGATCCGCAGCGCTCTTTCCGGAAATATATGCAGATGTTCGGGCTATACACAGATTATCAGGGCCGTGAAGCGCGCGGCTGCGGAAGGAGGCTGCTGATCCATGGAATCGCTGTTGCCGAAAACATATGAAGAAATCCCGGGGTGCCTGAGACGGATGACGGAGAAATCAAAATTCATCGGGGGCGGAACGGATCTGATCATCAAGCTGCGAATGGGACTGGCTGTTCCCGACGTGATCTGCTATCTGGGCTATGTAAAGGAACTGAAGGAAATTCGCCGGGAAGGGGAAGCTCTGTCCATCGGAGCCTATGCCACCATGACGGAGATTGAAAACCATCTGGAAGTGAGAGAACATTATCCGGCGCTGGCGGATGCCGCCTCCGACGTAGGCTCCCTTCAGATCCGGAACAACGGAACCATCGGGGGAAATATCGGAAACGCTTCGCCGGCAGGAGATCTGCTTCCCGTTCTGTATCTGTATGATGCGGTGCTGGAAATCATGGGGCCGGACGGGGTGCGCAGAGCGGGAATTGACGAAGTTCTGGCCGGTCCGGGGCGGCTGAACCTGGCCTGCAATGAGGCCATTATCAGGATCCTTCTGCCCCCCAATACCGGATATACCAGCTTTGTAAAGCTGGGATCCAGGAAAAAGGTGACCATATCCAGAATCGGGGTAGCTCTGAAAATTGAGATGGACGGAGACTATGTAAAAGAGATGAACATGGTGGTGGGCGCCATCGGAATAAAGCCCGTACGCCTTCGGAAGGCGGAGGAATTTATCAAAGGCCGGACACTGAACGAACAGAATATCCTGGACATTGCAGCCATTCTTTCCGATTATATCAAAGAGCATGTGGCAAAGGAATTTGACCGGGATTATAAAGTATTTGCCTCCAAGGGCGTGGTGACGGACGCATTTCTCAGACTGAGACGGGATTAAGAGACACAAAAGACAGGCTGAAAGAGGAACGGAATTTATGAAAGAAGAAAAAACAGGAATATTGAGATTTGCCGCGATCAGCTTCCTGGGAATCCTTGTATTTTTCATCCCTGTGTGGAAAGGGCAGATTCCCGTGATTGTGCTGATCAATGGAGTAAAAGCCGCTTTCGGCAGCCGGCTGGAATGGATTTCCTCCATTTCCTGCCTCCTTCTGGCGGCAGAGGTGATAGGAGGGAAAATTTTTCGGTTCCCAAAGCTGCGGAAGGCGGCGGAAGGGGAGACGGTCCGGCAGATATTTTGGATCATGAGCGCGGTGATTGTGATTCTGAATCTGGCCGACGCCCCCCTGTTCTTTATCACCCATCCGAAAATAGGAGGGGAAGTGCTGAAGCTGGGATCCGGCGTGTTTATTACCATAGCCGTAGCGGGAAGTCTGGTGATTCTGATTATCCGGTCCGGCCTGGTGGAATTTATCGCGGTTCTCATGGAGCCGGTGATGGAGCCTCTGTTCCGCCTTCCGGGAGAGGCGGCGGTCAATATTCTGTCCTCCTTTATTTCCTCCGCTTCCGTAGGAGTGTACTTTACGGATCAGTACTATAAAAAGGGCTGCTATACCACAAGACAGGCCTGTTCCGTGGTGACCAGCTTCAGCGTGATCAGCGTGGGCTATATCGGAGTGGTGGCATCCCTGGCAGGGATCGGAGACCTGTACGGAGAGCTGCTCATTGCCAGCTTTCTCACGGTGCTGCTTATGGGGGCGATCATGATCAGAATTCCTCCTCTGTGCCTGATCCCGGATTGCTGCATAGACGGTAGAAAATATGAAAGAGGAACGGAGCGTCAGGGACCTTCCGCCCGGTTTCGAAAGGCGGTGGAGGCGGGAAGCCGGTGCGCTTCCGAATTCGCTCCGAAGGATTTTTGGAAAAATTTCCTCCAGTCGCTGGGATTTGCCCAGAAGATTGTAGGAGTGATGATTCCCACAGTGACTCTGGTGCTGACGCTGGTGTACGGAACGCCCATATTTTCCTGGCTTGGCCGTCCCCTGGTGCCTGTTCTAAAGCTTGCCGGCGTGCCGGAGGCTGCCGCTGCCGCTCCTTCCGTGCTGATCGGGATTGTGGAGGTTACCCTCCCGTCCATTCTCATCGGAGGAACGGAAGCGGCAGTACAGACCCGCTTCTTTGTGGCGCTGCTGTCTATTGTGCAGATTATCTTCTTTTCGGAGGCGGGGAATGCGATTCTGGCGTCTGACATTCCTCTGGGGCCGGGAAAACTGATCGAAATTTTCCTCATGAGGACGGCAGTAGCCATTCCCATCGTGTCTCTGGCGGCCGGATTGGTATGCGGAGGATAAATCCCTGAAAAAATAAGAGGTGAAAAAACTATGGATAAGGTAGAGAAAAAAGACGTTGTAAAATTTTGCTGCCTGAGCATCATCGGAATATTTATGTATTTTATCCCGGTTTCCGGTTCAACCGTTCCGGTGGTGGTTCTGGTCAATACGGTAAAAGGCTTTCTGGGATCAGGAATCAAATATGTGGTTCTGATCATGCTTTTGGCACTTGCGGCGGCCATTGTGGGCGCGGAGGTGTTTAAAAACAGTTGGTGTGAAAAGTTTCTGGAAGGGGAAACGCGGAGCAAGAGGATCCACTATCTCCTTGCCCTCGCGGTGGTGCTGGCGGTGTGGTTCGGTCTTCCGCCTGCTTCCGTCTTCTCGAACCCGGATGTGGGCGGACAGATTCTGAGCCTTGCGGGGACGGTGATGCTCACGGTATCCATCTGCGGCTGGTTTATCGTATTCATACTGAAGTCGGGAATTGTGGAATTTGCAGGCACATTGCTGGAACCTCTGATGAAGCCTCTTTTCAGGCTTCCCGGAGCAGCGGCGGTCAATTGTCTGTCCGCATATGTGGTAAGCGCAGCGGTGGGCGTTTATATGACGGATCAGTATTATGAGAACGGGGTGTACAGCCGCAGGGAAGCAATTGCAGCGGCCACCTGTTTTTCTACTATTTCCGTGGGCTATGTGGGGGTGCTCTGTTCTCTTGGCGGCATCAATCACCTGTACGGGACCATGCTGGGCCTTACCTTTTTCATGGTAGTGGTGCTCACAGCCATTACGGTACGAATTCCCCCCATTTCCCGCATTCCGGAAACATATTATATGGAAAGAAGAGAAGATGAAAATCAGGGGGAAGACCGATCCGCCTCCCGCTTTCAGCGGGCGGTTCGTGCGGCAGCGGTACGTTCCGGAGAATTTACGGCAAAAGCATTTCTGGACAGTCTGATCAACGCTCTGCGTTTTTCCCAGAAGATCATTGCTTACATGATTCCCATTGTGATTGTAACCCTGTCTCTGGTTCACCTGACTCCTCTTTTCACCTGGCTGGGAAAGCCCATCGCCCCCATTCTTACCCTGCTGGGTGTCCCTGACGGAGCGGCGGCAGCTCCGGCCGTTCTTCTGGGATTTATTGAAGTCAGTCTGCCGGTGATCTCCGTAAGCACGGGAGTGGCGGAAGCAGGAGTATTTTTCGTAGTGCTGCTGTCCATCAGTCAGATCATTTTCATGACGGAAGCGGGGAATGCCATGCTGGGAGCAAAATTCAAGATGTCTTTTCCGGAGCTGGCGTTCATCTTTCTTGTCCGGACTGTGATTTCTATGGTACTGATTGCAGGGCTGATGCACCTGCTGTACTGACATTTATAAAGGAAATAAACTATACTTATCAGGCTGAATGAAGTATAATGGACTAAATTGCTCAGCTGCGTTACGGCGGCAGTCAGTCCCTTCATTCAGCCTGTCTGTCTGTGGAGACGGCCATCCGCCGAGCTTTGAAATTCATGAAATAAGGGAAAGGAGAGCGGCAGATGACAGATGAATGGTATTACCGCTGCTACCTTGCCGGCGATGAGACAGGGCTGAACAGCCTGATGGAAAAATACGGAAATCCCCTGACGCTGTACATCAGCGGCTATCTTCATGACATTCATGAGGCAGAAGACCTGATGATGGAGGTTTTTATCTATCTGTTTACGAAAAAACCTCGGATTCGAGACGGAGGATTAAAGGCATACATATATAAAGCAGCCCGTCATATGGCTTTGCGCCATAAAAGGAGGGGAAAACTCTGCTTCAGCTTTGACGAACTGTCCAAGGAGCCGGAAAGCGAAGAGCTGATCGAAGACGTGGTAAAGACCAGGGAGAGGGACCGGATCCTCCATTTCTGCATGAAGCAGCTGAATTCGGAATACGGAGAGGTGCTCTATCTTACATATTTTGAGAATATGAGCTATGCTCAGGCAGCTGAAGTTCTGGGGAAAAATGTGAAGCAGATTACCAATATGGTGTATCGGGGCAAGAAAAGCCTGAAAGGATTGCTTGAAAAGGAAGGAATTTTCAGTGCCGAGTAAAAATAGTGAGAGTTTTTTTTGTTTTTTGTACCTATATATATGAATGGAGAAGTATTTCACAGATAGAAAAGGAGGAATTCCATGCCTATAGCAAATGAAGACCACAGAAGAGAAGTAGAAAGAGCTCTGCAGTCAGGAGACGCAGAGGCAGTCTGGACCAGAATCAGTGAGGAGATTGAAAGGCAAAACAACATTGGGCTGTTTTTCGGAAATGATGATGACAGTTATTACGACAGCCTCGGGCGAGATGCAAAGATTTCTACTCTGAACCGACAGCCGAGCCGCGCCAGCTTTGTGAAATTCCATATGCTTTTCACAGGCAGCACTCTGGATGAAGTAGTTTATTCCCAAAATATCGAAGACTATAAGAGGATGGGAGATCTGGCAATCCGAATGCTTTCAGAAAATAAGATTCTGGATACCATGACGCCTCAGGAGCGGGAAGAATCTGTGGAAAAATACGGACGGCTGTATTACACGACCGCTCAGAAGCTGGAAGAGGCGGAGCTCCCAGCCATGGATTTAAACGATCCCGCATCGCGGGCCTCCGTCAGTTTTTACTATGGAGTACTGAGAGAACTGGGAATCGATTATTCTCAGACAAAAGGCATTGTGCAGCACGAAAAGGGATTTTCCGACGTTTACGGCGGAGACGAGGCTATGGAGAAAATGGATGCCCGGATTGACGCGGCAACCGCATTCGCGAAAAGTATGCGTTTAATGGCTGATCGTCACGTGGTAGATGAGGAGCGGATGGCGGCTTTCCTGACAGTCAGACATTTTTCAGACAGATTCTTTGGGAAAAAGATCAAGGACCTTTCCTCTGAGAAGACTCTGGTAGCGGACATTGACGCTTTCTTCTCTCAGGCACATTATAGCTTTTACCAGATGGAGGATACGAAGAAGGAGGCGATTCTGGATCATATCAGACAGGGCGGAAAAGAACCGAAAGAAGAACTGGATGCCATTGACCGTACAATCCTAGTCAAGATGCTTGATGAGCAGGAAAAGCTCTGGGACAGATTTACGGACGAACGTCGGTTTCTGCCTGAGGTGGAGCACGGAAGAGTCCGCAATATGGAAATGCTTCTTTACGGAAAGGAAGACAAGGCCCAGTATTACAAAATCGCGCGAAGGAGCGGCGAATTTGCGCTCAGCGACAAGGATTCAGCTCATACGAAGGAAGAAAAGGAGGCCCTTCTGGAAGAGGCCGATCTGTGCTTCCGAAATCTGTGCCATGAAATGAATATTCACATAAACCATCCCGTATACAGGGAGGCCGAATTTAAAACGGAGGAATCTCTGTTTTTCATTGACGGGGTGCCTGCAATGGATTATGTGAGGAAAAAATATCCATCAATAAGAAGCGATGATTCAGATGAGTTCAGAAAGCTGGCCCATGCTGAAATTGTCAGCGCTGCTTTAAGCGGAGAGCACCATGTGGAAGCAGCTCAGGTCGGCCTAAAAAAGAACGGAGCCTATGAAGTCGCCGTCACGGAGGTGAAGGCGGATGTCAGTCAGCTGGACGGGCAGGAACGGTTTTATCATACGAAGCCGTCCAAAAAGGCAGAGAAATTTTATGCCGCCGATACGGGCAGAGAGCAGCGTCTGAATAAAATCCGGAATCAGGTATCTGAAAAATTTGCCATAGCCATGAGAAATCAGATCAACCGGGAACAGTATGAGCAGACGGATTATGGGAAAATAGAGAAACAATATAATCTGAAGGACATAACTCTGAACAGACAGTATTTTAATGCAGATGCCATGCAGCAGCTTCAAGGGATTCCGACAGAGGAAACTTCGGAGCTGCTGAGAGGCGATTACGGCGGACTGAGAAACCTGGCTCAGTGTTTGGCTATAGCCAGAAATCCTCAAATACATCTTGCAGATCTGGTGGATCCGAAAAAATTCATACAGGAAAAACAGGCGGCGGGAGCAGAGGTAGCGGCTGCGTTTTCAGCCTTATTTACGGGACCGGACAAAAACAATCCGGAAGATAAGGCTTATCTGAAACCGGCGGCGGATATTATGAAAACGATTATCAAGCAGTATCCGGAAATGGATGTGAGAGAAGAGATGGCTTACGTCCTGGGGCAGCCTTTGGATATGAAAGCGGAAGAGCTGAAGAAAATTATGGACAAACCGGAAAATATGGTCCGGATCAGCGGCCTATCCAGTATGATCAGCAGTTTATCCGTAGATACGTTCCCGGCCCTGGTGGCTGTGTATAAAAGCGAAAAATTTCCTATTTCCAAACTGGATCCGGCGGCAAGCGGGAAATATCCTCCCCTGTACCAGGAGCTGTCTCAAATGCTGACTGCGGAGGACAGAAAGAGATATCAGAACGCCATAGATGCAACCCGCGGGCTGGTAATAGAAAAAAAATGGAACACTGCGGTAAAGGGCACCATGATGGGAGAGGCACATAGAAATACGGCACAGGATGTGGCGACCCGGGTGATGGGAGACTATATCAGAGACCAGGTTATCTCCTGCGGAAAAATGGGAGATTTCCCCAATCCCTATCAGCTTCAGATGATAAGCGCTTTCGGTTCGAAGGAATTCAAGGCTCTGCAGGCGGAGGTTCAGAAGGCGCAGGCAGCGGGAAAGCAGGAGGCAGCCATGGAATATGTGATGATTCATTCCGTAGATCCGGATTTCCGGAAGCAGCTTCTGCCGAAGGATCTGGATGAGAAAATGAAGCCTAAGGCGGCGGCCCGTGAAAAAGTCAGCCTGGAAGAGCTGCAGAAGAAAGAAGCTCCCAAGAAGGAGGAGAAAAAGGTTCATGAGGCGCCGGAAAAGACCCATGAAGCTCCTCAGGTGAGACCGCGCAGCAAATCTTTCCCCAGATAAATGAACCATATGCCGGAAATGCCGGCCGGATTCAGGATTTTTCCCGGATCCGGCCGGTATCTGCGTTTTTTGTGATATACTGAAAGGGTATATGGGAAAACCTACAAGGGAGGAAAAACAAATGAAAAGTGCAGGTATGAAAAAAATTCTTCTGATCATTATTCCGGTTATTTTAGCGGCTTTGTCCGCGTTTGCCGTTTCCGGATACGCTTCTTCGCCGGAGGTGCATGCGGAGACCATCGAATATCTGGATGAGAAAAAAACTACCGTGCTGGAGCTGACGGCAGCTTCGGCGGCAGTCTCGTCCGCCATCACTCTGATTCCGGGAGACACGGCTACGCCCATAGCTCAGGAGCTGGCAAACTTATCATCAAAATTTCTGATTGTGCTCTGTGCGATCTTTTTGGAGAAATATCTGGTTACGGCAACGGGGTATGCGGTGTTTCGGTTTGTGCTGCCCATAGCCCTGCTTCTGTTTGCTGCGGCAGAGCTGATCGGCATGGGCAGTCTTCGCAGGCTGTCAGCCAAGCTGTGCTGCTTCGGAATTCTGATTTTCATGGTGATTCCGTTCAGTGTGAAGATTTCCGGATTTGTGGAAGAAACCTACAGCTCTTCCATTCAGACGACGATCGAGAACGCGGAAGAGACAACGCTGGATATCCGGGAGGAGACGGCCGCGCAGGAGGAGCAGGAGGAAAAAGGAGTGCTTTCCGGACTGGTATCCAAGGTCACAGGGGGGATTTCCGATATGGTTTCCGGACTTGTGAAGAAAGCGGAAACCGTATTGAATAATTTCATGGAAGCTCTGGCTGTTATGCTGGTAACCTCCTGCCTGATTCCCATACTCACGCTGCTGGGATTTGTGTGGATGATTAAAATGATTATCGGAACGGATTTTCACTGGCAGGCAGATTCGGTCAGGCTTCCGGCGCTCTCCGTGGGACGAAGCCGGAAGAAAAAGGATGAGGAAGAAACGGAATCCCGGGGGAAAGGCAGACAGCATAGCTCTGAAAGAGAGGAATGAGATTATATGAATAATTCCAGAGTATTTGCCATGAAGCTGCCGGAAGTTTATGAGCTTTTGGTACGTAAGGCAGAAAGGAAAAACCGTACGAAAGAAGAGGTGGATGAAATTATCTGCTGGCTTACGGGATATGATGAGAAAGGGCTGAAAGAACAGCTGGAAAAGGAAACGGAATACGGGAAATTCTTTGAACAAGCGCCTGCCATGAACCCCGGCTGTGAAAAGATCACAGGTACGGTATGCGGCGTTCGGGTAGAAAACATAGAGGATCCTCTGATGCGCCGGATCCGGTATCTGGACAAGCTGATTGATGAACTGGCAAAAGGACGCAGTATGGATAAGATCCTGAGAAAGTGACGAGGAGAGGAAAATGGGACCGATAGCAAACAGAATGGCGGTGGAGCTGCTGATAAAAATCAAAAAAAGGATAGAGGAACGAAGGGAGAGGACGTCTTCCCCGGAAAGCGTCAGGAGATCTTCGGAAAATCCGGAGAAAGGGAGCGGGGCCGGAAAGAGCGCCCGCAGTTCCGCGAAATTGAAGCGGGGCATCTGGTGGCCTGCCACAGGGCGGAGGAAATAGCAGATTAAATACAAAAAGATACTGATCGGCCGATGCGGCCGGTTGGTATCTTTTTTTGTATATAACATATTTAGTAACATTTCCCTGTTTTATATTTAAAAGCTCCGTAAAAATCTACATCCGAACATAGTAACAATTATTGAAATTATTATTTATTTCTGCCATAATATTACCTGCAGAAACATCAGAGGAGAAGAACTTCCCTTTTTCCGGTCTGAAAACCGGAGGAAAGGAGGAAAACTGACGAAAGAGAAACAATTCTGATGAAAAACAGGAGGTTTGTGAGTTGAAAAAGAGGTATCTGGCAGTTCTGATGAGTGTGGCGCTGGCTGTGAACAGCACTGTGACCGGCATGGCAGCTGCAGGAGATTCTACCGGAGGATCCTGGGAGATCGCAGAGGAGAAGGAAGACGGCTCGGAGGAACGGGCAGACGAAGACGGCTATGAAGAAGATTCCGAAGACCGGGAAGATCTGGAAGCGCCGGGAGAGGAAGAAGGATCGGAAATACCAGAGAACGCTCCGGAAGAGGGAAACGAGAATGCTCCGGAGAGCGGCAGCGCAGAGGACAGCGCGGAAGACAGCGTGGAAGACGCCGGGAATGAGGAAGAAAAAGCGGAAGATGCCGGGAATGAGGAAGAAAAGACGGAAGAAGACGGCGAAAGCGAAGAAGAGGCGGAAGACGGCCAAAAGGAAGAGACGAAGGAAGATTCTGACCGGGAAGAAATCCGGGAAGACAGCGGCAACAAAGAGCCGGAAAACGAGAAGCTTATGACTTGGACCGGCTTTTGTCCTCTGGAGAAAACGGTATATGAATTCGCGGAAAAGCCTGAGCTGGAAGCGCTGCTTGAGGAGTTTCCCGGAAGCCTGAAGGGAATTCTGACCGATGGAGATCGGGAATGGATCGGCCGGGCGGATGTGGAATGGGAATGCACCGTTGATTATGAGAACTCTTATTTAAGGGAATATTTCTTCGAAGCGGTTCCTGAACCTGCGGATTTTGAACTGGGAACAGAGCTTATGCCTGAAATTACGGTTCGAATCCATGGGGAAGAGAAGGTTGTTCTCAGAGGAGAAGCAGACGGAACCACTGTCACGATAGAAGCGGATTCCTCGGTGATTCCGGCAGACGGAATCCTTCTGGCCGAGCGGGGGTCAGCAGCCAGAATACCGGAGGAATGGAGAGAGCAGTCAGGGGAAATTCTTTCCTACAGAATCACGGTTCTGGACGGCGAGGGAAACAGGATACAGCCGGATCCATCGAAAGGAAAGATGCGGGTTTCATTCAGAAATAAAGAATGGGAGAGAAGCGGACTGGCTTCCGGGATGAAGCTGTATCAGCTGACTGACGGCAGGCCGGCTCCGGTGGAAAGCAGCGTTTTAGCGGACGGCGTGGAATGCGCGCCGGAATCTCTGGCAC
>CALWEP010000086.1 GCA_944377325.1 uncultured Lachnospiraceae bacterium
TTTCCTCCAGCGTTTTTAATAATAGTCTTTCTGCTGAACTCGAAGAAGGAATTGAAAACAGTTCGTTTAAGCAAGCCGTGTCTAATGCATCTGCAACCGGTTCTGAGGAATTATATTTCAAAGAGCTTGCTATTTATATTACTAGCGTAGCAAAAGCATCTTTAAAGCAAAATGCACTTGGTCAGCGAACAATAGACCTTTCTCTAAAAATGTTAACCCTGTCATGTAATGTGTTCGGTGGCTTAGAAATTAGTCGATTGAATCGTATTAGCCATAGAGATGCACGTTTAGCAAAGAAAATTGAAGGTAATAGTGAAACTCATGCCGTTGAAGATGCCATGATTATTTTTAAAACATATAAAAAGTACTATGATGAACCTGCGTGGGAAAAAATGATTGAGTGTAAAGGCCGAATCATCGAAAATATGGAAAGTGATGATGAATAACATGCTGCATGCTGTTTTTTTTGAAAACAAAATAAACGATTAACGTATTGAAGCGCATCTTCAAGGCCTGGTTGTGGGGGTATGTAACCGATGGGCTCAGGAGCCCGATACAATCGTGTACCAGCACCCTACACAAAACTGAATAGGAAATACCCAGCGCATCCTCTTGTATGGGGGTATAGCCCAGCTGAGAGCAGTTACATACTCTAAAAGTTCTTAAATTACTGGATAATATAACTGGAATTTTCCAAGTCCTATAATCACACTCCGACCAGTCCGAATAGTGCAGCATATTTTCAGTATGGTAAGACGATAGAAATCCAATGACTAACGTCAGCAGCTCGATGAAAATCCCTTGAGAAATCAAGGGATTTTTTATATGCAGATTGGGTAATCAGTGACACTACAACAAGGCAGATGATTGTGAAAAAAGGAGGGCGATGCGGCTTTAAAATGGCCCAGTAAATGGAACTAAAATGGAACTATAAAAAAGAAAGACGTTATAAAAACAAACAAACATTCGAAAAAAACACACGAAAAATAACAGAAACTATAGCTTTCAGCCAAACAAAAACCGTCTGACTATGGACATCGATGAAACCAATCTGGCTCTTTCCGTAGCCAATATCCAGAACACGTTTGAAGAGGAACAGGCAATTCCGGAAAAGGATTCCTATCGTTTTTCCAAGCTGCACGCGGAACTGACTACGTATTCCGGAAGGATTGATCAGACGGTGATTGATGCGGCAGTATTTCTGGAGCAGTTCGACACGGAGATGGCGCTGATGGATGAGGGATCAGTGCCGGAAGAGGGAAGAATTCTGTATGTAACTCCGACGATGAACAAGATTGTAAAGGAAGCGGAAGGACTTCAGAGAACCGTAACGGTAACCACTCCGGTCAGCATCAACCGCAAAGTACATAGCCTGGATGATGTGCAGATCAAAATGGTTCCGGCGGCCAGAATGAAGAGTAAGTATGATTTTACGGACGGCTGTGTGGCGGCCGGCGATGCAGATCAGATCAACTGGATCCTGATCCACCCGTCCTGCGTGGTGGCCAGAGATAAGTACAGCTATATCAAGCTCTTTACTCCGGGAACAGATTCCAGGACAGCAGACGGATATCTGTATCAGAACCGCTGCTACGGAGATCTGTTCCTTCTTGAGAAGAAAATCGCAGGCTGTGCGATGAATACGACGGCGCACGGTTGAGAGGAGGAAGGGTGAATGAAGGCAGTAAAAGGCAATAAGGTTTACACTATTGATGAAACGCAGAAGAAATTTTATGAGGAGAGCGGGTTCGACATTCTGGATGATGCCGGTCAGGTGATTGCATATGGAAGAGGAAAAACGATTCCTTATGGAGACTATGAGGTGCTGAAAAGAGAAAATGAACTTCTGAAACAGGAAAATCATGATCTGAATGAGAAGCTGGCAGCGGCGCAGAGCGTCGAGGTGAATGGGAAACAGGAGGAAGGAGACGGGAAGAAAGCAAAAGCTGCAAAGGCAGGTGAGTGACGTTGAGCTATGATCCCTATGTAACACCGGAGTATTACCGGGAAATTTACAAAGGAAGCGTAATTCCGGAAGAAAATCTGGAAAAGGCGCTTCGTCAGGCAAGCCGCCATATTGATTCCCTGACCTACAATCGCATTGTAGGCCGGGGATTTTTAAATCTGACCGATTTCCAGCAGGAGCTGATCCGGGAAGTGACTTGCCGGCAGGCAGAATTTGAGTACGAGAACGCTGACGAGATCGACACCATTCTTCAGAGCTATAGCATCAATGGGGTGTCGGCTCAGTTTGGGAGCTCCTGGAATGTATTTACGGACAAGGGGATCGCCATGCGGCGGGATGTGTATGCTACGCTCTGCCAGACAGGACTGTGCTGCAGACTGGCGGTGAGAACATGAGATATCCGTGTCTGGTACCCAAAAAGCTCTGCAAAACGGAGATTCACGTCCATCTGGAAAGCGAGGAGCTGACCAACTTGGGGGAACCCAAGTACACGGCTGATCTGGATCTGACCTGCAATTTTCAGGATCGGGCCAAAACGATTCTGACAGCAGAGAAAAAGCTGGTGCAGATTACCGGAACGGCCCTTTTTACCGGAGACATTGCTCCTGAGATGCCGTCTTTGAGCGGGGGCACAGTGACTGTGTTCGGGGAGACAAGGCAGATTGTCCAGGGGACCAAAAACCGCAATCCGGATGGCACCGTAAACTACTGCACTCTGGAGGTGATGTGATGCGGGTAAAATCAACGGTGAAGTTTAATATGCCCCGTATCCGGCAGTTAAACGAGGCGGTGGTGACAGCGCTGGAAATGACGGCGGAGGCATTGCACACGGAAGTTGTGCAAGCCCAGCTCATGCCATTTGAAACCGGACATTTGCAGGAAGATGCCACTTTTGTGGATTACAGCAAGTCTAAGAGAGGAAAGGTGTCTCTGGTTTCTAGTACCCCTTATGCGCGCCGGTTATATTTTCATCCAGAATATCATTTCCAGACAGACGAAAATCCGTTTGCAGGCGGCAGATGGTATGAGCCTTGGCTGGAAGGAGGAATTAGTGAGGATTTCGCGCAAAAAGCCTTTAAGAAACTTTATAAGAAAGTAGGTGGTGTGTGATGCTTTCTCTGACAGACATCCGCCAGTGGATTTCCGGATTTGGGATCACAGAAGATGAACGGGTTTACATCGGCAAGCTGGACAATAAGCAGCAGAAATCGATTGGTGTGTATGAGCGGAAGGGCAGCGGACCGCCGGTGACAGCGCTGGGCGGCTCATCCTGTGCCACCTATGGGGTACGGAGTCTCTCTCTGCTGGTGCACTGGACAAAGAGCAAGCCGGAGGCAGAGAGCGCAGCCTGGGAGCTTTATGAGAAACTGAAAACGGTAGACAGTCTGACCATTGGAAACACCTTTGTCAGCGGTCTGATCCTGCAGGTGCCGGAGCCGGTAGATGTGGGGACGGATGACAATGGGGTGTATGAATATGTGATCTGGCTGGACCTGATTTATAACGAATAAGAGGTGAATGACATGGCCGATACACCAAAAGTATATCCGGTTTTTAATAACAAATTTAAGGTAGGAATCGACGGGGCTGAGACAGCAGATACGGTGATTGCCAATCTGACCAATTTTGCCCCGTCTATCGACGGCGGTATTGAGGAGTGGAACGCGATGGAGGCAGAGGGCTGGGGCGACGCGATGATGACCAGCAAAAAGCTGTCCTTCAGCTTTCAGGGGAAAAGGACTTATGGGGATCCCGGGAATGATTTTATCGCAGGTCTGGCCTGGAAAAGCGGCAACGATGTGGTAGCACCGTTCTCCTGGGAGATGCCCTCCGGAGCGAAGGTGGAGTTTACCGCAATCATCAGCGTGACGACGCCCGCCGGCGGCGACAGTACCAATGTGGACAATCTGGAGTTTGAAGTACATTGTAAGGGAAAACCGACTTTTACACCGGCTCCGGGAGTTTGAGGGAGGTAATTTATGGCGAAGGTAGTAGATATTACAGATAAACTGACGTTTGAAGGAAATCCTTCTTTGGAGATCAAAGGGAAGGTAATTGAGGTAAATGCTGATGCGCCCGCCATGCTGAAGGTTATGGGATTGATGGGAAAAGAAGATCCCGGCATTCAGGAGATTATGGATGCTTTTGATCTTATGTTTCCAGAAAAATCCAAAAAAGAGCTGGACAAGCTGAAACTGAGTTTTCGCGATCTGATCGTGGTAGTGAAGGAAGCTATACAGCTGATTTCCGGGGACGAAGACAGCCGGGGGGAATGATGACCCGTACTACGATCTTTTCGGAGACTGGGATCTGATTGTTTCCAGCTTTCTGACGCAGTACGGGCTGCGCATTCGCACAAAAGAGTTTGAGTCTGTCAGCTGGGATGAGTTTAAGGTTCTGCTTGCAGGACTTTCCCCGGAGACACCTCTGGGCCGGATCGTTGCTATCCGGTCAGAGGATGATAAAAACGTAATCAAGCATTTTACCAAGGACCAAAAACGGATCCATGATGAGTGGAGGACAGAGCAGGCGGCGGCTGTCACTCCGGAAACGTTCGAGAGACAGATGGCAGAGCTGGAGCGGATGATGGCTCAGCTGTGCAGCTGAAGGAGGGGTGAGAAATTGAGAAAATAAAATGCGTACAGTGCGGCAGGACACTTTTACTGGCAGAGGTGGTAAAAGGAGAAATTAAATGTCCGCGCTGCGGAAAAATCAATCAGGTGGAATATCCGCAAAGGGAAGAGCACATAAAGCGCACCATAGAGTAGCGTCCGAGCCTACTTTGCTTTTTTGACAAGGTAGGTGAGGAAGATGGCGGCTGATAGTGTCGGCCAGATCGGGCTGGATCTGGTGGTAAATAAAAAAGATTTTGAAAAACAGATGACAGGCATCAAGGGCCTGGCGAAGAAGGCGGGAGCTGCACTGGCTGCCGCCTTTGCAGTTAAGAAGATTTGGGATTTCGGCGCGGCCTGCGTGGAGCTGGGATCAGATTTGCAGGAAGTTCAGAACGTAGTAGATGTGACTTTTCCGCAGATGTCCAAGCAGGTAGACAATTTCGCGAAGAATGCGGCAGCTCAGTTCGGATTGTCGGAGACCATGGCGAAAAAATTTACTGGTACTTTTGGAGCAATGGCCAAAGCGTTCGGCTTCAATGAACAGTCTGCCTATCAGATGTCTACAGCGCTCACTGGCCTTTCCGGAGATGTGGCATCGTTCTATAATCTGAGCCAGGATGAAGCCTTTACAAAGCTGAAATCTGTGTTCACCGGTGAAACGGAGAGCCTGAAGGATCTGGGCGTGGTGATGACTCAGGCGGCCCTGGACCAGTACGCTCTGTCCAATGGTTTCGGCAGGACCACTGCGGCGATGAGCGAGGCAGAGAAGGTGGCGCTGCGCTATCAGTTCG
>CALWEP010000087.1 GCA_944377325.1 uncultured Lachnospiraceae bacterium
TTTTGAGTATAAGGGCTATGAGGTAAATTATGTGTCCAACTTCACCGATGTGGATGACAAGATCATCAAGAAGGCCATTGAAGAAGGCGTGGATGCGGATACGATTTCCAAACGCTACATTGCGGAGTGCAAAAAGGATATGGAAGGCATGAATGTAAAGCCGGCCACCACCCATCCTCTGGCTACGGAGGAGATCTGCGGCATGCTGGAAATGATCCAGACTCTGATTGATAAAGGGTTTGCTTATAAAGCGGAGGACGGTACGGTTTATTTCCGTGTAAAGGCATTTAAGGAGTACGGAAAGCTGTCCCACAAGAACCTGGATGATCTGCAGTCCGGCTTCCGCGAGATCAAAGTGACGGGAGAAGAGGGCAAGGAGGATCCGGCGGATTTTGTTCTGT
The DNA here is from genome assembly GCA_944377325.1 of uncultured Lachnospiraceae bacterium. Taxonomy (GTDB): domain Bacteria; phylum Bacillota; class Clostridia; order Lachnospirales; family Lachnospiraceae; genus Lachnoclostridium_A. The sequence continues at coordinate 402 of CALWEP010000087.1, forward strand.
GGAAGCCGAAGAAGGAGGGGGAGCCTTTCTGGGAGTCTCCCTGGTGCAACGGCCGTCCCGGCTGGCACATTGAATGCTCCGTTATGTCCAGAAAATATCTGGGAGACCAGATCGACATCCATGCAGGAGGAGAGGACTTGATCTTCCCCCATCATGAGAACGAGATCGCCCAGAGCGAGGCGGCAAACGGAAAAACTTTTGCAAATTACTGGATGCACAATGCGTTCCTGAACATTGACAACAGGAAAATGTCAAAATCTCTGGGCAATTTCTTTACGGTTCGTGAAATCAGTGAGAAATATGATCTGCAGGTGCTGCGCTTCTTCATGCTCAGCGCCCATTACAGAAGCCCGCTGAACTTCAGCGCGGAGCTGATGGAGGCCTCCAAAAACGGTCTGGAAAGAATTCTGAACTGCGTAAGCCGCCTGGGCGACTTCTTAAAGACGGCTTCAGAGGGAGAAATGACAGAGGCTGAGCTGGCTTCTAAGGCCGAGCTTGACGGACTGGTATCCAAATTTGAGGCGGCCATGGACGACGATTTCAATACGGCGGACGCCATTTCCGCTGTTTTTGAAATGGTGAAGCTGGCGAACTCCACTGCCGATGAAAACAGCACGAAAGCGTATCTGGAGCTGGTGAAGACGGAGATCGAAAAGCTGTGCGACGTAATGGGAATCATTACGGAAAAGAAGGAGGAAATCCTGGAAGAGGAGATCGAGAAAATGATCGCCGCCAGACAGCAGGCCAGAAAGGATAAAAACTTCGCCCTGGCAGACGAGATCCGCGGTCAGCTTCTGGAGAAAGGGATTATTCTGGAGGATACAAGAGAGGGCGTAAAATGGAAGAGAGCATGATCTCTAAATGCAGAGAGCTCTTAATGCTGGAGGAGAGGAACCCTGACGGGTACTCTCCTCTGGTTTTGGCTTATATGGGGGATGCGGTCTATGAACTGCTGATCCGTACCAAGGTGGTGAACCGGGGCAATACCCAGGTAAACAAGCTTCATCGGAGAACGGCCGGTCTGGTAAAGGCGGAGGCTCAGGCCCGGATGTATATGCTGCTGGAAAAGGAACTGACGGAGGAAGAGACTGCCGTTTACAAAAGAGGGCGGAACGCCAAGTCATTTACCATGGCTAAAAACGCTTCCATGAGGGATTACCGGATGGCTACGGGCTGGGAGGCTTTGATGGGCTGGCTGTACCTGAGCGGGAGGCTGGAGAGGCTGACGGAGCTGATCAGCCTGGGACTAGAAAAGATGGGAGAGCTGGAATGAGATACGAGGAATTTACCATAGAAGGAAGGAATGCGGTACTGGAGGCGTTCCGCTCCGGAAAGACCATAGACAGGCTGTTCGTGCTGGACGGCTGCAAGGACGGACCGGTGCAGACCATTGTCCGGGAGGCGAGAAAGCACGATACCATTATTCAGTTTACGGCGAAGGAGCGGCTGGATCAGATGTCCGGCACAGGCCGCCACCAGGGAGTGATCGCCTATGCTGCGGCATATGAATATGCTCAGGTGGAGGATATGCTCAGGGCTGCGGAGGAAAAGGGAGAGCCTCCCTTCCTGTTTCTGCTGGACGGGATTGAAGACCCGCACAATCTGGGCGCAATCATCCGTACTGCCAACCTGGCCGGTGCTCATGGAGTTATTATCCCGAAAAGAAGGGCAGCGGGACTTACGGCCACAGTGGCAAAAACCTCTGCAGGCGCCCTGAATTATACGCCGGTGGCGAAGGTGACGAATTTAAGCGCCACCATTGAGGAATTGAAGGAAAAGGGACTGTGGTTTGTCTGCGCCGACATGGGAGGAGAGCTGATGTACCGCCTGAACCTGAAAGGGCCGATCGGACTGGTGATCGGAAATGAGGGAGACGGAGTCAGCAGACTGGTCAGGGAAAAATGTGATATGATTGCCTCTGTTCCCATGAAAGGGGATATCGATTCTCTGAACGCATCTGTGGCGGCAGGCGTGCTGGCGTATGAAATTGTGCGTCAGCGGTTACAATAAATCAAAAGAGAGGCGCCGTTTTCGGCGCCTTTCTCCGCAAAAAGCCGGGAAGCGGCCGAAGGACCGTGAAACGGGGAAAAGGAGGGAACTGAATGAAAGTAGAAAACAGAAAGGTAGCGCTGATCGGAACGGGAATGGTTGGTATGAGCTATGCCTATGCCATGCTGAATCAGAGCGTCTGCGACGAGCTGGTGCTGATTGACGTGAACCGGATCCGGGCGGAGGGAGAGGCTATGGACTTGAATCACGGACTGGCCTTTGCTCCGTCCAATATGAAGATCTATGCCGGAAGCTACGAAGACTGTGAGGATGCGGATATTGCGGTGATCTGTGCGGGAGTGGCGCAGAAGGAGGGAGAAACCAGGCTTGACCTGCTGAAACGGAACGCGGAAGTGTTCCGCTCGATCATAGATCCGGTGACGGCGTCTGGCTTCAACGGCATCTTTCTGGTCGCGACCAATCCGGTGGACATTATGACCAGAATTACCTGCGACCTGTCCGGCTTTAATCCCAGGCGGGTTCTGGGAACGGGAACTACGCTGGATACGGCCAGACTTCGTTATCTTCTGGGAGGGTATCTGAAGGCGGATCCCAGAAACGTGCATGCATACGTGATCGGAGAGCACGGAGACAGCGAATTTGTGCCCTGGAGCCAGGCCATGCTGGCAACAAAGCCCATTCTTAGTCTTTGCGGGGAAGCGGGGAACTGGAGGGTGCGTCAGGAAGACCTGGAACGGATCTCAGAGGAAGTGCGCAGCGCTGCCTATCGGATCATTGAGGCAAAAAATGCCACTTATTACGGCATCGGGATGGCCCTTACCAGGATTACGAAGGCGATTCTGGGAGACGAGCACAGCGTGCTGACAGTTTCGGCCATGCTGAAGGGAGAATACGGCCAGACCGGCGTATTCGCCGGAGTGCCGTGCATTATCAACAAAAACGGCCTTCAGAGCGTACTGACGCTGTCTCTCACGGACGAGGAGCTGAAGCATTTGGCTGATTCCTGCAATACGCTGAGAGAAAGCTACGAAGGCATTTTGTAGAAAAAAGCAGGCATACCGTCCCGGAAAGGAAGGTATGCCTGTTTTGCCGCAGAGAAATTCCCGTCAGCTTTCCAGCGTCACTGCCCTGAGACTGAAGCTGGACCAGTTGTTGCCGATCAGGTAGGTGGTGTACTTTTTTCCTGCCTGGATATCCACAGGAACGGTGAGCAGCGGGTTGGAGACAGCATAGCCGGAGCCTGTGACCGCGAGGGCAATGATGGGAAGCTCCCGGAAGCCGTTGCAGCAGGACACATTTGTGACAAGAAAGGCATAAGAGCCCTGCAGCGCCTGTTTAAAGGAGGTTACGGTGCCGTAGGAAATGTTCCGGAACACCGTACCGCTGTTCTGCAGCTGAACATTGTAGGAGGAACCGGCAAAGGACATATTGGCCACCCGGTAGCAGCCGTAGCCGGAGGGCAGACTGCGGCAGCCGCTGTCGGAAACCTGGATCACGTCCATTCCTCCCTGAGCGGAATCCACAACCACCAGGGTGGAGCGCTCTCCCGCCCGGAACGGAAAGCTTCTCTGAAACAAAATAGCTCTCAGATCGCTGGCCCGGCGAACGGTTACCGTGTGAAAGCCGTCAGCTACATAATTATAGCCGGTACTGACTCCGAAGCGGGCGGAGGTATCGTAGACAGAGGAGTCTACTGCCAGGCTTATGGGGAAATTATTGGTAGCCGCTACCAGAAAACGTGTTTCACTGAACTCATTATTTCCGCCGGGCAGATTTGGGAAAATGGGAAATCCCGGGTTGGGATTGGGCCTGGGCGTATTGGGGACGGACGGCCTGTTGGGAGGTACGGGCTGGGAAGGCCTGGACGGAAGCGGAGCTACGGGAGCGCTGTCAGAAGGAGCAATGGGCAGAGCGATGCCGTAATCGGTACCGCATCCTCCTGTGTCATTGCAGCCCATGGTATTATCAGAAAATCCCGGCTGGGCCGTGTCGGAGTCTGAAGGCTGGGCCATTCCTGTGTTCCCTCCGGCAGGCATATAGAAATCCATTTCAGCCATAAAAAACCTCTTGATTTTTTGTTTCATCATATGTTCGGCAGGCGAAAATCATACCGGAAAAAGAAAAATAAAAAAATTCAAAAAAATTGTTGACATTTAAAATGATCCATGATAATATATCTAAGGTTCGCGTGAGGCGAACGAAACAAAAGGCTGCTGTGGCTCAGTCGGTAGAGCGTCGCATTGGTAGTGCGGAGGTCACGGGTCCGATTCCCGTCAGCAGCTCTGAAGAATATCGAAGAAAGCACGTAAATGTAAGGCTTAATAGTGATAAGGTACTATTTAGCTTTGCGAGGGGCAGAGAACGGTGTGACCGTAATGGTCACGCCGTTTTTCTGCGTCCAAGGGTAGATTTCGCAACAACAGGCTCGGAAATCACAGGA
>CALWEP010000088.1 GCA_944377325.1 uncultured Lachnospiraceae bacterium
CCGGGCATGCCTGGGCACAAAGTTCTCTCTTCTTTCCTCCAGCTCCTCCTCCGTCACTTCCAGGTGCAGGATCTCCTTCTTCAGATCCACAAAAATTTTATCTCCGTCCTTCACTAAGGCAATGGGACCGCCCTCTGCCGCTTCAGGACACAGATAGCCGATACTCAAGCCGCCGCTGGCGCCGGAGAACCGCCCGTCAGTAATCACGGCTGTTCCGGGAATTCCCTTGATAATCTCTGTGATTCGGTGCAGCTCCTTCATGCCGGGACCTCCTTTCGGTCCCTCATAGCGGACGATGAGCACATCTCCCTCATGAATCCGCTTCTCTCGGAAGGCTACATAGCACTCTTCCTCACTGTCAAATACTTTTGCCGTTCCGGTAAAAATCCGATAATCCTCCGGTACGGCGGAGGTCTTCACCAGAGCTCCGTCCGGGGCCAGGTTCCCGTAAAGAACCTGGATTCCGTCGGCTTCGGAGATGGGATCGGCCATGGTACGGATGGTAGTTCTGTCTCCGTCCTCCGTCTCAGCCAGGACCTCTCTCCAGCTGCGTCCGTCCGCAGCTTTCTCCTCCAGGTGGAGTGCCGGAGCCAGTTCCTTCATCACCGCCGGAATTCCTCCCGCAAAGTGCAGATCTACCACCGTCTCATCGCCGTTTGGAACAATGGCAGTGAGCACCGGCGTCTTGGAAGTGATCTTTGCAATCTCCTCCCAGGTGAGGGAAAGTCCCAGTTCTGCCGCCAGAGCCGGAAGATGGATCATAGCGTTTAAGGAACCTCCCAAAGCGCTGAGCAGCGTGACCGTATTCTCCAGAGCATTTTTCGTCATAATCATAGATGGTTTTATCTGATTTTCCACCATCTTCATGAGCACTTCCCCGGATTTTCTCGCAGAGAACCGTCTCATGCTGGTAGAAGAAGGGATCAGGCTGCCGCCCGGCAGCATCATTCCCAGAGACTCGCAGAGAGCTCCCATGGTATTGGCCGTGCCCAAAAACGGACAGATGCCCGGGCCGGTATAGTACTTCAGCGTTCCTTCCACCAGCTGGCGCTCCGTGATCTCTCCCCGCAGAAAACGCTGACGCAGTTCCTTTGACTGGCTCGGCTTGATCTTGGGAACACAGGGTCCTGCCGTTACCAGAATGGACGGCAGATCCAGACGTGCGGCGGCATTCAGCATGGCCGGGACAATCTTATCGCATGCTCCCAGAAACACGATTCCGTCAAATACGCCCTCTCCTGCTACCATAGCTTCAATAGAATCCGTAATAATTTCCCGGTGCGGCAGACAGTACCTCATTCCCGGGCTTCCCTGAGCAATTCCGTCACACATGGCCACGGTATTGAACTCAATAGGCTCTCCTCCCGCCTCCAGAATTCCCTTCTTTACCTCCTCTGCCAGCTGCTTTAACGGCTCGTGTCCCGGACAGATCTCATTCCAGCTGTTGGCAACGGCAATCAGCGGCTTATGGTCTAACGCATCGATAGCGATGCCGGCTGAGGCCAGATGGGCCTTCGCGATCGCTCTCTGAAACGGTTCGATCCGATCAATGGCTCTTTCCATATGGATTTCCTTCTTTCTCTCTCATGATTGTTTTCCAAAAGGATCACTCTGCTGCTTCAGCAGCTTTCTTTTTATTTCTCTTTTCCATGCAGACCCAGATCAGCGCAAATACTGCTAAAAGTACAGGCACGAAGATCACGGGCTTGGTGATGAATGCCTCATATACCAGGAAACTCAGCTGCAGGCTGGTCGCCGCAAAAGAAGAGATCATGCTGCCGTCTGTTGCGATATCCAGACCTACGGACTGAGCCAGGCTGGTAAGAACGGGAGCCGTAATGGTTCCTGCGTACAGGATGGTTCCCGTGCTGACAAGGCCCATAACAATGTTCTTTAACAGGTTTCCTCTGGTGATCGCTACCACCATGGCCACGCGGAAGGTTACAACCGCCAGATCAGCGAAAGGCAGCATTCTGTTTCCGGGAAGCACAGCTGCCATAAAGATGGTCAGCGGAATTACAATCAGGGAAGTGGTAATAACATCCGGGTTGCCCACCACAACGGCCGCATCCAGACCGATGAGGAATTTTCTGCCCTTAAACCGTTTCTGAGTAAAATTCTTAGCTGCCTCGGAGATGGGCATCAAACCTTCCATGAAAAGAGATGTCATCTTCGGAATCAGAATCATAACCGCAGCCATGGAAACGCCCAGGGACATAATCTTGGACACGTCATATTTTGCCAGGGCACCGATGCCGCAGCCAAGGATCAGGCCCAGCATGGCCGGCTCACCGAAAAATCCCAGATACTTCTGCGCATTTCTCACTGTCAGCTTGGAATTTCTGAAAATCGGAATCTTATCCAGCAGCCAGTTCATGGGAACGGCGATCAGCACGGAAGACAGGGCGGAAACCGTGGGCAGAGACACACCGGGAATGCCGAAGAAGTCCTCCACCAGCGGCGCCGTCCAGTCTGACAGCTTGAAGGTGATCACCGCCATGATCACAGATGCCAGAATTCCCATGGGAATGCTCTTGGTCACATAATATACCATGATTCCTACGATAGCCATGTGATGATAGTTCCAGATATCCACATCCATGGTGTCGGTGGCTTTTAAAGCCAGCATGATAATATTCGTTGCCAGAATCGCAAAAATCAGAATGGCAATAATGGGGGAAGACCAAGTGACGGCCGCAATGGCACCCCAGCCCACATCCAGCACATCTAGCTGAATGCCAAAGTTTTCTACCATAGCTTGCGCCGCCGGCCCCAGGTCTGCCTTCATCATGTTAATGACCAGATTGATGCCGGCAAAGCCGATGCCGATAGTCAGACCGGAACGAAATGCCTTGGAAAGCTTTACTCCAAAGATAAGTCCGATAATGGTAATAATGATCGGAAGCATGACGGTCGCTCCCGCGTCCATGATCGTATTGAAGATCGTGTAAAAAGCGCTCATTTTGGATGTTCCTCCCTAATCAAGTTTTATTTTAAATAGCCCAGGATTTCTTCCAGAGTGGCTTCTTCATTAATACCGGTCAACAGGTTGATGGCGCCCACTACCGGAACCGATACGCTGCCTCCGGTAAATTTTCCTGTGGTCACCAGCAGATCAAAATCATCTGCTTTGGACTCTACCTCCAGCAGCTTGCACTGGCTTACCATTACCGCAATGCCGTGATTCTCACAGGCCTCTCTGATCTTAGTCGCTACTACCGTAGATGTTGCAATTCCGTTTCCGCACGCTACCAATACTCTCTTCATGATTCATTCCTCCTAAAATTCCGTTAAAATAATTTTTCCTTTAAAAGCTGGCAAACCATTTCTTTTTCTCTGGTTTCTACGATCTGCTTTACCACAGCCTGATCCTGGATCAGTTCTACCACCTTCTGGAGCATATCCAGATGACTGTGTGCCTCCTTGAGGGCCAGCATGATCACCATTTTCACCGGGATCAGATCCTCCGGCTCGTCCATGGCATGAAACATCACCGGCTCTTCTAAAATTCCTACGCAGATAGATGCCTCGTTTACGTGAGTTACGTCCGCATGGGGGATGGCAATGTTGCAGCCGCCGGTATTCAAGCCGGTGGGAAATTCTTTCTCCCGGTCCAGTATCGCCTGCTTGTACGTCTCCTTTACCAGGCCCATTTCACACATAACATCTGCCACCGCAGACAGATCCTGCTCGTCATTCTCCATTCCCTTAAGCATCAGCACCTGTCTGCTGTCAAATTTGATTCCTTCCATATACTCTCCTCTACCATTTAACCTGTTCCTCAAACTGCCGGATGGACTCCCGGATCCCTTCCTCATTCTGTTCCAGAATGTCCTCCTTCTTAAAGATACCGGATGCAATGCCCGCAAACGAAGCACCTTTGTCCAGGTATTCCTGAACGTTCTCTCCGTTTACGCCTCCTACTGCCATGAGAGGCAGTTTTCCCAGCGGTGCCTGCACATCAGAAAAATACTGACTTCCCACCCGGCCTGCAGGGAAAATTTTTATGATGTCAGCGCCGGCTTCCGCCATTTTCCGTATCTCCGTGGGACTGAAGGCCGCCGGAACGCTGACTACACCTTTTTCCTTGCAGAAATCCAGGATCTCCCGGTCCAGCATGACAGGTGACAGCAGGAAGTACGCTCCGGCCTCCACGGCTGCCTTGGCATGTTCCATGTTCAAAACCGTTCCGGCCCCTACATACACTTCATTGCCGAATTCTAGGGAAATCTTCCGGATTGTCTCAAAAACGTCCGGCGAATTGGTAGTGATTTCCACTGCGTTCAGCCTGGTTCCTGCCAGGTTCTTCACTACGCATCTCACCTGCTCATATGTATATCCTCTCAGGATAACGGTGATTTTGGGAAATTGATTGATTTCCATTGGTCTGCTCCTTTCTTGCTTTTTTCACTGTATATAAAAGCAAGAAAGGTGCCAAGTATTGACCAATTATGTAGATTTGCAAAGAATTTTTAAGATTTCCTGACCGCTTTCGCATTCCCGAATCTGAGAAATGACGGATTCATCAGAAATAATCGAATAGAACTGCTCGAAAATCTGCCTTGAATTTTCATTCAAAGCAATCACAAAAATAAGATCTGCCATGTTGACTCCATCCCATACAATGGGTGTGTCTAATTTCGTAACACTGATGACTGATTTTGTAACCAAGTTCGGAGCTCCGTGAGGAATGGCGATGCCTCCTTTTAAAAAGGTAGTCATCATCCCCTCCCGCTTGTACACGCTTAGCAGGAACTCCGGACGGACAGCCTTCTGACGGACCATGGCCTCCACGGCCTCATCAATCACCTGCTCTTTCTCCACACGGCTGCTGTGGACATAAATATTCTCCTCAGCAATGACCTGGGACAGGCAGTTGTTTTCAAACTGAAGAGTCTTTTTAATGACCTTCCGAAGCTTTTTGATTCCTTCCGCAGTCAGAGCTTCGCTGTAGGGCATGAAAAAGCCGTCCTCCAACTCCATCGACAGAGTCCCTATCACTGCCAGGATCCGGTAGGATCCGGACAGCTTCTTTATAATGTGATCGGCATTCTCCTCTTCCAAATATCCTCTGGTCAGGATCTCCACATCGCCGAGGCAGCTTTTTAATCGCTCCTGAAGGTGATTTTTCAAGAGCACGGCTCCGCCGTCCCCCGTCATGCAGAGGCAGACCACCGCCTTCTTTTTCTGATGATCCGGCCGAACATTCTCCCGAAAAGCCCTGCGGTCATCCAATTCCTCCACAATCTCCTCCAGACTGTCATCCGTCCACAAAGTACGGCGGATGCATTCTATGACCATCATAGTGTCGGTACGGCCGATAAGAGCCGTTTTAAAGGGCAGCTCCTCCAGTTCCTCCTGGACATTAACCAGCGTTCCCATATCTGCCAAAACGATGACTCCTTTTCCCTCATTCATCTCCTGAACCTTCCGCACTACCGCAGAACGCATCCTGGATGCAGGCTCCGACAGATCAAAATCCAGGCTCTCCCCGTAATGAACTCCCATGATCGTATTTGCCACTTGAAGCATTCCGCCGGCTACCGGACCGTGAGAAACCACCAGAACCTTGATTTTTCCATCTTTTCTGGCCGGTTCGCGGCGGAATTTCTGAAAATACATGGTAAAAAACAGGATCTCCTGCTGAGTGAATTCCACATAGTACTTTTTTCCCACCCAAGCGGCTGCCTCCACAGCAACCTCGTACTCCGCCGCATATTTCTCCCGCACATTTTCCAGACGTATTTCTCTGGCCTCCCGCCGGTTTCCCGGCCTCAGCCTCTGCTGATCCATATGCAGAGGGAGTGCCAGCGGAAAAATCATCTGATCGCTTAACCCGGGCAGGCGCTCTGCCGTAAACCGATACAGATCCGTAGCCATCTGCACATAATTTTCTCCGACGATGCCTAAAAGCTCTTCCCGGCTCCAGCTGCTTTCTCCGGCCTCTTTTACATACCGGGACATCTGGCTGTTCAGCCGATCATACAGGATCTCCTCGATCTCCCGGCTGGATATCCCCTCCGCCAGCATGGCGTCATACTGCTGGCCAAGCTCTTCATAAAAGTTTCCGTCCTCCCGGCGCTGTCCCGCATAAACCGGTTTTTCGTCATAGGAAAATACCATATCGCAGCCGCAAAGTTTTTCCGCCTCTGCCGGAAGCATCGAAAATACCGAGTGTTCCATTCCGTCTGTCAGCAGCTCTCTGTCCACAGGGATCTCGTCCCCTTCCCCTGACCGATGCTCCAGAAAGGCCTTGGCGCAAAGCACCTGGACTACCGATTTCAGTTCTCCCACATTTCCGGGGTAGTCTGTCCGCATCAGACTGTGCAGTACCTCCTTAGGTACGGCCAGCCTTTTCTTCAGGCGCTGACATTCCTGCATAAAAGCTCCCTGAATCAGCTCCATCTTTTCCTGCCACGGGCGCTCGCTTACGGAAGGAATGGAAAGCTCCATGGGAATTCGACGGCGGAAAGTCAGAAGCAGAGCACTTTCCGGATTCTCCGTAGTCGCTGCAATAACCATCACCTGACTCTCTCGCTGTACCTCCACTTCGCCCAGACGGCGGTATTTTCCTTTATCCATCAGGTAAAACAGAATCTCCTGCCCCTCCGGCGGAAGGCGGTGCACCTCGTCCAGGAACAAAATGCCCCCATCGCACTGTTCCACAATTCCTTTCTTTTCTTCTGTCGCTCCCGTAAATGCCCCTTTCCGATAGCCAAACAGCTGAGCCAGCAAAAGCTGCGGATTCTCAGCATAGTCAGCACAGTTAAACTGGTAAAAGGGCATATTCGGCTTGAAGTTTCCGGAGACCCTGGCATACTGGTACATCAGTTCTGCCAGAAAACTCTTTCCTACTCCGGACGGACCATAAATCAGGGTATGAAGGCCGTTCGGCGGATACAGTACCGCTGCCTGCGCCTTTTTGATCTGACGGCTCATACTGCCGTCCCAGCCGATGAAGCGGGCAAATACGCTGGCGGCGGAGGGCGGCGACGGCTCAGCCTGCGGCTCGGCAGCGGAGGGACGCTGCGCTTCCTCAGAGTCTTCCTTCTTTGTTTTCCTCATCTGTCTCAAACAGTTCCCCACCACGTATTTTCCCACAAAAAACCCCTGTTGGTTCAGCCGCTCCGTCATCTGGCGCTCCGAAATATCCGGTTCCTCCTCCAGGATCCGGGCAGCTGCCTCCAGGAGGCACTGTTTTCTTCGGTCTCTGGAATCCGGAATTCCCAGCTCCCTGCGGATCTGGGTCACGTATTCCCTGGCCACATGAAGCTGATTTCCCAGTTCTTCATCTGTCCACGGATTCCTTTTGTCTTCCTCCATGATCAGCTTATTGATCTCCTCACGCATAGCGAAACCTCCCTGCTGCTTGTTCTTTCTGACGGCGCGTTTTCCCCTCTATTGTACCAACCCTTTCAGAAAATGGGAACAGTCTTTTCCGTTAAAATCCTCTTTCCAACCCTAAGGTTTTGTGATAGAATCATCAGTGTATTATAAGGAGGACTAATAATGGATATTAACTATGAATTATACAAGGTGTTCTATCATGTGGCCGTTACCCTGAGCTTTTCAGAGGCTTCCAAGCAGCTCTTTATTTCCCAGTCTGCCGTAAGCCAGTCCATCAAGGTCCTGGAAAAAAAGCTGAACCAAACCCTGTTCATCCGCAGTACGAAAAAGGTCCAGCTGACCCCGGAGGGGGAGATTCTTTTAAAGCATATTGAACCGGCCATGAATCTGATCAAGCGGGGGGAGACTCAGCTTCTGGAAGCCAATACCTTAAACGGCGGCCAGCTGCGCATCGGCGCCAGCGACACCATCTGCCGCTATTATCTGGTGCCTTTTTTCCGGGAATTCCATATGAGATACC
>CALWEP010000089.1 GCA_944377325.1 uncultured Lachnospiraceae bacterium
AGTCGACCACCGGCAGCGACGTGGGAACGGGGGGAATGTCTGCCAAGCTGGCCGCCGCCCGCATCGCAACGGACGCCGGCTCCGATATGGTGATCGCCAACGGAGAGCAGGTGGAAATCGTGGAGGAGATCCTCGCGGGCGAGGAGAAGGGAACCCTGTTCCTGGCCCATGAAAATCTGGACTTTGACCTGATACACTATATTTCCAATGAATACTGACCTGCAGAACCGTCTGCAGCCCAATGAAAATCACCTGAACAGGGAGGAAAATGCCATGAGACCAGAAGATATTGACCGCATTAACATTCTGTACCACAAATCGCAGTCCGTAGGACTGACCGAGGAAGAAAAGGAGGAGCAGTCCAGACTCCGCAGGGAATACATAGCCGCCATCCGAGCCAGCCTCCGCGGAAATCTGAACAATATTTCCATTCAGGAGGCGGACGGCTCCGTCACCGACCTGGGCAAAAAATTCGGAGGAGTGAAGGGCGTATGACAGAAGCGGAGAAAAGCGGCCTGCGCCGACAGCTGAAAGCCATGCGCCGACAGCTGACCCGGCAGGAGAAGGAAAGCAGGAGCCTGGCTGCCGGCCGTCTGCTGCTCCCGCTTCTCTCAAAAGCTCCCATGGTATTCTGTTACGCCGATCTTCCTGAGGAAATGGGAACCCGCTTCCTTCTGGAACAGCTCCTGGAGCAGGGAACGGCAGCGGCCCTTCCCCGGGTGGAGGGGGAGAGCATCCGCTTTTACCGGATCCGCTCCTTTGAAGATCTGACGCCCGGAGCCATGGGAATATGGGAGCCGGGGCCTCACTGCCCCCAGGCGTTCTGCCCGCAGGCTCCCGTTGTCACTCCCGGTCTGGCCTTTGACCGACAGGGCGGGCGGATCGGCTACGGAGGAGGCTATTATGACCGCTTTTTTGCGGAGGAGCCGGATCATCCGGCCATCGGCCTGTGTTTTTCCTTCCAGCTGATGACAACCCTCCTCCCTATGGAACCTCACGATCATCGCATGAATGCAGTTGTCACAGCGCAGTCTGTCTGGCTCTGCAGCTGAAGAAAGGGGAATTTTATGAATCTGACAGAAATCGGTACCAGAGCAAAAAACGTATCCCGTGTGCTGGCTGTCCTGGGACAGCAGGAAAAAAATGCCGCCCTGGAGGCGGCAGCAGACGCCGTATGCCGGCATGAGGCAGAGATTCTGGCGGCCAACCGGCTGGACGTAAGCCGGGCGGAGGAACGGGGAATGAGTCCCGGCCTGGTGGACCGGCTGCGCCTGACGCCGGCCCGGATTCAAGACATGGCCTGCGGGCTTCGGGATGTGGCCTCCCTGGAGGATCCCATCGGAGGAGTGGAGTCCATGGAAAAAAGGCCTAACGGACTCCTGATCGGAAAAAAACGGGTTCCCCTGGGCGTAATCGGAATCATTTACGAAGCCCGTCCCAATGTGACTGCCGATGCCTTCGGACTTTGCTTTAAATCCGGCAATGCCGTTATTCTCCGCGGAGGAAGCGATGCCATCCGCTCCAACTCGGCAATTACGGAAGCGATCCGGGAAGGTCTGGCAGGCTGCTCCCTGCCGGAAGACGCCATTCAGCTCATCACGGACACCAGCAGGGAAACCGTCAGAGAATTTATGCGCATGAAGGGCTTTCTGGATGTTCTGATCCCCAGAGGAGGAGCGGGGCTGATCCGCACCGTGGTGGAAAACAGCACCGTGCCGGTGATCGAGACGGGGACGGGAAACTGCCATATCTACGTGGACGCCTCCGCTGATTTCTCCATGGCCTGTGAGATTATCTACAATGCGAAAACTCAGCGCATCGGCGTATGTAACGCCTGTGAATCCCTTTTGGTTCACCGGTCTGTGGCAGCTCAGTTTCTGCCCCTTTTGAAGGCACGTCTGGACGAAAAGCAGGTGGAGCTGAGAGGAGATCGGGAGAGCTGCGCTCTGGTGGACGGAATGGTACCTGCTGCGGAAGAAGACTGGGGAACAGAATATCTGGATTATATTCTTTCCGTCAAACAGGTGGACAGCCTGGAGGAAGCCATCGCCCACATCAACCGTTACGGAACCGGCCATTCCGAGGCCATCATCACCAACAGCTATGAAAATGCTCAGCGTTTTCTCGATGAGGTGGACGCGGCAGCCGTGTATGTAAATGCCTCCACCCGCTTTACCGACGGCGCACAATTCGGCTTCGGAGCCGAAATCGGAATCAGCACCCAGAAGCTTCACGCAAGAGGTCCCATGGGACTCCGGGAGCTGACTACCACCAAATACATCATCTACGGAAGCGGACAGGTCAGACCCTGATCCTTTCGGAATCCTCAGAAGAGCCTTTGCAGGAGCAGGCCAGCCTCCGGCAGAAGCTCTTCTTTTTTGCCCGGAACCTTTCCGAAAGAGCAGAGAGAAAAATTGTTGTATATTTATACAAAAACGAAAAAATTTGGAAAAAACAGTTGTAATTTGTCCCCATTCGGGATATAATCGGCTTCAATGCTGCAGATTTGGCGCATTAAAGTAGTAGTAAAGTAATAATTAAGCTGCTGTCATATCTGCATATTTAAGGAGGAGACATTATGAAAAAGAAGCTTGCCAGCATTCTGCTGTGTACTGCAGTGATGCTTTCCGGCTGCGGAGGCTCCGGATCGGCAGAGAATTCTGCTCCGGCATCAGGGGAAAGCGTTGGCAGCGAGGCGGCTGCTCCCACTGCGGCTGCGGCTGAAAATCTCACTGAGTTTGCCGAGGTTCCGGCAGATGTGGACCGGGAACAGGTTCTCACCTTTGCTCAGGGAGCCGATCCCAGAGGTCTGGATCCCGCTCTGGTTGATGACGGAGAGTCATCCAAGCCGATTGTGCAGATGTATGAAGGTCTGACCCAGTTCGGCGATTCCAGCACGGAAGTGGAGCCCTGCCTGGCTGAAAGCTGGGATGTGAGTGAGGACGGCTTAACCTACACCTTCCATCTGAAGCAGGGCGTGAAATTCCACGACGGCACGGATTTCAACGCAGAGGCTGTAAAATACAATGTGGACCGCCAGACCGTAAACAAAACGGAAGATATGCTCTAT
>CALWEP010000090.1 GCA_944377325.1 uncultured Lachnospiraceae bacterium
GAGAGATCATCTGCCATCCGAAGGCGCAGCTCATCGATTCCGGCCTGGTGAAGGAGGACAACCTGCGGGTGGCGGACTGGAAGGAGGGCAGCTATCGGGGAGACTTTGACGGAGAGGAGCGGATCACCACCGTAAAATCCATCGGCTATACGGGATGGAAGGCGGTGGGCGTGATCCCCACGGGAAGCCTGACGCTCAACACTCTGAAGACCAGACTGTTTGCCGTATTTATCGTGCTGCTGTTTCTGTTTGTGCTGGCCCTGATCAACGCATACATCTCCTCCAGAATCACCGATCCCATTCAGGAGCTGGGAAAATCCGTGAGCAGGCTGGAGAGCGGCGATCTGGACGCCCCGGTCTACGTGGGCGGCTCCTATGAGATCCGGAACCTGGGAAATTCCATTCAGGGCATGGCCCTGCGGATCAAGCAGCTGATGAACGATATTGTGGTAGAGCACGAATCCAAAAGGAAGAGCGAATTCGACACCCTGCAGTCTCAGATCAACCCCCATTTCCTCTACAATACTCTGGATATTATCGTCTGGATGATTGAAAACGAGAAAAAGACCGACGCGGTTCGGGTCGTGACGGCGCTTGCCCGGTTTTTCCGGATCAGCCTGAGCAAGGGAAAGAGCATTATCACCGTAAAGGACGAGCTGGAGCATGTTAGAAACTATCTGATGATTCAGCAGATGCGGTTTAAAAATAAATTTACCTACGAGATCGACGCCGATGAGGACACGCTGGAGCTGGCCAGCTTAAAGCTCATGCTTCAGCCTATGGTGGAAAATGCCATCTACCACGGAATGGAATTTATGGACGGAGACGGAGAAATCAGCATCCGCGTCTGGAGGGAAGAGAATGATCTGTATCTGCGGGTGCGGGACAACGGGCTGGGGATGACGGAGGAGCAGGTGGAGAACCTGTTTAAGGACAATGCCCATGTGCCGTCCAAGCGGGGCTCCGGCATCGGAGTGCGCAATGTGAACCAGAGGGTGCAGCTGTATTTCGGCGAGGGCTACGGGGTCCGGATCGAATCGGAGCCGGATGAGGGGACGGATGTGATCATTTGCCTGCCGGCTGTGCCCTACGCCGAGATCCTGGAAAAGGAGGGGAACATATGTCAGTAAAGGAAAAGATACTCTGGAGCCTGGCTGCCGTCATCCTGGCATTTCTCTACCTGGCCTCCTCCACCGATCTGATCATCAAGGAAAAGGCTGTAAAAATCCATCCCATTTCCATTATTCTGGACGATGTGAATGACGAATACTATCAGAACTTCAAAAAGGGCGTGGATCAGGCGGCCAAGGAATACCACGGGGATACCAGCTATACCACGCTGTACCGCCAGGGCGCGGCGGCTGAGCAGATCGAACTGATCAACCGGGAGATCGAGGACGGGGCGGAGGCAGTGGTGGCCGTGCCCGTAAAGGGAAGCCAGCTGGAGCAGGCGCTGGGAGAGAAAAAATACGGAATTCCCTTTGTGGTATTCGGCAGCCAGGTAGTAGGCGACGAGGTGAACGTCCACATTGAGCTGGACAGCCGGGAGGCGGGACAGCTTCTGGGAGAGGAGGCGGTGAAGGAACTGCCGGAGGATGTGGTCTGCTATCTGTTCGCTCAGGACCTGGAGTTGGGAGACAGCCGCCTGGTATACGAAGGGGTAACCAGGGTGCTGCAGGAAGCGGGAGTGGAATATGTGCTTAAGGAGAAAAAGGAGGACGAGGGATTGTTCCGCACTACCGTGGAAGCGGCGGTCTATCCGGCCACGACGGAGCGGGCGGCGGTGATTGCCCTGGACCGGAAGAGCCTGTCGGAAACGGCAGATATTCTGAAGACCAACAGCTCCTACCGAAATCACCTTTGGGGCGTGTACGGAATCGGCTGCACCACCTCTCTGCTGAACAGCATGGATGCGGGGCTGATCGACGGACTGGTTACCTATAATCAGTATCTGGCGGGATATCTGAGCGTGCAGAAGGCAGTGGAGGCCATTTCCCTTCCCGGCTGGAAGGAAACCGTTTCCATGGAGCTTTACTATATCACCAGGGAGAACATGAGGGATAAGCGCTACGAAAAGATGCTCTATCCCATGGAATAATGACGGGGAGGAAAAACAATGGGAAGAATAGGGACATACGGACGGCTTTGCCTGATTTCGGTCTGCTGCATACTGACTCTTGCGTCCTGTGTCGGCGATGAAGAGACACAGAAAAAAGATTCCATCCGGCTGGGGGTATCCATATACCGGTGGGAGGACGCCTTTGTAGGCACTTTGCGGACAGAGCTGGAGACCCAGGTAAAGGAATATGAACAGAGAACGGGGACAAAGGTGGTTCTGGACATTGCGGACGCCAAAGAAAACCAGAGCGTTCAGAACAGCCAGGTGGAGCGGTTCATCTCTCTGGGCTGCGACGCTCTGTGCATCAATATTGTGGACCGTTCCGCCGCCAGCAATATCATCGACCGTGCCATGGACGCGGACGTGCCGGTGGTATTCTTCAACCGGGAGCCGGTGGAGGAGGATATGAACCGGTGGGATAAGCTCTACTACGTGGGGGCGGACGCCAAGGAATCGGCGGTGATCCAGGGAACCATCGTGGCGGATGCCTATGAGGAAGATCAGAGGAGCCTGGACTTAAACGGTGACGGAGTGGTGAAATATGTGCTTCTGGAGGGAGAGACCAGCCATCAGGACTCTCTGATCCGGACGGAATGGTCCATCCAGACCTTGAAGGACCGAGGAGTGCCCATTGAAAAGGTGACCGGGGGGATTGCCAACTGGGACAGAAGCCAGGCTTCCGCTCTCATGGAACAGTGGCTGGCGGACTATCCTGACGAGATCGAGCTGGTGATCAGCAATAACGACGAGATGGCGCTGGGGGCCATCGATGCCATAGAGCGGGAAGGCGTGATGAGGGACATCAAGCTGGAGGGAATCGACGCTACTCCGGCCGCCCAGGAGGCACTGCGGAACGGGTCCCTGATGGGAACGGTGAACCAGGATCTGCAGGCCTATGCGGGAACGATTTTTGAGATCGCCCGCTGTCTGGCCATGGATGAGCCGGTGGAGGACCATGTGGAGCTGGAAAATGGAAAATATTACCGAAGCGCCCAGGCAGGAGTGACTGCAGATAATCTGAATAACTAAATTGTAGAAAATAGACAGAAAAAGACGGATTTAAAAAATATATCGAAAAAAATTGAAAACAACGAATAAATTTATATCTAAATCAAAAAAAAACCTATAGAAAACTGCACAAACAGATGATATACTCAAGCCATCGATAGGACAAAGTGCCTAATCAAAAAGAATAAGGGAGGAATTTAAAATGAGATTAACAAAGAAAGCAGCAGCACTGGTACTTGCATCCTCTATGGCAGTTTCCTTAACAGCATGCGGCGGCGGAACGACAGAGACCACCGCAGCTCCGGAGACCACCGCAGCTACAGAGGCGGCAGCTGATACCACCGCAGCGGCAGAAGAGGCAGCTGAGGCGGCAGCAGAGGTTACCGGCAAGGATCCGTCTGAGATCAAGGTTGGTATCTCCATTTACCAGTATGCGGACAACTTTATGACCCTGTACCGCAACGAGCTGCAGACCTACCTGGTAGACGAGCTTGGACTTACCGCCAGCAACATCATGATGCAGGACGGAAAGAACGACCAGGCTGAGCAGATGAACCAGATCAGAAACTTCATCACCGCAGGTGTTGACGTAATGATCCTGAACCTGGTACAGGCTTCCTCCGCTCCGGATGTAACCAATCTGTGCAACGAGGCAGGAATCCCCGTAGTATATATCAACCGTGAGCCGGATGCAGAAGAGGAGCAGAGATGGGTTGACGAGGGTATCAAGGCAACCTACGTAGGCGCTGACGCAAGACAGTCCGGTACCTTCCAGGGCGAGATCATCGCAGCTCAGGAGAACATGGGCGACACCAACGGCGACGGCGTTGTGAAATATGTAATGATCCAGGGCGACCCGGAGAACGTAGACGCTCAGTACAGAACCGAGAATTCCGTAAAGGCACTTCAGGATGCCGGCGCTCAGGTTGAGCAGCTTGTTATCCAGCGCGGCGACTGGGATCAGACCAAGGGCCAGGAGATCGCTGCCAACGCTCTTACCCAGTTCGGAACTGACATCGATGTAATTTTCTCCAACAATGACGCTATGGCTCTGGGCGCCGTACAGGCAATCCAGGCTGCAGGCAGAACCGTGAACGAAGACATCTACATCGTAGGCGTTGACGCTCTGGCTGAGGTTGTTGAGCTGATCCAGAACAATCAGTTCACCGGTACCGTATTCAATGACTTCATCGGACAGTCCCACACTGCAGCTGATTTAGCTCTTGAGTATGTAAACGGCGGAGAAGTTGAGAATGTGAACATGGTTGACTACGTGAAGGTTACCACGGAGAACGCAGCAGAGATCCTTGAGATGGTGAAGTAATTTCGCCCCACAAGGCAGGATAGAGCATCGGGTGTGTCG
>CALWEP010000091.1 GCA_944377325.1 uncultured Lachnospiraceae bacterium
TGTATAATATAATTAAGGAAAACAATGAAGAATACAGTCAGATCGTGCTGAGTCAGCATTCCAGCTATGACAGCCGGACCATCCCGTATAAGCGGGGAGATATTGTGGACAGGAACGGCACCTATCTGGCGGTGAGCGACAAGGTATACAATCTGATCATAGATGCCACTCAGATTATGGCCGGATATGACCCGGAAAACGGAGTGGACAAGTACCTGGACGCCACAACCACGGCTCTTTCCACGGCTTTTGGCTATGACAAAACGGAACTGACCAACCTGATTCTGGAAAACAGGGACAGCCCCTATATCCGGTACGCCAGACAGCTGACGGTGGACCAGAAGGAGGCGTTTGAGGCGACTAAGGAGGAGATGAACAAGCAGTTCTCATCCAGCAAGATCGCCGGGGAAAAGAATAAACGGGTCTACGGCATCTGGTTTGAGGAGGAATATAAGCGGACTTACCCCTACAATGAATCGGCAAGCACCGTTCTTGGCTTCGCCTCCGGCGACGGAACCATGGGAAACGGGGGAATTGAGCAGTCCTACAACAGCGTGCTTACCGGCACAAACGGACGGGAATACGGATATCTGAACGATGATTCCAATCTGGAGACGGTGATTAAGCCGGCGGTGAACGGGAATACGGTGGTTTCCACCATAGATCTGAATGTGCAGCAGACGGTTGAAAAGTACATTAAAGAGTGGATGAATACCACCGGCTCCGAGAATATCGGGGTGATCGTAATGGACCCCAACAACGGGGAAATCCTGGCCATGGCTACGGACAGAATGTATGATCTGAACAATCCCAGAGATCTGACGGCTCAATATACGGCTGAAGAGATTGCGGCCATGAGCGAAGAGGAGCAGGCGGACGCCTGGTATCAGATGTGGAGAAATTACTGCATAAGCGATACTTACGAGCCCGGTTCTCCCTCTAAGATCTTTACCATAGCGGCAGCTCTGGAAGAGGGAATCATAAGCGGAAACGAAACGTTTTTCTGTGACGGAGGGCAGGATGTTGCCGGAACCTACATCAAGTGCGTAAACCGCGTGGGCGGTCACGGAAATTTGACAGTGGCCGAATCTCTCATGGTTTCCTGCAATGATGTGCTGATGCAGATCGTAAGCCGGGAGGGAAAGAATATTTTCTACAAATATCAGGATATGTTCGGCTTCACTCAGAAAACGGGCATCGACCTGCCCGGCGAGGCAGATACCAGCGGATTGGGCTATACGGCAGATACGGCCGGCCCGGTGGATATGGCGACCAACTCCTTCGGCCAGAACTATAACTGCACCATGATCCAGATGGCAGCGGCGTACTGCTCCGTGCTGAACGGCGGATCTTACTATGAGCCCCATATTGTGAAACAGATCTTAAATTCCCAGGGCTCCGTGGTGAAGAAGGTGGAGCCGCTGCTGGTGAGAGAGACGGTTTCCCAGTCTACCAGCGATTTCATAAAGGATGCTCTGTTCCAGACGGTATACGGAGAAAAAGGAACGGGAAAAGCGGCCCAGGTGGAGGGCTATGAGCTGGGAGGAAAGACCGGTACCGCGGAGAAGCTTCCCAGAAAGAGCGGCAATTACGTGGTGTCCTTCTGCGGCTTTGCTCCCGTAGAGCGGCCGGAGGTTCTGGTTTACGTGGTTGTGGACCAGCCGCATGTGGAGGACCAGCCTCATTCCACCTATGCCAGTGAAATTTTCTCCAAGATTATGCAGGAGATCCTTCCTTATTTGAATGTATTTCCGGAAACGGAGATCGCGGGAGATGAGGCGGACTCCGCACTTCCCAAGGAGGAAGGCATTACGGATAACACCTCCGGGGAGAACGGGGAAGGAGAGACGGAAGAGGAGACCGAGGCAGCGGAGCCGACGGAACCCTATCCGGATGAAGAGCTGGTGATTCCTGAAGCGGAGGACAGCGGAGTGCCTGACCGGGTTCCCGGAGACAGCGAGGAGGCTGCGGCCCAACCGGCAGAAAGCAGGGAAGAAGAGACCGGTTCGGCGGAGACGGAAGAGACAGAAACGGAATCCTCCGCAGGAGGAGAGACCCGGTCTGAGAGCGAAAGCCCGGCGGAAGAAAGTGCGGGCATCTGATAATATAGAAAAGAAACAGCCGGAGAGCTTCGCGGACGTCGGGAAGCTTTCCGGCTGTTTTCATAAATACCGGTTTTTCGCATATATTTTAGCAATATGGATCCGGGAGAAACAGGGATGGAGGAAAGCCGTACCAGAACCAGACACCGGCTCCGAATGCTTGTGCTGTTTTTCGCGGCAGCGGCGGCAGCGGCAGCGCTGTGTGCCCGACTGGGCTATCTTATGGTCTGCCGCGCTCCGTACTACAGCCAGATGGCGGAGGACCTGCACCAGAGAGAGAGAACCATCAAGGCGGCCAGGGGAAAAATTCTGGACAGAAACGGGAAGGTGATTGCAGACAACCGCACGGTCTGTACCGTTTCCGTAATCCATAACCAGATCCGCGATCCGGAGCAGGTAAGCGCAGTTCTGGCGGAAAAGCTGGGGCTGGACGGGGAGTCGGTCAGGGAAAAGGTGGATAAGAGAAGCTCCAGGGAAATCATAAAGACCAATGTGGACAAAGCGCTGGGAGATGAGATACGGAACCTGCGCCTGGAAGGAGTAAAGGTGGATGAGGATTACAGGCGGTATTATCCCTATGACAGTCTGGCTTCCCGAGTGCTGGGCTTTACGGGGGGAGACAACCAGGGGATTATCGGACTGGAGGTGGAATATGAATCCTGGCTGAAAGGGATCAACGGAAAGATCCTTACCATGGCGGACGCAGCGGGGATAGAGATTGAAAATGCTGCGGAAGACCGGATCGAGCCGGTGCCCGGCTGGGATTTATGGGTAAGCCTGGATATGAACCTGCAGCAGTATGCGGAGCAGGCAGCCGCTCAGGTCATGGAAAAAAAGGGCGCAAAGCAGGCCTCCATCCTGATCATGGATCCCAGAAACGGAGAGATTCTGGCTATGGCCAGCGTTCCCGGCTTCCATCTGAACGATCCCTTCCGGCTGCCGGAGGGGACGGAGGGAGCGGCGAATGAAAAGGAAAAGCAGGATATGCTCAACGCCATGTGGAGGAATCCCTGCGTGAGCGATACCTATGAGCCTGGTTCTACCTTCAAAATCATCACTGCAGCTGCCGGACTGGAGGAGGGAGTGGTGAAGCTGGATGACCGCTTTTCCTGCCCCGGCTACTGTGTGGTGGAGGACCGGAAAATCCGGTGTCACAAAACAGGCGGACACGGGGCGGAAACCTTTCTTCAGGGCATGATGAATTCCTGCAATCCCGTGCTCATTCAGGTGGGGCAGCGTCTGGGAGTGGAGAATTACTGCAAATATTTCAGGCAGTTCGGCCTGATGGGAAAGACAGGAATCGACCTGCCGGGAGAAGCGTCCACTATTATGCACAGACAGGAGGATATGGGAGCGGTGGAGCTGGCTACGGTGTCCTTCGGCCAGTCCTTCCAGATCACTCCGGTGCAGCTGGCAGCCACCGTTTCTTCCATTATAAACGGCGGAATCCGGGTGACCCCTCACTTCGCACTGAAGGCAGTGGGAAACGGAGGAAGCTCCGTCCGGGAATTTTCCGTTCCGCAGGGAGAACGGATTCTGTCGGAGGAGACCAGCGCTCTTATGAGAGACATCCTGGAGCATGTGGTGGCGGAAGGCAGCGGGAAAAACGCGGCTCTGCCCGGTTACCGGATCGGAGGCAAGACGGCTACCTCGGAGAAACTTCCCAGAAGCCTGAAAAAATATATTTCATCCTTTGTGGGCTTTGCTCCGGCAGACGATCCGCAGGTCCTTGCCCTGGTTATCATTGATGAGCCTCAGGGAATTTATTACGGAGGAACCATTGCAGCCCCCGTAATTGCTGATGTTTTCAAAAATATCCTTCCATATCTGGGAATCCCGGCAGAGGAGGAAGAATCTGTTTCCGCATTCCGAATCTACGGTTGATTATTCCCGGAAAAAGACGTATACTATTCCGTGAATACATAAAAGACAGAGG
>CALWEP010000092.1 GCA_944377325.1 uncultured Lachnospiraceae bacterium
CCCTTCTCCTCTCTTTTCTGCTCCCGTTTCTGCCGCTCTTCTTACCTCCACTATACCATACTCCGCCGGTCCGGATCTTACTTTCTCTTTACGTTTCTTTTAAGACTCCGTATCGTTCCGCGAATGGCTGAATATCGCAAAAAATTGGGATAATATTCCTCTGCAGGCAAAAGAGGATCAAGACTGAAAACTGTCTGGCAAATCGGGAAAACGGCAAACTTCCCTTCTGCGTCGTTGTAATATCAAATGTCTTCTTGGGCGGATAAACTGAGGGGTGAAAACTCATTAAAGATTTCACCCCTCGCATGCCTCTTTCCAATTTCTTTATGTTTCAAAATCTGTCCTACGTACCATCTTTACTCCGCCTTCCCGGCCGCCCATCCCGTACTCCAGGCGATCTGCAGATTGAATCCACCCGTGACCGCGTCCAGATCCAGCACCTCTCCCGCGAAGTAAAGTCCCGGCAGCCGCTTGGACTCCATGGTGGACGGATTTACCTCCTTTACGGAAACACCTCCCTGGGTGATGATGGCCTCATTGTAGCCCCGCAGGCCCGTAAGGGTCATGCGGAAATCCTTTAAGGCCTCCAAAAGCTGCCTCCTCTCCTGTCTGGTGATCTCGTTCACCTTTTTTTCCGGGTCGATGGCAGACCGTTCGATGATCACCGGAATAAGCTTTGAGGGAAGCAGGCCTCCCAGGGAATTTTTGAACTGCTTGTTCTGCTGCCCTTCAAACTCCCGAACCAGTCTGGCGTCCAGCTGCTCCGGCGTAAGGGCCGGCTTCAGATCGATGGATAACGTAAGCGGCTCCTTTCGGATGGTCTTGGCCACGTAGCTGCTGGCGGACAGAAGCACCGGGCCGCTCACGCCGAAATGGGTGAACAGCATCTCCCCGAATTCCCGGTAAAGAAGCTTTTTCCCTTTATATACGGAAGCCTCGATATTTTTCAGTGCCAACCCCTGCAGACGGAGCGCCGTATCTCCCTCCGTAATAAAAGGCACCAGAGCGGGGGAGCATTCCGTCACCTTATGGCCGGTCTCTTCCGCAAAGCGGTAGCCGTCTCCCGTAGAGCCTGTGGTGGGATAGGATAATCCTCCCGTGGCTACGATCACCCGGTCGAACCGCTCCTCTTTTCCGTCCTTCAGCCGCAGCCCCACGCACCGGCCCTCTTCCGTCAGAAGCCCGTCTGCTTCCCGGCGCAGATGGACCTTCACACCCAGCCGGTCCAGACTGGAAGACAGGGCGCGGATCACATCGGAAGACTTGTCGGAAACAGGAAATACCCTCTGCCCCCGCTCCGTTTTCAGCGGACAGCCGGCCTTCTCCAGGAAGTCCATGATGTCCTGATTGGTAAAGCCGTAAAAACTGCTGTACAGAAATTTCCCGTTGGTGACCACATTCCGGAAAAAATCCTCCTGGGGGCAGGCGTTGGTCACATTGCACCGGCCTTTTCCCGTAATATAGATCTTTTTCCCCAGCTTTTCATTTTTTTCAAAAATATGCACTTCGTTTCCGTCCAAGGCGGCCGCGGCGGCCGCCATCATTCCTGCGGCTCCGCCGCCGATGATCCCCACTCTGCTCATGATTCCTCCTGCTTCGTCCGTCAAAAAAGGATGCCTCCCGGCGAAGGGTCTTCCCTGCGCCTGACCGGCATCCCTGTCATGTTCATTCCCTGCGGCTGTCTGCCGTCTGTTTACAGCTCCGTTGTTACAAATACATCATAGATCGCCCGGATCGCGTCTTCAAAATCCTCATTCCGCACGCCCACGATGATGTTGGACTCGCTGGAGCCCTGATCGATCATCTTGATATTGATCCGCGCATGGGCAAGGGCTGCAAACACTCTGGCTGCTGTACCGCGGCTGCCCTTCATGCCTCTCCCTACTACGGCTACCAGAGCCAGATCTGATTCCAGATCAATATAGTCGGGAGCTGCTGCCCGGTGGATTCCTGCGATCACCTGCTGCTCGTGAGCCATAAACTCCGTCTGATGAATAAATACCGTCATGGTATCGATGCCGGAAGGCATATGCTCAAAGGAGATTCCCTGATCCTCCAGCACGCCCAGCACCTTTCTGCCAAAGCCTACCTCAGAGTTCATCATGGCTTTCTCTATGTACATGGAGCAGAAGCCCTTCTTTCCTGCAATTCCCGTGATGATGTGCTTGGGCTTTCTGCAGGTATTCTCCACGATCAGCGTACCCTTGTCCTGGGGACGGTTGGTATTGCGGATGTGGATCGGAATTCCCTCCTTGCGTACAGGGAAGATAGCATCTTCATGAAGAACGCTGGCGCCCATGTAGGAAAGCTCTCTCAGTTCCTTATAAGTGATGGTCTCGATCACCTCCGGATCATCCACGATCCTGGGATCTGCCACCAGAAAGCCGGATACGTCCGTCCAGTTCTCATAGAGATCCGCATGAATGGCCCGGGCTACGATGGAACCGGTGATGTCGGAGCCGCCTCTGGAAAACGTACGGATGCTGCCGTCCTTTGCAGAACCGTAGAAGCCGGGAATCACTGCCCGCTCCGTATGAGCCAGTCTCTCCTCCAGCTCCTGATTGGTCTCCTCAGAAAGGAAGTTGCCGTTTTCGTCAAAGAACACCACCTCGGCCGCGTCAATAAACTCGATCCCCAGGTAAGCAGCCATCAGAATGCCGTTCAGGTATTCTCCTCTGGAAGCAGCATAGTCTCTGCCGATGCCTGCCAGGAAATTTTCCTCGATCACCTGAAACTCATGGTCCAGATTCAGGTTCAGATTCAGTCCGTTGATGATCTCCTCATAGCGCTCCCGGATCTTTTCCAGGATCTTTTTATAGCTCTTTCCCTGAGATGCGGCGTCATAGCACTGGTAGAGCAGATCTGTGACCTTTTCATCCTTATCGTTTCTCTTTCCGGGCGCAGACGGCACTACGTATCTTCTGTTTTTATCCGCACGAATGATGTCTCCTACCTTCTTGAACTGCTTCGCGCTGGCAAGGGAGCTGCCGCCAAACTTTACAACTATCTTCATTTTCTGCGTTATCTCCTCAAACTTTTTGACATTTTAGGGGAATCATACTCTATTTTTCCTGCCCTGTCAAGACTGCTGTTTCCTGATTCACCGCACTTTCACTGGCTTTCATGGCCTCCAGAGTACGCTCCATCAGCTCATCCAGAGTCCATCCCAGCATCTCCGCTCCGTTTCGGATCACATCTCTGGAGCAGCCGGCTGCGAACCGTTTGTCCTTGAATTTCTTTTTCAGACTGGAAAGCTCCATATCCGTACAGCTCTTAGAGGGACGCATCTTGGCGGCCGCTCCGATCAGTCCGGTCAGTTCGTCGCAGGCAAACAGAAACTTCTCCATCTCATCCTCCGGCTTTACATCTACCCGGTGGCCGTAGCCATGACATACGATAGCCCGCACCAGCTCCGGCTCGGCTCCCACCTCAGCCAGCAGCTCGGGAGCTTTGAGGCAGTGCTCCTCCGGATATTTCTCAAAATCCACATCATGAAGCAGTCCGGCCATAGCCCAGAAATCCGCCTCCTCTTCCCTTCCGGAATGCTCTGCCTGCCAGCGCATCACCGCCTCCACCGTCAGGCCGTGCAGAATATGAAACGGCTCCTGATTGTATTTTCTGAGCAGATCCAGAGCCTGCTCTCTTGTCACCTTTGTCTCTCTCATTACTCTGACCTCTCTTCCTTTCGCCCGTTCAGACTCTCTTTCAGCCTGTCGAGCTGATTCTCCCCGAATACCTGAATTCCATGCTCCAAAAGAAGCTGGGCGGTCACGCCGTTTCCTTCCGTCAGCGTCCTGGAAAAGGTGCCGTCGTAGATCCGGCCGCAGCCGCAGGAAGGACTTTTCTCTTTCAAAAGGGCCATCCGGCAGCCAAACTGTCCTGCCAGCCTCAGAGCCTGTTCCGCTCCCCGTTCATACTGCTCCGTCACATCCGTCCCTGCCGCAGTGACTACCCGGTCCCCTCTTCTCTCTGCCGGGATCCGGGGAGTGGCCAGGCCGCCCAACTGCTCCGGACAGACCGGGATCATGGCGCAGAGACCGTGCAGGCTGCCGATTCCCGCATAGTCTTTCCCGCAGCCGTCATAGCGGCAGGAAAGTCCCAGCAGGCAGGCACTGATCAGTATGGGTTCTTTTTCCATTTTTACCGCCTCCTGTCTTCACTGGTCTATTATACCCGCCCCCTTTCCGTTCCGCAACGGCTTTTTCCTTCATATATATAGGATATACTGATAAAAACGGGAGGAATCTTCATGCCTGATGCAATCCTGATCACTCCTCTGCATATATTGTACCTGATCGGCGTCCTTGTAATCCTGGGGGTAATGATCCTGAGAAAGGATACGCCCGCCGTCTGCATTGCTTTTCTCTTCCTGCTGGGAACCGTAGGCCTGGGAAGCATGGCCGGAGGAGTCCAGGTGGTATTCCGGGCCATTCTCTACGCCGCCGTCCAGTTTATGGAAATCATTGCCACCATCGCTCTGGTCACAGCCCTTTCCGGATGTCTCTCCGATCTGGGAAGCGACCGTCTCCTTATGGCCCCCATGGCAGGAATCATGAAAACTCCGGCTCTCACCTGGTGGATCCTGGGCTTTTCCATGCTTCTCTTTTCCCTGTTCCTGTGGCCGTCTCCCTCGGTCGCTCTGGTCGGGGCCATTATGCTTCCCTTTGCGGTAAAGGCCGGGCTGAATCCCCTGTTTGCCGCCATGGCCATGAACCTGTTCGGCCACGGCGTCGCCTTAAGTTATGATCTGGTGATCCAGGGAGCGCCGGCTATTTCCGCAGGTGCTGCGGGAATCGAAACCTCCGCCGTCCTGTCCGAAGGGAAATACCTGTTCTGGATCATGGGCGGAGTTACAGTCCTGTCTGCCTTCCTTCTGAACCGGAAACAGATCTCCGCCTCCGCTGTTCCCACGGATCCCCAAGGCCGGGAAGGCGCCGTGCCCGCATCTTTTTCCCCTGCTGCCAGGATCCTGGCCGTGCTCACTCCTCTGGCCTTCCTGGCCGACATTCTTTTCATGGTCCTGTTCCATTTAAGCGGCAGTGAAGCCACCAGCATCGTATCCGGAACAGCGGTAATCCTCATGTGCGTGGGCGCCGCCGCTGGCTTTGGGAAGCAATGTCTGGAAAAGATCACCTCCTACCTAACAGACGGCTTTCTTTTTGCTGTCCGCATCTTCGCTCCGGTGATCGTCATCGGCGCCTTCTTCTTTCTGGGCGGAGAAGGGATCAGCTCCATCATGGGAATCCCCGAAACCTCCGGAATCATGACCGACTGGGCCGTATGGCTGTCCCGCCACGTTCCCCTCAACCGGTATGCGGCAGCTGCTCTGGAGCTGGCTGTGGGAGCTCTGACCGGCCTGGACGGATCGGGCTTCTCCGGTCTTCCTCTCACCGGTTCCCTGGCGGCTACCTTCGGCTCTGCCACCGGCGCCTCCGTTCCCATTCTGGCATCTCTCGGCCAGATCGCCGCCATATTCGTGGGAGGCGGCACCATCGTTCCCTGGGGGCTCATTCCCGTAGCCGCCATCTGCGGCGTCAGCCCTCTTAAGCTGGCCAGAGCAAATCTGCTGCCTGTTTTTCTGGGATTTGCCGCTGTGTTCGTCTGCGCCTGCGTTCTCTTATCATCATAAATAGAAAGGAGCTTTTTTATGTCCGGTATTGCAGGATTTTACCATCCGGAAAAAAATTTCATGAAGCGGGAGGAGGCGTCCCACCGCCAGCTGCGGCTCTTCCAGCGCCGGCTGCAGGGGCGGGGGCCGGATGATGATGGAACCTATCTCTCCGCCCACTGCGGCCTGGTCCACTCCAGGCTGTCCTCCCTGCCTCCGGACCCTGACAAGGCAGCCGTACTGGCAGACCGCCGGGAGCACCAGCCGGCCTTTCTCCGCCGGGGGGATGTTTCCTGCGCTCTGGTCATGGACGGAGAGCTGTACAATAAAAAAGAACTGGAACAGGAATTTGCCGCCGCTCTGGAGGGAACGGACCGCCCCGGAGACGCCATGGTAATGCTGGCCGGCTATCTCACCCTGGGAGCGGATTTTATCCGAAAAGTAAACGGAGTATTCTCCGCTGCCGTCTATGACCGGCAGAGCAATATCCTGCTCCTGTACCGGGACCGTCTGGGCGTCAGGCCGCTGTTTTTCACCTCAGCCGGAGAAGACGTTCTCTTTGCGTCGGAAATCAAGGCCCTTCTCTCCTATCCGGGGGTGACTGCCCGGCTGGACCGGGACGGCTTAAACGAGATATTTGCTCTGGGCCCTGCCAGAACTCCGGGCAAAGGGGTGTTTCTGGACATAGAAGAGATCCGGCCGGGCCATTTCCTGCGCATTTCCCCGGAAGGCGTCAAAGACCTGACCTACTGGCAGCTGGAAAGCCTGCCCCATGAGGACAGCCAGGCTGAGACCGTGGAAAAAACCGCTTTTCTCATTCAGGATGCTGTAAGACGGCAGCTGAAGCCGGAATTTCCCGTATGCACCTTCCTCTCCGGAGGCGTGGACAGTTCCCTGGTCTCCGCCATCTGCGCCGCAGAATTAAAGAAACAGAACCGGCGTCTGACCACCTTTTCCTTTGAATTCCAGGACAGTGAAAAATTCTTCCGTCCCTCCTCCTGCCAGCCGTCCCTGGACGCCCCTTACGTTCGGAAAATGGTTCAGTTTCTGGACTCGGACCATTCCATTCTCACCTGCACCTCCCGGGACCAGTTTGACGCCCTGAACGCATCGGTAGAGGCCCATGATCTGCCCTGTATGGCCGACGTGGATTCTTCCATGCTGTTTTTCTGCCGTCAGGTGGGCGTCCGGTGCCGGGCGGCTCTTACGGGAGAATGCGCCGACGAGATTTTCGGAGGCTATCCATGGTTCCACCGTCCTGAGTTCTTAAAGACCCGGGCCTTTCCCTGGAGCCTGGATCCGGACGCCAGGAAGGCGCTCTTAAAAGATGACTTCGCCGCAGAACTGAATATGGAAGAATATGCCGCACAGGCTTATGAAGCTTCCAGGGCAGAGACCCCCCTTCTGCCGGGAGAAAGCCAGGAACAGTCAGAGCGGCGGGTCCTGTCTTACCTAAACCTCCGGTGGTTCATGCAGACCCTGCTCAACCGCATGGACCGGGACGCCGCCGCAGGCCGTCTCACTGCCAGAGTTCCCTTTGCCGACTACCGTATCGTAGAATACCTGTGGAACGTACCCTGGGAGATCCGGGCAAAAGGCGGGGTGGCCAAAGCCCTGCTCCGGGAGGCAGGCAGAGGTCTGCTGCCAGACGAGATCCTGTTCCGCAAAAAATCCCCTTATCCCAAGACCTACGACACCGGCTACGAAGCCATGGTGGCCGGTGCCCTCCGCCGGGTGCTGGAGGACTCCTCTTCTCCCATTCTTCCTTTCCTGGATCGGGAAAAAACAGAGAAGTTTCTCTCCGGTCCTGCCGATTACGGCCGTCCCTGGTACGGCCAGCTCATGGCGGCTCCCCAGATGATGGCCTATATTCTTCAGCTCAACCACTGGCTGAAAACCTATCATGTGACCATCCTCTGACCTCTCCTGCCATACAGGAAACATACAGACGCAGTCAGGCCCCGGCAGATCGGTTTTCCATCCGCCGGAGCCTGATTTTTTATCCCATGGTTCTTCTGTAGATTCCGAAGGTATCCGCCAGCAGAAGCCAGTTAGCGCGGAACATCCGCATGATCTGCCAGTATCCGCTCCCCGCCAGTCCGTAGTCCTCAATGACCTGCAGCTTGGCCCGTATGCTCCTCACATCCTCGAACCAGACCACATGCTCCTCTTCCCCCTTCCGATAGTGAAAGTAGGGAGTCTGCGCCGTCTCGTCAAAGAAGATCTCCGACCCGAACTCTGCCGCCAGACGGACCGCCTCAATATTTCCGATGCTGCGGGCAACCGTCTCCCCCTGAACAAAGGGCAGAGGCCAGTCATACCCGTAATTGGGGATTCCCAGAAGCAGCTTTTCTCTGGGAATCCGGCTCACCGCATATTCCACCACTCTTTTCACCAGATTCACAGGGGCCACCGCCATGGGCTGTCCCCGGCTGTAGCCCCATTCATAGGTCATGAGCAGGGCCTGATCCGCCGCCTCTCCCAGCAGACGGTAGTCCGTTCCCTCATAAAGAGCCCCCGGCTGGTCATCATAAGTCTTGGGCGCCAGAGTTACAGAGACCGGATATCCCAGATGATGGATCGCCTGCCTCATCTTTCCCACAAACCCGGCAAAAGCCTCGCTGTCCTCCTTTGCCGCATACTCAAAATCCACGTCTACCCCTCTGTACCCTTTTTCCAGCACGGTCTCCGCCACCTGATGGATGATGGACGCCTGGGCCTTCTCATCATTCAGGAACCAGGAAAGCAGTTCCCGGTCAAAACTGCCGTTCTCGTTCAGAGATGCCAGCACCAGCACCGGACTTCCCTTTCCGGCACTGATTTTCTCCAGAATCCGGTCATCCGGCGTATCCGGCCCGATGAGCCTTCCTTCCCGGTCGAACCGGTAGGAAAAAACATAGACGTCCGTCAGATAAGGCAGGGTCTCCTCCAGTACCTCCGTACGGATAAAGGGATAGGCATAGCCGATGGAGAGAATGGGACGGACGGCCCCTTCCACCTCTCCGGTGCGGATGAGCAAAGCCTGACCAGGCACAAGAGGAATCCCCTCCTCCAGCTGATTTTCCCACATCAGCTGCTCTCTGGGCACCTGAAATCTTTCCGATACCGACGCGGCTGTATCGCCGGCCCGGACCACATAAATTTCCATAATATATCCCCCTGATTCTGTCATAACACCATATGAAACTGCCGTTCCCATCATTCCCTCCTTTCCAAAAAATTCTCCGCATAAAATCGTAAGATAAGGGACTCTCATTTGTAATTGACTGGAAATTAATAAAATGATAGGATAAAGACAGATAAATATGCAGCAAACTGCAAGGAGGGATTTTATGAAAATGAAAAAACTGTGGGGCAGGCTTCTGACGGTCTCCCTTCTGCTGACAGGTCTTACCGCCGGTGCTGTATGGGGCGAAGAAACCCGCACTCCCATCGAACAGGTCAGCCTGTATGTGGAAGGGGACCGGAACGACGGCTGGAACGAGGATATTACCTTAAAGCTATCCACACCGGACTGGGAATACCGGGTGGGCGACTGGTATTTAAGCAGCTCCAACACCGCCTCTGTTCCAGTCTTCAAAGTGGAGCTTTACGCTTCCAACGATCATTACTTTTCCCTCTCCTCCAGCGACGTTCATCTGTCGGGACTGGAGGCCAAATGTACGGGAAGGAGCATCAAGGACGATAAGGAAACTCTGGTGCTCACCCTGAAGATCGAAGGACTGAAGGCTGACCTGGATGACATCGGCAGCGCCGATCTGGATGACGACGGATACGGCACCTGGGACGCCGTTCCCGGAGCCCACCATTATGAAGTGAAGCTGTACCGGAACGACGAGCTGTTCGGCTCCGGCAAGAGCACCACGGACAATTCCTATGATTTCAGCTCCATGATCACCAGACGGGGAGATTACTACTTCCGCGTCCGTGCCGTCGGCTCTGATTCCTCTGACAAGGGAGAATGGATGGAATCCGGCTACTGCTATTTTGACGAGCCCTTAAGCGACTCCTACTATGACGAGTATTCCGGAAATACCTATCCGGGTTCTTCCTATTATACCTGGGTAAATTCCGGAAACGACTGGTTCCTTCAGCTGCCCGGAGGCTCCTATGCCGTCAGTTCCTGGCAGTTCCTGGACGGCAACTGGTTCTATTTTGACGGCGCGGGAAAGATGGTCACCGGATGGTTCTTTGACGGAACCAACTGGTATTACTTAAATCCGGTGAGCGACGGCACCAGAGGCGCCATGAAGACCGGATGGGTCCTGGACGGCGGACGGTGGTACTACATGAATACGGTGAGCAACGGCACCAGAGGCGCCATGCGCACCGGCTGGATCAGCGTATACGGAAAGGAATACTATCTCAATCCGGTGAGCGACGGTACCAGAGGCGCCATGCTGGTGAACTGCATCACTCCCGACGGCAGGCGGGTAGGCCCGGACGGTGCCCGGATCTATTGATTGAAATTTTAAAAACAGCCTGTTTTGCTCTCCGTCTCCTGATTTTCAGGGGACGGGGAGTTTTTCGTTTCCCTATTCCCTTCTCAGACAAAAAAGCCGGTGCGGCTTATCCAAGTCACACCGGTCATCATTCCATTTCTCGTCCCGTTTTCTTACCGGCACAGCTCCTCAAAGATTGCCAGCAGGAAATCGTACACCCGCCTGAAGGACTCCAGGTTCATGCTCTCTTCCGGCGTGTGAGCCCCCTTTGCACAGGGAGCAATGCACATAATATCCAGCTCCGGAATCTTGCTCTTGAACTCTCCGCACTCCAGTCCGCCGTGGGTAGCCTGGAATTCCATCTTTCTGCCGTACATCTTCTCATAGATCGCAGAGCAGACCGCTCTCAGCTGAGAGCTGCCGTCGTATTTCCAGCCTCCGAAGGTGATTCCCTTCACCGCTTCAAAACCGGTCAGCTCAGCCAGCGCTTCCATCTCCGCGGAAACGGCCGCCTTCAGCCCGTCCTCCGAGCTGCGGATGCAGTCGCAGATATCAATGGTATCCCCATCCATCGCAAGAATGCCCACGTTGCTGGAGCAGACTACCAGGCCCTCGATCTCCCGGCTCATGGAACGGATCCCGTCGGGAAGAAGCTGCAGGAAGGTGATCAGCGCCTCCGAATCGGCTGCCGTCATTACCTGCTCCGCCTCCGCCGCTCTGCAGGAGAAGGCAAATCCCGGATCACTGACGGAAAGCTCTCCTCTGATCTCCTCCGCGATTCTGCGGCCGATCTCCATGGCCTTCTCACCGCTGCCTGCGGGAACTCCGATCACCGCATCCGCCTCGCTGACAATGGCGTTCATCTTTGCTCCGCCTGTAAAGGAGGCAAGTTTCACCGGCATCTCCCGTTTTACTGCAGCCAGGATCCTGGCCATGAGCTTTAAGCCGTTTCCTCTGCCCAGATGGACCACTCCCGCGGAATGACCGCCCAGAAGTCCCCGGATGGAGAATGCGATCCGGTCTCCCTCCGCCTTCTCCCAGACGGGAGTACGGCGGAAGTTGTAAACCTGGCCGCCGGCGCAGGACACCATGGACTCATACTCTTTGGATTCTCCTCCGTCCATGTTGATCAGACGGCGGGCGGAAAGCTTGGACGCATCGATTTCCATGGCTCCCAGCAGGCCGATCTCCTCCATGCTGGTAAACACACACTCCAGCGGAGGATGAACATAGTCCTCCTTTGCCAGGAAAGCCAGCATATACGCGCAGGCCATGCCGTCATCCGCTCCCAGGGTGGTTCCCTTAGCCGTCAGCCAGCCGTCCTTCACCTCCAGTTTCAGGGGATCCTTTGTAAAATCATGGTCACAGTCCGGCAGCTTTACACATACCATATCCGTATGTCCCTGCAGCATCAGGGCCGGCAGGTTCTCGCAGCCTGCGGAACCGGGCTTCTTTACGATCACATTGTGAGCGCTGTCCCGGTAATACTCCAGTCCTCTCTCCTCCGCAAAGCGGCAGATATAGTCAGCCACCGCCTTTTCATTTCCCGAGCCTCTGGGAATTGCGGAAATCTCCTCAAAATACCGGAGAGCATCCGCCGGTTCATATCCTTTTGTCACATAATCCATCCTTCTCATCCTCACTTTCCCCGCGGAATCCCGCGAAATTCTGTAAAAATCTTTCCACATTATATCAAATTTCAGCAAATTGCTCAACCACTCTCCGGCCGCAGGTTTTTATCACGGCCGAAACGAGAAAAGCACTTGCAGGAACCGCCCGGACCACCTATAATTTATTCGTATCAATCTGTTTATATATAAGAAGAGAAAAGGAGTGAACCATGCTTAAACAAGCGTTGAAAAAGGGCTGTCTGCTGGCGCTGTTCGCGTTTTTCAGCCTCCATACCGGCATGTCCGCCTCCGCTGCCACCGTCCGCACCCCTGCGGCCTCCGGCACGGTCACCTACGGAAACAGTCTGGTCACTGTGGACGCTTCCAACAGCTCAGAAGGATATGTGATGGTGAAATACACCGGAAGCAATCCAAAGATCAAGGTACAGATTACAAAAAACGGGGCAGAAACCTATACCTATAACCTGAATTCCTCCGGAAATTACGAGGTATTCCCCTTTTCCGAGGGAAGCGGCAGCTATGCCATCAAGGTCTTTGAGAACATCTCCGGAAACCAGTATTCCCAGGCATTCAGCCAGACGGTCTCCGTGCAGCTGGCCAACGAACTGTCCCCCTTCCTCTACCCCAATCAGTTCTGCAACTACTCCGCTTCCTCCGCGGCGGCTCCCCTGGCAGACGAGCTGACGAAGAACGCGGCGGATGAGCTGTCCAAGGTAGCAAGCGTATACGACTGGGTGGTGGACAATATCAGCTACGACGATCAGCTGGCCGCTACGGTCACCAGCGGCTATCTTCCCAACATTGACTCCGTTCTGGCGAAGAAAAAGGGCATCTGCTTCGACTATGCCTCCCTGATGACCTCCATGCTCCGGATGGAAAATGTGCCTACCAAACTGGTGGTGGGCTATTCCGGCTCCGCCTACCATGCCTGGATCTCCGTATATACGAAGGAAAGCGGATGGGTGGACAATGTCATCTACTTCGACGGCAACACCTGGAAGCTGATGGATCCCACCTTCGCCTCCAACGGAAAACGGAGCGCCTCCATCATGGCGTACATCGGAGACGGCAGCAACTACCGGACCCGATTCTCATATTAATCTTTATGGGAGGAACCTATCATGTCAAAAAAACAAACTATCTATCAGGGACTTGTCCTTTCCCGGTTCTGCATGCAGCTGTCCATCCTGCTGCGGTCCGCCGTTCCTCTGTATGAGGGACTGGAAGCCATGGCGGAAGACGGAGAAAACGAAGGGGAAAAGCAGCGTCTGCTGGCTATTTCCGAACAGCTGCGCATGGGCGAGCCCTTAAGCGCCGCTCTGAAAGAGACCGGCGCGTTCCCCGATTACGTGATCCACATGACCCGTCTGGGGGAGACCACCGGAAATCTGGATGTGTGCATGGAGAGCCTGGCGGGCCATTACGAACAGGAATACTACCTGTCGGAAAACCTGCGGAAGGCCATCACCTACCCTTCCATGATGGTGGTGATGCTGCTGGTCATCCTGTTCGTGCTGTTTTCCAAGGTCATGCCTGTATTCACAGGAGTGTATGAATCTCTGGGGACCTCTGTCCCGGCCGCAGCCCAGGCTGCCATGGAATTCGGCACGGTCTTTTCCGGCGCCGCTCTGATCCTGGCTGCCATCGCCGCCCTGGTTATGGGCTTTGCCGCCCTGTCCGGCCGCTTCGGCAGACAGCCGGCCTTCATTCAGGCTATCTACGGGAGCATCCGGAACCGCTCCAGAGTCGCACGGGCTGCCGCCCTGCGCCGCCTCTGCGCCGCCCTGTCCTTAAGCATGAAGAGCGGCCTGCGGACGGAAGAAGGCCTGGACATCGCCTCCGGACTGGTACAGAATGAAGGGCTGAAAGAGCAGATCCAGGCTGTAAGAGCCGATATCGCCTCCGGCTCTGATTTCTATGAAGCTGTGAAAAAAACCCGTATCTTCACCGGCTTTGACCTGCAGATGATCCGCACCGGATCCAGAGCGGGTCAGCTGGATACCGTACTGGACTCCCTGGCAGAGGATTACGCCCAGAAATCCCAGGACAGCATCGAGCGGATGATCTCCATGCTGGAGCCTGCCGTAGTGGCCGTGCTGGCCGTTGCCGTAGGTCTGGTCCTCCTGGCCGTGATGCTTCCCCTGGCAGGCATTCTCTCAACGATCGGAGTGTAAGCTATGCTGCATATTGAACCTGTAAAACAAAAGCGCTCCCTTCCGGGGCTTTTCCTCTCCGCTGCCCTGCTGGCCGCGGTGCTGGCCGCCTTTCTGTTCAGCGTCCGTTCCGTATCCGGACGGACCGCCGACGAGCAGCTGAGCGTCCTGGAAAACGCCATCCGCAGGGCCAGCGTGCAGTGCTACGCCATTGAGGGACGCTATCCCCCCAGCGTGGATTATCTGAAGGAACACTACGGAATCGTGGTGGACGAAACCAAATACGCCGTATTCTATGACGGCTTCGCGTCCAACCTGATGCCGGACATCACAGTGATTCCCTTGAAGGCAGAGGAGGGCGGGCAATGAAACAGACATCTGATCGGAAGGCTGGCTTTTCTGAGCTGAGTTCTCTGTTTACCCTTCTGCTGTTCCTGGTATTCGTGCTCTGCGCCCTGTTTACCATTATGATCGGAAGCCGGGTGTACGCGGGCATCCAGGACAAGGACAGCGCCATCTTCTACCGGGATACCTCCGTATCCTACATAAAAAACAAAGTGCGTCAGGCGGACAGGGCCGGCCAGCTCACCGTCCGGGATATGGACGGAACCAGCGTGCTCTGCATCACCGACGCTTCCCTGTCCACAGAGGACACAGAATATGTCACCTATATTTACGCTCAGGACGGCTGGCTGAAGGAACTTTTCACCTCCACGGACAGCGGGCTGACCCTGGCCGACGGAATTCCGGTAATGGAATGTGAAAAGGCGCAGTTCTCCATGGAAGAGACCAAAGCAGGAGCTTCCTCCTGCCGCCTTCTCACCATCCGGCTGGATGAGGAGCCGTCCGCTTCCATCCGTCTTATGAGCGCCGCGGAAGGAGGAAACCAATGAGCAGCCATTCCGGAAAAATCCCCTTCCGTTCCCACGGCCTCCTGATGGAGCTCACCTTTGTGTGCGGCTTTTTCCTGGCAGCCGCCTGCGTATTCATTCTCGTATTTGTAAAGGCAGGACGGCTCAGCTCCG
>CALWEP010000093.1 GCA_944377325.1 uncultured Lachnospiraceae bacterium
TAATGAATGCACTCTCCTTTTTCCTTTTTTGAAATTCTTTGTTCGAAATTCTTAATTGCACTACGAGGTCATTATACTTCGTCAGGCGGAAATTCGCAATACTTTTTTTGTCAAGGTGCAACAAAAAATTTTCTGGAATCCTGCTCTGAAGAGGTGACCTCCTCATCACAATCAAGAGTATAGTACATTTCTCTTAAAAATACCATAACTTTTATCTGTGCATTTTCTTACGTAATTATTACGAAGTCGCCGTTTTTTGCAAAAATTGTACGGATATCCGTACAATCCTGTTTTTTCTCCTTGAAAAAAGGGATTGTGATGGTATAATGTTCATATGTTTTCTGATTTTCTTTTTTTTTGAACGCATTTGATTTCTGATTTTATCTTAATATTACGGAGGATTTTCATTATGAACCGTTACGGACTCATATGCAGGAGCATCCGGGAGCATCCCGGTATCACCCAGAGAGAACTGGGACAGCAGCTCTCCCTCTCTTTGGGAACGGTAAACCATTTAATTAAGGAATGTACGGCTTTGGGCTATGTGGAGACGGAAGGGGGGAAATCCTGCTCCCTGACGGAAAAAGGCCTTGCCTTTCTGGAGCAGTTCCGGGTGGACGGAGCGGTTGTGCTGGCCGCAGGCTTCGGCTCCCGTTTTGTCCCCCTTACCTTTGAAATGCCCAAGGGCCTTTTAGAGGTGTTCGGAGAGCGGATGGTGGAGCGGCAGATCCGCCAGCTTCATGAAGCCGGCGTAAAAGACATTACGGTGGTAGTCGGCTACCTTAAGGAAAAGTTTGAATACCTGATCGACAAGTATCAGGTGAAGCTGCTGTATAATCCGGAATATTCCTGCAAAAATACTCTGGCTACCGTCTATCACGCACGAGACCTGTTTAAAGGAAAAAATATATACCTGCTCTCTTCCGACAACTGGCTGAGGGAGAATATGTACCATACCTACGAATGCGGGGCCTGGTACTCCCTGTCCCATACGGACGGGGATACTTCCGAATGGTGCGTTTCTTTTAATAAGAAGGGACGGATCACCTCCGTGGAAGTGGGCGGCCGGGACTGCTGGTTCATGTACGGCCCGGTTTTCTTCTCCAAAGAATTTTCCCGGGAGTTTTTCCCTGTTCTTGGGAAGTATTATGAAATGCCGGGAACGGAGCAGCTTTACTGGGAAAACGTGCTCATGGAACTTCTGGACGGCAGCTGGGAGCGGCGGTTCCGTCACAGCCGGATTCCCCTTCCCCAGCAGCGGCCGGAGCCGGAGATGTACGCCAACTGCCAGCCGGATCATCAGGTCTATGAATTTGAGAATCTGGAAGAGCTGAGGAAATTCGATCCCCGGTATGAGACCCATTCGGACAACAAGGCGCTGGAACTGGTGGCAAAGGTCCTTCAGGTTCCGGAATCGGAAATCCGGAATATCAAATGCCTGAAATCCGGTATGACCAACAAATCCTTCCTGTTTGACGTAAACGGAGACTCCTATATCTGCCGGATTCCGGGTCCGGGAACGGAACTGCTGATCAGCCGCCGTCAGGAGTCTGACGTATACAGGGCCATTGAAGAGCTGGGAATCTCCGAACGGATCATCTATTTTGACGGGGACGCCGGCTATAAGATCGCCAGATTCTATGACGGAGCCAGAAACGGAGACGCGCGCAGTCCGGAGGACAGAAAAAAGTGCATGAAGCTGCTTCGCCGGTTCCATGAAGCCCGCCTGACCGTGAACCACCGGTTCGACATCCGGGAACGGATTGATTTCTATGAAACCCTGTGCCGCAGCCACGGAAGCATTCTGTTTGAGGACTATCGGGAGGTTCACCGGAAAATGACGGAGCTGATGGACTGGCTGGACAGCCTGAACCGACCTCAGATTCTGTCTCACATTGACAGCAACTTTGATAATTTTCTCATGCTTCCTGACGGAAGGGTAAAGCTGATCGACTGGGAATACGCCGGTATGTGCGATCCTCTCATCGATCTGGCCATGTGCGCCATCTATTCTTATTATAATACGGAAGAAACGGAAGACCTGCTCCGCGACTATCTGGAGCGGGAACCGGAGGAGACGGAACGGATGATCGTATACGCCTACATGGCTCTGGGCGGTTTTCTCTGGAGTCTGTGGGCCGTCTACAAAAGCGCGCTGGGAGAGGAATTCGGAGAATACACGCTGATTATGTACCGCTATGCCAAGGAATATTCCCGAATCGTTCAGAAGAATCTACAGAAATCGTAATAAAAAGTTTAACTTTCCTAAGATTCTTTGTGCTATACTGTACTTAAATTCAGTAATTTTTAATCTACTGCAAGGGGGAATCATACCATGAAATACAGAAAGATTTTGGCCGTCGCCTCCTGTGCCGGACTGATGGGCATTATGACCATTGCTCAGACCGTTCCCGCTCAGGCCGCTTCCTGGAAGCTGGACGGCTCCAGCTATGTGTATGTCAATGATGACGGCACCTACTATAAGGGCTGGATCCACACCACAGACAACAAATATTACTACATGGATCTGTCCACAGGCCATATGACCACTGGATGGAAGCAGATCAACAACAAGTATTACTACTTCAAATCCAACGGGGAAATGGCTACCGGCTGGCAGCAGGTGGACGGCAAGTACTATTATCTGAACACCACAGAGGCCGACTATGGTGCCATGATCTACAACAGCTGGATTCATATCGGATCTGACTATTATTATGTTAAAGGGGACGGCTCCATGGTCACAGGCTGGCGTTCCATTGAAAACAACTGGTATTACTTCAAATCAGATGGCCGCTGCGCTTTCGGCTGGCAGCAGATTGACGGCACCTGGTACTATCTGAACAAAAGCACGGGGGTAATGCTTACCGGCTGGCAGCAGATTGACAATCACTACTACTATCTGAATACAGACGGCAAGATGCTTACCGGTTGGCTGACGGACAGCAACGGAAATAAGTACTATATGAATCCTTCCGTAGGAGATATGTCCACCGGATGGAAGCAGATTGAGGGAAAATGGTATTACTTTAATGACGTGGGCCATATGCAGACCGGATGGCAGAACCTGAACGGTGTATATTACTATCTGGATCCTTCCACGGGAGCCATGTATGCGGGAACCACCGCTACCATTGACGGAAAACAGTATTCCTTTGACTCCAGCGGAGCTTATACGGGAGGCACGACCACTCCCTCCGCCGGAGCTCCCGTAAGCGGTTCTGCAGGATCCCCATCCGGCGGCTCCGGAAGTTCTTCTTCCACCAGCTCACCGTCCGGCAGTTCTTCTTCTACCAGCGGAGTTGTAACCGGATCCCCCACAGGCGGAACCTCCTCCGGCTCCTCGGCCCCGGGAACCAGCTCCGCCGGAAGCTCCACCCCCATAGTCACCGGTCCATCTAACAGCAGTACCGGCAGCTCCAGCTCCAGCTCCGGTTCCAGCTCCAATTACTACAACACCAAAAAACCCAGCTCTAATGGAACTCTTCCGGAATTCTCCACCACCGGACCTACCGGCTGATTCCGGAAAGGACATAAGATATGCACAGACATTCATTGACATCTTTTATTCTTTGCGGACTTTTAAGCACCTCAGCCGTTCTGTCTCCCATGACCGTATACGGGGCATATGACAGAGATGATTCCGGCGTATACCGGATGGCAGACGGCACGGCTATTGAAAATGTATATGCCAGAGGCATTGATGTTTCCCACTGGAAGCAGCAGATCGACTGGAATGCAGTAGCCTCGGATGATGTTTCCTTCGTCATGCTGGGAACCCGATATAAGGGTGAAGTGGACCCCTACTTCCGGGTGAACGCAGAAGGCGCCCACAAGGCAGGGATTGCCCTGGGCGCATACATCTATTCCTATGCCACCACTCCGGAAATGGCTGTGGAGGAAGCGGATTTTGTTCTGGATCTGATCAAGGATTATCCCATTTCCTACCCGGTTGCCTTTGATGTGGAGGACAACGGCACCCTGGGAACTCTCACTCCCCAGCAGGTCAGCGAGATTATCAACGCTTTCTGCGAAAGGATTGAGGATGCGGGCTATTATCCCATGGTTTACGCCAATGACAACTGGCTGTCCAATAAAATTGACCTGAGCTCCATCGACTATGATGTATGGGTTGCCCGCTACGGCAAGGTACCGGCCTATGAGGATCCGGCCATGTGGCAGGCCACCAGCAGCGGGGAAGTGGCAGGCGTGGAAGGCAATACAGACATTGATTTCCAGTTTACGGATTTCTCAGACCTGATTCCGGACAGCTTATGGCGCACCATTGACGGAGTCACCTATTTTTATAAAGACTATGCCATGCAGAAAAATACCTGGGCAGAGGACGGCAGCTCCCGGTATTTCTTTGACGAGAACGGTCAGACGAAGAAGGGCTGGTTCCTGTCCGGCTCCCAGTACTATTACCTGGATGATTCCACCGGAAAAATGCGCACCGGCTGGGTTCAGCTGAACGGCAGCTGGTATTTCTTCGCTTCCACCGGAGAAATGAAAACCGGCTGGCAGCAGATAGACTCCACATGGTACTATCTGGAATCCGACGGAAAGATGAAGACGGGATGGCTGGAAGACGGCAAAGAGGTCTACTATCTGAAATCCTCAGGAGCCATGGCCACCGGTTGGGTTCAGGCTGACGGCAGCTGGTATTTCTTCGGACCGGCAGGAATCCGCAGAAACGGCTGGCTCCAGGACGGAGGCATCTGGTATTTCCTGGCAGAAGACGGAAAAATGCAGACCGGATGGCTGGAAGACGGCGGATTCCGATATTATCTGAGCGGATCCGGCGCTATGAAGACCGGATGGATTCAGCTGGACGGCAGCTGGTATTTCCTGAACGGATCAGGAGCCATGAAAACCGGATGGATCTGTCCTGACGGCAGCTGGTACTACCTGGGCAAGGACGGAAAAATGCAGACCGGACTGGTAAATGTAAACGAAAAATGGTATTATCTCCAGCCGGACGGAAGGATGGCCGAAGGCCTGGTTTCCATTGACGGAAAAGATTATTACTTCGATCCCGCCGCAGGCGGCGCCATGGCGGCAGGGCAGGATGTGACCATAGACGGAACCGTCTATACTGCCGGCGCAGACGGCGTCCTTGCTAAGGCGGAAAGCCAGAGCGAGGACGGATCTCAGAGCGGTGCCTCCTCCGAAGGAAACGCCGGAAGCGCACCTGAAAGTCCGGAGACTTCAGCCGCAGAGACGGAAAGCGCAGCAGCCGAAGTTCAGGAAACTGCAGGCAGTATGGAGCAGAACGGCTCCGGCAGCGAAAGCGCGGGACCGGGAGCGCTGATTCATTAAATTATAAAGGGGAGTGTCGCAAAATCATGATATGCTCCCTTCTAGGTAGACAAGTGAAATAATAAAAACTTGTCACTTAGGAGGGAGTATTTTATGTCTGAAAATACAAAAGAATTATCGCCAGAAGAAAAATTCTGGGCGGTAAAGGAATACCTTTCAGGTAAAGGTAGTACCTACTCTATTGCGGAT
Organism: uncultured Lachnospiraceae bacterium; assembly: GCA_944377325.1. GTDB lineage: Bacteria > Bacillota > Clostridia > Lachnospirales > Lachnospiraceae > Lachnoclostridium_A. The sequence continues at coordinate 5,509 of CALWEP010000093.1, forward strand.
AAATATGGAGTTACAGATACCAGTATTCGAAGATGGGTAGACCGTTACAAGATAGAGGGGGAACAAGCCTTTCACAAAAAGCCTCTGGCATCATCATTGTCACAGGAAGAGAAACTCAGAGCTGTCCATGAGTATTTACAAGGCGTATTATCTTTACGAGATATCGCACTGAAATATGGCGTTGGAGATACCAGTGTCCGCAAATGGATTGCAAAATACAACGCCGGGGGAGATGCGGCACTTCTTCCAAACCATACAAAAAAGCATTATAGCAAATCCTTTAAACAGGAAGTGATACAGGCTTATCTGGCTGGCGAAGGCAGTTATGCAGAACTTTGTGTCCGTTATCATATTCCCTCTTTTGATACTGTCAGAAAGTGGGTCTTGCAGTATAATGATCGTAGAACGATGCGAGGCTCTGAAACGGGAGGAACTACGATCATGACAAAGGGACGCAAAACAACATATGAAGAAAGAATTGAAATCATATCTTTTTGTATAGAGAATCATAAAGACTACCAATTAACAGCGGATACCTACCGGGTATCCTATCAACAAGTCTATTCATGGGTAAGGAAGTATGAAGCACAAGGAGTAGAGGCGCTGATAGATAAACGCGGCCGAACAAAGCCGGAGGCTGAAATGACTGAATTGGAAAAACTCCGGGCAGAAAACAAGCTTCTAAAGGCTCAGAACAAGCGGCAGGAAATGGAGATGGCATTCTTAAAAAAACTCGGCGAGATAGAAAGGAGGCGGTTTTAAGCCAGTTACAGAATGAGACGATCTACCTTGCAATACAGGAGACGTATGACGAAACCGGAGGTTCTATTTCCGAATTATGCGCTTTCGCAGGCATTCCACGTTCATCGTATTATAAGTGGCTAAATCGTAAGGAAAGCAAAAATGAGCAGTTTAATGGGAAGCTTCTGCCACTGATAAAAGAGGCTTATGAGGAAAAGAATGGAATCTTAGGCTATCGTCAAATGACAATAAAACTAAACCGGGAGAATGATTTTCATGTAAACCAAAAGCGCATTTATAGGCTAATGCAGATTTTAGGTTTAAAATCCGTATGCCGCAGAAAAAGGAAACATTATATAAAATCCACTCCTCAGGTGACTGCCGAAAATGTATTGAACAGGGAATTTACAGCTGAAAACTTTGGAGAGAAATGGCTTACTGATGTGACGGAGATGAAATATGGTGCCGGCAGCAAAGCGTATTTAAGCGCTATACTGGATCTGGGGGATAAGAGTATTATTTCATTTGTGATTGGACATTCCAATAATAATGCACTGGTATTCGAGACCTTTGACATTGCTCATGAACAATACCCGGATGCAAAACCAATCTTTCATAGCGACCGAGGGTATCAATATACCTCAAAAGCATTCAAGAAAAAGTTAGACGATGCCGGAATGATCCAGAGTATGTCCAGAGTGTCGCGTTGTATTGATAATGGTCCGATAGAAGCCTTCTGGGGAATGCTAAAATCTGAGATGTACTACTTAAAGACGTTTCATTCCTATGAAGAATTGAAACAGGCGGTCATTGACTATATAGAATACTATAACGGCTCACGGTATCAAAAACGCCTCAACTGCATGACGCCTTTGGAATACAGGCACTACCTGCAAACCAAAGCCGCATAAAAATATCTCCAACCGTACAACTACGGCTGGAGATAGAAAAATTTTATTTTTTCATCTGTCTACTTGACAGGGAGCGGTTCATCATCAAAATAGATGATTGAGCGGCACTTCCGCTCGTTACAGCAAAAAATCCGGCGTTCCCTCTGGTTTCAGAGTAGATCGCCGGATTTTTGCCGTACTTTAATAAAACCTCTCGGTTTTCTGATTTTTCTATGCAGTTTTTACTTCAAACAGATGGCTTCCTGTTCGCCCATTTTGGATCTTAGCATGCAGTTTATTCAGATTATACCCCAGGCACAGCAAAAGGATCTCCAGTTTTACCTTCGTTTTCCCTCTCAGCAGAAATCTCTGGAATTCATAATCGTTTTTCAACACCCCAAAAGCTCCTTCTACTTGGATCGAGCGGTTTATCCGGTACTGGATTCCTTTTTCACTCAGGATGTTTTCATAAGACTCCTGGTGCTTTTTCAAAAAGTTCTTCGAAAGATATAGTCTCTTATTCCCCTTTGCTTTCGTACATTTTTCCTTATACGGACATCCGCCGCAATCCTCACATTCATATACTGTCATCGGACTGATAGCCGCTTTTGCTTTTCTGTTTCTTCTTAGACACTTTTTTCAGCTTTTTTCCTGCATGACAGGTGTAGGTGTCTGTCTCTTCCTCATACGCCATATTTTCCCGTTTGCTGATGTCTTTCTTAAAACTTCTCTTTTTCCATTTTTCGTAGGTCTGCGGTTTGATGTACGGGGTCTGTCCCTGGCTTTTCAGATATTCATACGCCTCTTCGCTTTCATATCCCGCATCCGCAGTCACACTGGGATATCGAAATCCCAGGTTCGCTTCCATGTGTTTCAGAAACGGAACCAGTGTCCATACATCATTCCGATCCTGAAAAATCTCAGTCGCCACAATGTATTCGCTATCCACTGCGATCTGAACATTATATCCCGGTTTCAGCTGGGCATTCCTCATATGATCATCCTTCATGTGCATAAAAGTGGCATCCGGGTCTGTCTTGCAGTAGTTATTCCGGCCCTGGAAACTGGCCGTATGCCAGTCATAGATCGTCTGGCGTTCCAGAAACCGGCGGAACAGTTCCAGATATCTTTGGTTCCGGTTTTTGCGTTTCCCTCTTCCATGTACAAAAATCGTCCCGTCCAGACGGCATCGTTCTTCCAGAAACCGGCAGATTTCCTGAAGATCCCGGGTACGGCTTTCCTCTCCCACATGGAACCCGCAGATATAGTCCTGGTTCAGAAGGCAGACTGCCTCCTGAATCCGTTCGTACATCTTTGCCTCCCATTTCCCCACCGATTTCTTCCAGACGAAGGTATATTTATTGGCACAGGCTTCCAGTTTTGTCCCATCAATAAATACGGTTTCTTTTG
>CALWEP010000094.1 GCA_944377325.1 uncultured Lachnospiraceae bacterium
GGCTCTTTCCTCCCGTCCGGACGGCTTCTCCTGCCGTGCGGGCCATTTTCGGCTCCTCCTGCCCTCCGTAGCGGCCGATGTATTCGCCGCACTGAAGATCCAGGCCTGCCAGAGCGCGGTAGCTGAAATACGCATTCATCATCCCCTCCGCATTGGGATTGATAATCGCCGCGGAAAGGCCGTTTTCCAAAGCCATGGCAAAAAACGCGGAATTGATGATCCCTCTCTGAGGAAGGCCGAAGGAAATATTGGATACTCCCAGGGTCGTCCTTCCTCCCAGTTCATCCCTCACACGCCGCAGCGTTTCCAGAGCCGTCCTGGCCCCCCGGCTGTCAGAGCTGACCGTCAGGCACAGGGCATCGATGAGAATATCCTTCTTCTTGATCCCGTATTCCTCCGCCCGTCTGTAAATTTTTTCCGCGATCTCCAGCCGTCCCTGAGCCGTTTCCGGAATGCCGTTTTCATCCAGCGCCAGAGCCACCGCCACGCCGCCGTACTTTTTCACCAAGGGAAATACGGCGCTCATGGATTCTTCCTTTCCGTTCACGGAATTGATCATGGGCTTCCCGTTGTAAATCCGCATGGCCCGCTCCATAGCTTCCATATCGGATGTGTCCAGCTGCAGAGGAAGGTCCAGCACGCCCTGAAGCTCCTTTACCGCCCGCTCCAGCATCTCCGGCTCATCGATCTCAGGCAGTCCCACATTCACATCCAGCACATGAACGCCCTTTTCCTGCTGAGACACTCCCTCTTCCAGGATATAACTCATATTGTTCTCCCGCAGGGCCTGCTTCATCTTTTTCTTTCCCGTAGGATTAATCCTCTCACCCACCAGAATGGGGTCGTCCCCGATCACCACCCTGTGAGACCAGGAAGACACCACCGTCTTTTCCTTTTCCCGAATGGGAACAGGAACGAGGGACGCGCACCGCTTCACGGTCTTTTCAATGTGCTCCGGCGTGGTGCCGCAGCAGCCGCCCATCATCCACACTCCCATTCGTGCCATCTCTTCCATTTCCGCGGCAAAAGTGTCTGCGTCAATGTCATACACTGTCTTTCCGTTTTCACTTCTGGGCAGGCCTGCGTTGGGATTGACGATCACCGGCACCGACGCTTCCTCCAGAATGATTTTTACGATTTCCTTCATCTGCACCGGTCCCAGACCGCAGTTGATTCCCAGGGCATCCACACCCAGTCCTTCCAGAAGAGCCACCGACGAAGCAGCGTCTCCTCCGGTAAGCAGCTTCCCTTTTTCGTCAAAAGTCATGGTAGCAAAAACAGGAAGGTCCGAATTCTCCTTCGCTCCCAGCACCGCCGCCTTCATCTCGTAGCCGTCGCTCATGGTCTCGATCAGAATGCAGTCCGCTCCCGCCTGAGCTCCGGTCCTGGCCACCTCGCCGAACAGGGAGCAGGCATCCTCAAAATCCAGATCTCCCATAGGCTTGAGAAGCTTTCCCGTAGGTCCCATATCCAGGGCCACCCAGCCTCTCTTCCCCGTTTTTCCGGCAGCTTCCTCCGCTGCCCTGCGGGCATTTTCCACCGCCGCTCTTACGATATCCCGTACGTCATACCCGTTCTTCCCGTCATATTTCAGCCGGTTGGCTCCGAAGGTATTGGTAAGAATAATATCGCTCCCTGCCTCCAGATAATTCCGATGGAGCTCCGTCACAATCTCCGGATGGAGAATATTCCACGTTTCCGGCAGTTCTCCCGGCTTCAGTCCTCTTTCCTGAAGCAGGCTTCCCGTACCGCCGTCAAAAAATATGATTCTTTTTCCCAGTTCATCCCGAATTCCCATATTACTCTCTCCGATATTCACAGTCTGTCCTGCCGCACGCCTCACAGCCTTCTACAAAGCAGTCCGCCGGTAAGGAGCTGATCCCTATTACTGCCGTCACGGATTTGGACGGCATCATGATCAGGCTGTCCGTAAGGGTCAGTCCGATCCGTTTTCCTGCCTCCAGTCCTCCGATCAAAGCTTTCTGGCACTCCAAAGGAAAATCTCCGTAGCCGGGGCTGAAGCGGGGGCGCAGATACCTTCCCTCTCTCCGGAAGGCTTCCTTCCATTCCCGGTTCAGGCTGTCGCAGTATTCCTCGATCATAGCCGCCGCCATGGCCTGGATTACCACTGCCTTGCTCACCTGCACCCGCTCATAGCGCTGAATCAGCTGATCTGCTCCGATCCCTGCCGTAGCCGCAAATACCAGCAGCCGGTCGCAGCCCTTCAGGTTTTTGGCCAAGCTTCTGCTTTCCGTCATAAACAGGTCTGTGCAGATCCCCGCCTCTCCTGTCAGCGTCAGCGGCATCTCTCTTTTTACGTGGCGGAAGCTCACCGCCCGGTCCAGCTCTCTCCGGCATTCCGCCAAAAGCGCCTCCACCCGGCTGTCCGGCCGCTCCCGCCGGTATCCTAAATACCGCAGCGTCTCCCGCAGTATCCGCTCATTATCCATCCGCCCTTCCTCCCGGCCTTTCTCCTATTTGATAATATCGGAAAGGTTCTGACGGATCTTTTCCGCCACCTCCGGTTTATTCATGGAATAAACGTGAATGGCATCCACTCCGTTGGCAATCAGATCTATGATCTGCTCTGTGGCATAGGCAATGCCCGCCTGCTTCATAGCCGCCGGATCATCTCCGAAACGGTCCAGCAGGGCCTTGAACCTGGCCGGAAGCTCTGTCCCGGACATCTGGCAGATTCTCTTCATCTGGCTTTTGTTGGTCACCGGCATGATTCCTGCTGCCACCGGCACCCTGATCCCCTGTTCCCGAATGCGGTACAGGAAATTATACAAAATATTGTTGTCAAAAAACATCTGCGTAGTCACAAAATCGCAGCCTGCTTCCACCTTTTCCTTTAAATGGCGGATATCATCCGCCTTATTTTCCGATTCCACATGGCCCTCAGGATAGCAGGCCGCTCCGATGCAGAAATCGCCTGCCTCTCTGATCTCCCGAATCAGCTCCGACGCATACCGGTAATCATGGGCCACCCTTCCGTCCGCAGGAATGTCTCCCCGCAGAGCCAGCACGTTTTCAATTCCCTGTTCCTTCAGTTCTGCCAGTACCTGATGTACCTTTTCCCTGGAAGAGGAGACGCAGGTCAGATGTGCCAGAGGCGTAACTCCCCCCTGGTTTTTCAGCGCCGCCGCAATATCCACCGTATAGCGGCTGGTTCCTCCTCCCGCACCGTATGTAACACTCATAAACGCCGGCTGCAGCTTGGCGATTTCCAGCGCCGCTTCCTTTACCGACTCATAATTCTCTGCTGTTTTGGGCGGAAATACCTCAAATGAAATGGTCGGCCTTCCCTGTCCCAGTATGTCTCTGATTTTCATTCTGTCTGCCTCTCTTCTGTCTGTCTTCTTATTTAATATCTTTTTTCCGCTACGATACAGTATTCTATCACATTTTTCCCTTAAACGCTACGGTTCGTTTCCCCTTATAGCATTTTTGTAGCTTTTTTCCCGTTCTCTCCTGCGGATATCCCCTTTCTTTTGTAACCTTCTCTTGTCTCCGTCCGCCCGGGTGTGCTATACTTACGCCTGTATGCAAGAAACAAAAGGGAGACGATATTTATGAAACATCAATTGAAATACAGCTTTATGCTGGTTCTGACCGCCTTGATCTGGGGCGGCGCTTTCGTAGCTCAGAGTGTGGGAAATGATGTCCTGGGGCCTTTTACCTTCGGTTCCGTAAGAACCCTCATCGGCGGCTGCGTCCTTCTTCCGCTGATTCCTTTTCTCAGCCGCTCCGACAGTACCGGCGGCGGTGCCTCGCGGAGCAGAGACCTGTGGATCGGCGGCATCAGCTGCGGAGTGCTTCTGGGAGTGGCCTCCTCCTTTCAGCAGATCGGCCTGCTCTATGCCTCCGTGGGAAAAGCCGGCTTTATTACATCCCTGTACATTGTGATCGTTCCCCTTCTGGGCCTGTTCATGCGGAAAATTCCCGGTCCGTCCGTATGGGCCGCCGTGGCCGTGGCTCTCGCCGGACTGTATCTGCTCTGCTGGAACGGAGACCAATCTCTGAACCGGGGAGATGTGCTTCTCCTGATCTGCGGAGTGCTGTTCAGCATGCACATTCTGGTAATCGATCACTTTTCCCCGCTGGCGGACGGAGTGAAAATGTCCTGCATCCAGTTTTTCACCGCAGGAACCATCTGCGCCGTTCCCGCCCTGCTGTTTGAGTCCCCGAGCCTTTCCGCAGTTCTTCGCGCCTGGGCTCCCGTGCTCTACGCCGGAGTCCTCAGCTGCGGCCTGGCTTACACTCTTCAGGTAACGGCCCAGCGCCATGTGGATCCCACCGTGGCCAGCCTGCTCATGAGCCTGGAAAGCGTATTCAGCGTCCTGGCCGGCTGGGCCGTTCTCCGCGAGTCCCTGAGCTTCCGGGAATTGGCCGGCTGCGGCCTTATGTTTGCCGCTATCGTTCTGGCCCAGCTGCCTTCCCGGCCTGTTATTTCCCTTCCTCTGTTCAGACGCGGATTTTCTGCCAATTCGGAGAGCAAAAGCGCTGCAAAATCATCATAATCAGTTTGTTTTTACGGAGCTGCCGCTCATAGATGACCATTCATCCATGGAGCGGCGGCTCCGTTCTTATTCCTTGAAAACAGAAAACGGACTCCGAAGAGTCCGCAATCCATGGGATAATAAGATATGACCGGCAAATTAAAATGCCATAAAAATTGTATCGTTAAAAAGGCCGGCTCCGGAGCAAGCGCAGAATCCATACTGTTCTAATCGGAATCAAAGCCGGTCAGTTGAGCAAACTCTCGGTAAAGCTGCATATTGAGGGCATGAACAGTTTCCTCCTCCAGCTTAACCATTGCCCTGTCATACGTCATAATTCCATTGATTTCTTCCTCAACGTCACTGGTCTGCGTATAGATTGCGCTGCAGAGCCCCTTTTTCAGATTGGGAAAGATTTCTTCTGTCCACAAACGCCTGTAGTTCTTCGTAAGTTCCTCTTTTGAGTGATAAAACTGGTATCCGAATTCCTTTTCACATGCCACATGATTTTCGACAGGGTAAGCATAACCGCCATATTCCGTAAGAGCTACCACCCGATCCGGTTGAGGGCGGACATTCAGCTTGTGAACATAATTATGGATACTATACATATCTCCTCCGCCCTGATCAAACCATCCGCACGCCTCATTAATCAGACGTGTTTCATCCAATCGTCGTATCAGGGAAGTCGCCTTATGCGCATCAAACTGTCCCCAGCCTTCATTGAAAGGAACCCAGACTGCAACAGAAGGAAAATTGTAAAGATGAGAAACCATATCTTCCAATTCCTGATAATACTGCTTTCTTCCTTCCGGATCCTGGCGCTTGAAGAGCCTGTAATGGTTATCCTTGACACCGCGAGCAAACCAGTCAAACGCATTTGTCATATAAGTAACGAAAAACATATTATAATCACCGCCGCCGTTTGGCATATCCTGCCATACAAGCATTCCCAAACGGTCACAGTGATAATAAAACCGGTCAGATTCAACCTTAATGTGCTTTCTTATTGTATTAAAGCCTAAATTTTTGAGTGTCAGAATATCATGCTGCAGCGCTTCATCCGAAGGGGGCGTTAACAGACTTTCCGGCCAATATCCCTGATCCAATATTCCATTAAAAAAGACAGGACGATTGTTCAGGAAGAACCGCAGAATTCCTTCTTTATCCCGAGCGGCAGACAACTTTCGCATGCCGAAATAGCCGCGTACCGTGTCATTTTCCATGCGAATCACAACATCATAAAGATAAGGGGTCTCCGGGGTCCAGGGAACTGCATTAGGAATATAAAGCCGTATATTTCCGTTTTCATCTGCACTGCCCTGCGCAGCCGTCCGCGCTCCGTCTATAATTTCAACTGATATCTCTTTTCCTCTGCGAAGGGGCTGAATATGAAGCATAACGGATGAGGAATCGAAAAGAGGGGTGATTTTGAATGATTGTATGTAATTTTCCTCCACGCTTTCCAGCCATACGGTCTTCCATATGCCGCTTTGAGGTGTATAAAAGAGCGATGCATATTTTCCTCTTTTTTTCAGCTTCTGCTTTCCTCTTCCATAAGGCGCCTGCTCCGTACGGTCTTTCACCGCCAAAGTCAAAGTGTTGCTGCCATCCTTGAGAAATTCCGTAATATCAAATGTGAACGGAAGATAGCCTCCTTTATGCTGTCCCAGACTGGCTCCGTTCAGAAAAACACGGCATTCCTGATCCACCGCACCGAAGTGCAGCAGCACTCTCGACTTCTTAAAGCCCTCCGGCAGCGAAAAATTCTTCCTGTAATAAAGAGTTTCATGCGGACAAAGAATTTTCCCCACACCGGACAGCAGCGTTTCCGGCGAATAGGGGACAAGGATTGTTCCCTGATAATCTTCAGGTGCACCATCCGGCAAAATCCCGTATTCCCATACTCCGTTCAGATTGTAGTAGCTGTCCCTGACCATACCCGGCCTGGGATATTCCGGAAGTACTTCATCCGGGTTAAAATTCTGTCCCCATTTCGTTATTAATTGTCTCATGCCGACTCACCTGCTTTTTTTCTGTGGATACGTATTTTATGAAAAAGCTCTGACTGCACCGCAACAGATATGAGTACCAGAGCCCCCATAATAATTGACTGCCAATGTACGGAAATGCCGGTAGGCAGATATGTAAATATGGTATTGATAATAAAATAAATAAGAATGCCGAAAAAGGTACCGGAAAATTTCCCCTCTCCCCCTGTCAGTTTGACGCCTCCTATTGCACACATGGCAATCGCGTAGGTTTCGTATGTATTCCCGGCGCTCAGCGTAGCACTCCCGCTGCTGGAAGCCAGCAGGATTCCTGACAGAGCAGCGATTACGCCTGATAGGACAAACGCGCCGATCTTAATTCGGTCCACGTCAATTCCCATCATTCTGGCAGCCTCACAGTTTCCTCCCACAGCATAAATCCTCATGCCGAAACGTGTATTGTGAGAAACGTACATACAGATAAATGTAATAATAAACAGCAGAGGGATCAGTATGGATATCCCCCCTGCCATTCCGGGGAAAACATTAGGAAGAAATTTAGCCTTGCCAAAGGTAAGAACCTCTCCCTCTATAACCACCGACTTTCTGGCCACAATCTGAATCACGCCGCGAAGTGCAAAAAGCATCGCCAAAGAAGCAATCCAGGAAGAAATTTTCATTTTTGTTACCATAAATCCAATTGCCAGTCCGGATGCCAGCCCGACGAAAAGGCCGGCAGCAATCCCTAGCCACGGATTCCTGCTTCCCACAAGTCCCATAACCACACCGCTCAGTGCAAACACTGCTCCGACAGAAAGATCTATTTCAGCACACAGGATAACAAAAGTCATTCCAAGTGCCAGAAAGCCTCCGTTTTTAGCTGCTTTCAGCAGAATATTCAATACATTGTTTACCGTCAGGAAATTTTTATCCCGAAACATAATACTTGCAAAAATAACCAGAAGCAGAAACGCCAGGATGGTGCTTCTTGAATAGAGCCACTGGTAAGCCCGTTTCAGTATTTTCATGTTTATATCCATTCCTTTCGCTTTGCTCAGGCACAAAACGTTATGAAAATGTTTTTCCTAAGCTTATTTTTCTTTATAATTCTTCTTGTAGGGAACTCGGTATACTACAAATCACGGGGAGGTGAGTGGGCTGTCGGGCTTACCGGATGACCGAATGTTTATATGTGTAGTCCGCCTTTTCAAGCAC
>CALWEP010000095.1 GCA_944377325.1 uncultured Lachnospiraceae bacterium
TTCCGTATACATTCATAAATAGTCCCTCCTGTTGAAGAATTTTGCCCATGACCATATTGTACTAAAAATTCAGTAAATTTACAAGACAAATATGCAATTTTAACAAAAAATTTCTTTTAGTTTTAGAGCTTTAAAGTAATAAATCATTGACAATCCCACTTCCATCCGCTACAATCGATATTATTGCAGAAAAGAGGAGCGACTTTACTATGATTATTATTATGAAACCGGGAGCCTCCAAAGAGGCAGTAAGGCATATCACCGATCTGATTGAATCCAAGGGACTGAGAGCCCACCTTTCCGAAGGAACACAGGTAACCATCGTGGGCGTTGTGGGAGACAAAACCCTGCTGGAGAACTCCAATCTGGAGCTGGCAGACGGCGTGGACAAGATTGTTCCCGTGACGGAGTCCTATAAGCTGGTAAACCGGAAATTTCATCCGGAACCCACGGAGGTCAAAGTAGGTCCTACCAGCGTGGGACCGGGAAATCTGACGGTTATGGCAGGTCCCTGTGCGGTGGAGAGCCGGGAGCAGCTGATGGAGACCGCTTTTGCCGTAAAGAAGGCGGGAGCCAATTTCCTCCGGGGAGGGGCATACAAGCCCAGAACCTCCCCCTATGCGTTCCAGGGACTGGAGGAGGAAGGTCTGCGCTATATGAAGGAGGCCAGAGAGGCCACAGGTTTGGCGGTGGTCTGTGAAGTTACCAGTCAGAGGGCTTTGGAGACAGCGGCAAAGTATGTGGATATGATTCAGATCGGCGCCAGAAATATGCAGAATTTTGAGCTTCTGAAGGAATGCGGCCGTTCCGGCATTCCTGTTCTCTTAAAAAGAGGATTGGCCGCCACCATCGATGAGTGGATGAACGCGGCGGAATACATTATTTCGGAGGGAAATGAAAAAATCGTTCTCTGCGAGAGAGGAATCCGCACCTACGAGACTTCCACCAGAAACACTCTGGATCTGAGCGCCGTGCCGGTGATCCGTCAGAAAAGCCATCTGCCCATTATTGTGGATCCCAGCCACGCCACCGGCGTGTGGTCCTATGTTCCTCCCCTGGCAAAGGCCGCCGCGGCTGCGGGAGCAGACGGACTGATGATCGAAGTCCATCCCTGCCCGGAGAAGGCGCTTTCCGACGGTCCCCAGTCTCTTACCTTCAGCAATTTCCATAAGCTCATGGAGGAGCTGGAGCCTTACGCCCGGCTGGCAGGACGGAAGCTGGGCTGAGAACGGAGGGCATGAACATGAAAGAATCGACTGTTGGCTTTATCGGTCTGGGACTGATCGGAGGTTCACTGGCCAGAGCGCTGAAAAAATCCGATCCGCAGCTGACCGTCATGGCTTATATGCGGTCTGTGGACAAGCTGCTCCGGGCAAAAGCCGACGGAGTGGTGGATGTGATTCTGGACGGCGTGGACGAGCGGATCCGTCAGTGCGATATGATCTTTCTCTGCACGCCTGTGGAATACAACCAGCAGTATCTGAAAGAGCTGAAGCCCTATCTGAAGGAAGGAGCCCTGGTGACCGACGTGGGAAGCACCAAAACCAGCATTCACCGTGCTGTGAAAGAGCTTTCCATGGAGCACTGCTTTGTGGGCGGCCATCCCATGGCCGGCTCCGAAAAAACCGGCTATGAGAATTCCTCCGATCATCTGCTGGAAAATGCCTACTACATGATCACTCCGCCTGAGGGAGCTCCGGAGGAAAATGTGGAGCGGCTGAAGGCGGTTGCACAGGCAGTCAGCGCCATTCCCATGGTACTCTCCTGCGCCGAGCATGATCTGGCGGTGGCTGCGATCAGCCATCTGCCTCATATTGTGGCCTCCAGCCTGGTAAACCTGGTGCGGGATGCGGATGATTCCAGGGAAACCATGAAGCAGATCGCCGCAGGAGGTTTTAAAGATATTACCAGAATCGCCTCCGCTTCTCCGGAAATGTGGGAGCAGATCTGCATGACCAATACGGACAATATCGCCCGGATGCTGGAGCGGTATATTCATGAGCTCTCTCTGATCCTCTCCTCCCTTCAGGAAAAGGACGAGAAAGCTATCCGGCTGCTCTTTTCCTCCTCCAGGGAGTACAGAAATTCCATATCCGACAGAAGCAGAGGGGCCATTGAACCGGATTATTCCTTTTCCGTGGATATTGTGGACGAGGTGGGATCCATTTCCACTCTCTCCGTGATCCTGGCGGCAAAGGGCATCAGCATTAAAAATATCGGCATCAATCATAACCGGGAGCACGGGGAAGGAGCCCTGAGAATCTCCTTTTATGATGAATCATCCAGAAACGCGGCGTGGAGCCGTCTGGAGGAATACAAATACACCCTGATTCCGTAGAATCGGGACGGGGATAACCAGAAAAGCGAGGAAGCGGACATGAAATTTTCACGGATCCATTCTCTTCAGGGAAGCCTGGAGATACCGGGGGACAAATCGATCTCTCACCGCAGCGTGATGTTTGGCGCTCTGGCGAAGGGAACTACGGAAATCTCCCATTTTTTGAAAGGAGCGGACTGCCTTTCCACCATCTCCTGTTTTCGCAGCATGGGAATCGGCATTGAGGAAAAAGACGGAAAAATCCTGGTTCACGGGAACGGGCTGAGAGGCCTGAAGCGGCCGGATAAGGTTCTGGACTGCGGAAACAGCGGCACAACCGTCCGTCTGATCAGCGGCATTCTGGCAGGACAGGATTTTGACGTGACGCTGACCGGGGACAGCTCCATTCAGAAGCGTCCCATGAAGCGGATCGTGGAGCCGCTGTCTCTGATGGGAGCTCAGATAGAAAGCGTAAGGGGAAACGGATGCGCCCCCCTTTCCATTCACGGCGCTCCCCTGAAAGGAATCTCCTACTCCACTCCTGTGGCCTCTGCCCAGGTAAAATCAGCCATTCTTCTGGCAGGACTTTACGCTGATGGGGAAACCAGAGTTACGGAGCCGGCTCCTTCCAGAGACCATACGGAGCGGATGCTTTCCGCCTTTGGAGCGGATGTGTCCTCCCAGGGAACCACAGCAGTAATCCGGCCGGCCAAAGAGCTGTACGGCCAGAGCATCCAGGTGCCGGGGGACATCTCTTCCGCCGCCTTCTTTCTGGCAGCCGGCCTTTTGATCCCCGGGTCCCAAATCCTTCTGAAAAACGTGGGGGTCAATCCCACCAGAGACGGAGTGATCCGAGTTTTTGAGCGCATGGGCGGAAAAATCGAGACGGTCCGCACGGACCTTCGGGGGGGAGAGCCGGCAGCAGATCTCCTGGTGACCTCCGGCAGCCTTCACGGAACGGTGATTGAAGGAGACATAATTCCCACGCTTATTGACGAGCTTCCGGTGATTGCCGCTGCCGCCTGCTTTGCGGAAGGGGAGACGGTAATCCGGGATGCGGGAGAGCTGAAGGTAAAGGAGTCCAATCGAATCGAGGCCATGGTGACCAATCTGCAGGCCATGGGGGCGGACGTGACGGAAACGGAAGACGGAATGATCATCCGCGGAGGACGCCCCCTTCACGGAGCGGTGATTCAGAGCAGAAACGATCACCGCATTGCCATGACATTTGCCGTAGCGGCTTTAATGGCTGACGGAGAGACCGATATTCCCCAGTGGGACTGCGTGGATATTTCCTATCCCGCCTTTCTTTCGGATCTTCGCTCCCTGGCCGGCCGCTGACGAAGGTGTCCATCCGACCGGATGTCAAAAAAAGAATCGGTGCGTCAACCGATTCTTTTTTTTGCGGCAATCTTCTATTGTTATTAATCCAATCCCACTCCGGGACCGCCGTAAATGCCGGTTACCGGCTCAACGGTAGCCTCTGTGGGAGGCTCTGTGGGCGCCTCCGTTTCAGGAACGGTTTCAGAAGAAGGAGCAGGCTGTGTTTCCACAATGACATCCTTCTTGGTGCCCTTTTCCGGCTCCGGCTCCGCAAAGGCAGCCGGTTCCAGTCCTTCCGTAAAATGGGACATGGACTCTTTCCAGATCTGAGCGGGATAAGTGCTGCCCCACAGGGAAGAGAGCTCCTTGGGCAGATCATATCCGACCCATACGGTTATGGTGTAATAAGGAGTGATTCCGCAGAACCATCCGTCCTTGCTGTTGTTGGTGGTGCCTGTCTTTCCTGCGGCTTCGATGTCGCTCTTCCATCCCATTCCGCTGGCAGTTCCTCTGCTGACTACTCCCTTCAGAATATCAACCATTACCAGAGCCGTATTTTTCTTATATACCTGAATTTCCTCAGGATCCTGATAGATCTCCTCCCCGTACTTATCCTTTATGGAGGTGATGCAGGTGGGATCCCGGTATACGCCTTCGTTGGCAAGGGCGGCATAGGCGCCGGCCATCTCCTCTGTGGTCACGCCGTGGGTAAATCCGCCCAGGCAAGCGGCCAGGTAATAATCGTTGGGAACAATATTGTCAAAGCGCATTTTGGTCAAATAGGACATTCCCACTTCCGGAGTGATATCCGCGTAGACAGACCAGGCCACTCCGTTTTTGCTCTGCTCCACCGCGCTTCTCAAAGTCATGGTCGAGCCTGGAAGCTTCGTCAGATCGTCGCCTGCCTTTGCCTTTTTGGCTTCGTCCACGCTGATGTTTTTTACGATGGTGGAGGAGGTGTAGCCGTTTTCCAGAGCCGGAGCATATACGATCAGGGGCTTGATGGAGCTTCCCGGCTGCCGGAAGCTCTGGTAAGCGCGGTTCAGCCCGTATACGCCGGTCTCCTGGCTCCGGCCTCCCACAATAGCCACTACCTTGCCGCTTTCGTTATCGATCACCGTAGCTGCCCCCTGAAGGGTATAGACGCCGTCGGAGCCGGTTTCATTTTCAAAGCTCAGATTTTCGTCAATGGTGCTTTGAAGGAAATCCTGTTTCTCCGGATCCAGGGAAGTGTATATCTGATAACCGCCCGTGTAAAGCTCTTCCTTAGCTTCCGCGTAGGCTTCGTCATAGCTTTCCGTATATTCTTTATAGGCATCCTCATCCCGGAAGCCGTACCGGAACCGGAAGCCGTCCAGCTCCATCAGATAGCGCACCGCGCAGTCGATGGCATAGGTGGTTTCATAGTTGCGGAAGCCGTAATCCGGTTTGGAGATCTGAATCTCCTCCGCAACCGCCTCATCATGCTGATCCTGAGTGATGTAGCCCATCTCCAGCATATCGTCCAGAATCTTGTCCCTGCGCTTCAGCGCGTTGTCCGGATGGCGGTAAGGGTTGTAATAGGTAGGTGAATTTGGGATGGCGCAGAGATAGGCGATCTGACTTAAGGTCAGCTCGCCGGAGGATTTTCCGAAATATCCCCTGGCGGCAGCCTCCAGCCCATAGTATGTATTGGCGAAGCTGATGTCATTGACATAAAATTCCATAATCTGTTCTTTGGAATATTTCTTCGTAAGCTCCAGGGCGATGAGCATCTCTTTGCCTTTTCTCTCAAGGGAAACCTCTCTGGTGAGGAAACGGTTTCTCGCCAGCTGCTGGGTGATGGTGCTGGCTCCGTGAACCTCCTCGCCCTCCGTGTACAGATACCGAAGTCCCACTCGGAAAATTCCCTTCCAGTCGATTCCGGAATTTTCCCAGAAGGTTCTGTCCTCCACTGCCACGAAAGCCTGAACGGCATACTGAGGAATCTGATCATAGGGCAGGTAATAGGAATCTTCGTCCTTGGTCAGCTTTGCAATAACCTCTCCGCTGCAGTCATAAATATAGCTGGATTCCTGCAGGCGGAAGGTATCCAAAGTACTGTTATCCACCAGCTGTTTCGCCGTCTGCTTATATTCCACGTAGGTAGGATATACCTTTGTCACGCCTACGACAATACAGAGAACAAGGGCCAGGGCAAAGACAATGGCCATTGTTTTCACTAAAATTTTCAAAACCTTAAGCAAGGGGCCGAACAGAATTCCCAGGTAATAAAGCAGCTTGCTTTTTTCATGCTTCCGTGAGGCAGGACGTTCCTTCCGGCCGCCTTGGTTTTTATGCTCCGTGTCCATAGTAACCTTTCTCAGCAATGTGCAGATGATAGATTGATAATATTCTGCTTACCACTTTATCATAGTTTTCTTTGTTATTCCATAGATTTTTGTGAAATTTTACGGCAATTTCTCTTAATTTTATGGGAAACGGTCATTACGGCAGGATTCCCAGATGTTCAAGGAGAATTTTGACTCCCAGCAGGATGAGAATGATTCCTCCTGCCAGTTCGGCTCTTGCTTCATATTTGGAGCCGAAAACATTGCCGACCTTTACTCCCGTACCGGAAAGCAGGAAGGTGACAATTCCGATAAACGTGACGGCAGGAAGAATGTCCACATCCAGGAATGCGAAAGTAATCCCCACTGCCAGGGCGTCGATGCTGGTGGCCACAGCCAGGAGGAACATATCCTTTGCGGCCAGGGAGGCATCTTCCCCGCAGCATTCCGCCTCCTTTTCACTCAGCGCCTCCCGAAGCATATTTACTCCGATGAAGGAGAGCAGTACAAAAGCGATCCAGTGATCCACGGCCGTGATCCGGTCCCGGAACTGAATTCCCAGAAGATATCCCAAAAGAGGCATTCCTGCCTGAAAGCCCCCGAACCACAGGCCTACAATCACTGATTTTCCCACAGTGATCGTCTTCATGGACAGGCCCTTGCAGACAGAAACGGCAAAAGCGTCCATGGACAGTCCCACAGCCAGTGTAAATAACGTCAGCAGATCCATAATTCTTTCCCCTCCGATGTGTCTTAATAATGTACCGCCTCATATCCGGAGAAACCGGTCAGCGCTGAACGCGGCCGGACCGATCGCCGTTCATCAGGTTTCTCACCTCGCTGCGGCTTACCAGATTGAAGTCTCCGTGGATGGTGTGCTTCAGGGCGGAGGCTGCCGCAGCAAATTCAAGCGCCTCCCTCCAGTCCGCGCCGCCGGCCAGCTCGCTGATCAGTCCTGCGGAAAAGGCGTCTCCGCCTCCTACCCGGTCCACAATGGGCGTAAGGGCATAGCGGGAAGAGGCATAAAATTCATTGGTAGCTCCGTTGAGAATGCAGGCCGACCAGCCGTTGTGAGATGCGGAATAGCTTTCCCTAAGGGAACTGACCACATATCGGAAGCCGAACCTCCGCTGCATTTCCTCAAACATCTGCCGGTAGCCTTCCAGCTCCAGTTCTCCGGAACCTACGTCCGTATTTCCCGGCCGGAAGCCCAGAACCTGATTGGCATCCTCTTCATTTCCGATACACACGTCCACATATTCCATAAGAGGCGTCATAACGGCCCTGGCCTTTTCCGGAGTCCACAGCTTCTTCCTGTAATTGAGATCCATGGAAACAGTCGCTCCGGCCGCCCGGGCCGCCTTCAGCGCCGCCTCAGTGACAGCCGCGCCCTGGGAACTGATGGCCGGAGTGATCCCAGTGATATGAAACCAGTCGCAGTTTAGGAAGATCTCCGAAAAGTCAAAATCCTCCGGGGAGGCTGTGGCCATGGAGGAGCCGGCCCGGTCATAGATAATGGCGGACGGCCGGATGGAGGAGCCGGTTTCCAGAAAATAGATTCCCAGTCTCTCCCCTCTCCGAACAATATGGGAGGTTCCCACTCCGTATTTTCGCAGAGCCGCGGCGGCGCAGTCGCCCAGTCCTCCCGGAGGGAGAGCCGTCACATATTCCGTCCTGTGGCCGAAGCCGGCCAGAGAGACAGCCACATTAGCCTCTCCGCCGCCGTAATTTACGTCAAAGCTGTCGGCCTGGATCAGCCGTTCATGCTGCGGCGTGGAAAGCCGCAGCATGATTTCTCCCATGGTCACAATATTTGCCATTTTTTCTCTCCTTTTCAGCAAAGCAGGATGGAGGCATGCCTTCCATCCCGCGTATTTTTATGATCTGGCCGCCTTTACTGCGGCAACGAATTCTCTGGCCTTTTCCGTTACTGCCTGATAGTCTCCCGTTTTGGCGCCCTTTGTCAGGCTGCTTCCCGTTCCCACTGCGCAGGCTCCCGCCTTCATCCACTGGGCCACATTGTCCACGTCCACGCCTCCGGTGGGCATGTAATCGGCCTGGGGAAGCGGTCCGCGGAAGGCTTTGATGGCTCCGGGACCCATAACATTTCCCGGGAAAATTTTCAGAAGACCGCAGCCTGCTTCCAGTGCTGCAACAGCCTCGGTGGGAGTCATCACTCCCGGAATCACGGGAACACAGTAGCGGTTGCACAGACGGATCACTTCCGGATTCAGAGACGGTCCCACTATGTAGGAAGCTCCGGCCAGAATGGCCGCCCGGGCAGTTTCCGGATCCAGCACGGTTCCGGCTCCGATGACAATATCTGTGCGGCCTCCGTATTTTTCCGCCATGGCCTCAATAATATGCATGGCTCCCGGAACGGTCATAGTAATTTCAATAAAATGAATCCCGCCCTCTACTACGGCATCGATAATCTTTTCCCCCTGCTCCTTGCTCTCTGCCCTTACAACGGCAATCAGCCCCTCTTCCTTCATTTTCAAGATGATCTGTTCTTTCTTCATGCCTTCTCCTTTCCTGCTGTGCTTTGACGGTCAGATTTCCCGGACCATGCAGTACTGCTTCAGATGAAACGGCGGCTTTTCCACCACTCCGTAAATCTTAAAGCCGAAATGCCGGTACAGGCTTACGTTTTTTTCATTGTGAGTTTCCAGAGAGATCATCATCCGGTGCTCCTGCGCATACCGGATGGCCTCGTTGATCAGGACTCCGGAAATTCCATGATGCTGCATACTGGGTCTTACTGCCAGATAAATAAGATGAAGCCTGTTTTCCTGATGGAGCTGGTCGGTCCATCGGGAATTCAGATAGTCTCTTCCGAGGAGAAAGTTGCAGAAGGTTCTCAGGCTCATATCTTCCCGGATCAGGTATTCCTCCGTCTTCAGCCTGGCCTTCAGCTCGGTAAAATAATATTGAAAAAAATGATATGGCTCCGATTCGTCGGAAACCACCAGCACTCCGTTCAGTTCCCTGCTGTCGGCGAAAATCTCACAGTTTTCAAAAAATTCCGACAGATCACATTCAAACAGCTCCGGCAGAAGCCGTTCCCTGGTTTCTTTGTCCGGTATCAGGCTGCAGTAGAGAGGATCTTCCTCAAAGCAGGCTGTAAGAAGCTCCTTCAGCTTGGGAAGATCTTCCCTCTGCACCCGGTATAACGTCTGGCTTTCCACGCAGCTACCCCTCTTCCAGTTTTTTCATCTCATCGATCAGCTTTTCTACGGACCTTGTAATATAGCGGATGTCATCATCATAGCATATTTTCTGCTGTGCTTCTACCTTTTTTGCCATTTCCAGCTCCTCTTTCAGGTCGCGGCAGCCTCGTTTCTGTTTTTCCTTCAGCCGCTCCACCAGGCCGTACAGGTTTTCATGGCGGACAATTCTTCCGGCCCCCCACTGAAGCCGATCCTCCGGCTGGTGCAGCACATATTCCGTAAAATAGAGGTAAACCTCCCGGTCAAACAGAAAACCATACCGGCTGTTGTCAATGGCATACACAGCCTCCAGGGCTGAAGCGGCGTCTCCGGCTTCCAGAAAACCCTCGGCAGCCCGAAGGGCGCGAAGGTTATTCTGAACGGCTTCCTGAGGAAAGAGTACGCTGTCCTGCCAGTCCAAACGGACAAAGTAATCCTGGCTTTTCTGAAACAGCGCCAGCAGTCCTCTCTGAAGCCGATCGTCACGGATTCCGGCCCTGTTCTTTTCCTGCACCTGCTCATAAAGCTTCTCTGCCGTTTTCAGGGCTTGGTCATTTTTTTCCATCAGAATCCGAAGGGCTTCCCCGTCCTCTTCTCCCGTTACAGGCCGAATGCTTCTGCGGAGCTGCCGGAATATCTCCGCAGGATTCAAAGGAGCTACGGCAGTCCGGTCAAACGCCATCACCAGAAGCCCGTAAAGCTGATGGTGAAAGCGATAGACCTTTTCGTCATAAAAAGCCTCGTTGTCAAACTGGGAATGATAGTGGGTTTCCATGAATCTTCCGCCGGAAAAATCGTTTACCGCCGATGGGATTCCCCCGATGGCCATGGAAAAATCATCGGACCAGGTCTCGACGGGGGCATACACGGTTATGCCGTCCGGGTAAGCCTCCCTCGGGTCTACCTGAGAGGGAAGATTTCGGAGAAAATTTTCCAGGAAGTCCCTATATTCATAGACTCCGCGGATGGCATCCCTGCGGTCATGGGCATGGGCGGGAAGCTCAAAGTTCAGGTCCACCACCGTACTCCCGCGCCATTCCGGTCTTTTTTTGAATACCTGGTTCCAGGCGCCGGCAGACCAGTCGTACTTGGAATTGATCACTCCCCACTCCTCTGCAGCCAGCGCGCAGACCACAATGGTATGCTCCGGCCGGTATCCGGAGGAAATCAGAGAACGGGCCATGCTGATAATCATGGAAACGGCCGTATTGTCATCCTGAAAGCCGGAAAAGTAGGAATCGTAATGGGCGGTCAGAAGGATCTTGTCAGACCGCTTTCCCGGAATTGTCCCCCACACGTTGTAGGCCGGCTGATTTTCCCGCACCCGGGTATGCGCATCCAGCTCCACTCGGACGGAGCCGTTTTCTTTCAGCTCCCGGCGAAGGACGGCGGCGTCCGCCCGGGACATGGAAAAGGCCGGGGCATCCGCCGGCCCTGCCAGATCCTGGGCATTGAGAGCCGTGTCGTCAATCTCTCCGTAGCCGTTTTCCTGGACGGCAATGAGGGCGGCAGCCCCCTTTATATGAGCCTGGTATACGGGAAAATTGATCCACCACTCTTCCCGCTGGTTGATGTCGACCATCACCAGTTTTCCCTTCACATCGCGGCCTTCATAATCGGCTGCCGTTCCCTTTCCCAGGTCCTCCACCAGAAATGAGGCGAAACCGTCGGTGACAAAGTCGGCCTGATAGGCGCTGAGCAGGAACTCGTGGAGATCTCCCCGGCTGTCCTCAAAGCGCATAACCGCTTTTTTAAACTCCCAGGAATCTATGATGATTTCGTCCATATGAATGTCCCGGAGGCCGGCCCTTTCCATTTCCTCCGCCAGCATCCGCCCCGTTTCAATCTCAGCCCGGGATCCGGCTGTCCGGAAGCCCAGCGCCTCATTGGTTCGGAAATCTTCCATTTTCTTTGCCAGACGGTAGGAATAATCCACATCCACCGCCCGGAGGTAAGCCGTCTGTTTGTCCATTCCTTCCACTCCCTTTCACAAATTTGGTTTTCCGCGCATTAGGAAGGCGCGGCACGAAAAGTCGTGTCACGCCCGGTTTCTGACAATAGGATTATGGAGGGAGCTTTATTCTTCCCAGTTGTGGTACGTGGCCTGCACATCGTCATCCTCATCCAGCATATCCAGAATGCGGTTGATTTTCTTGATGTCCTCCTCATCGGAAAGCTCCACCCAGGTCTGGGGGATCATGGTCACGTCTGCCTGAGCCATGGGGATTCCGGCTGCTTCCAGGGCCTCGCGGACCTTGCTGAAGTCATCGGGATCCGTCAGCACTTCATAGCTGTCTTCTTCCTCGGAAAAGTCCTCTGCGCCTGCATCCAGAGCAAGCATCATCAGCTCGTCCGCATCCGTCTCGCACTCTTCCTTATCAATAATAATCTGCCCCTTTTTGTCGAACATATAGGATACGCAGCCGGTGGTGCCCACGTTGCCGCCGCCCTTGGTGAAGGCGTTTCTCACATTGGCCGCCGTACGGTTCTTATTGTCCGTCAGGGTGTCCACGATAATGGCAACGCCGCTGGGGCCGTAGCCTTCGTAGGTGATGGTCTCATAGTTTACGGAATTGGCGTCTCCCGCTGCCTTTTTGATTCCCCTGTCAATGGTATCGTTGGGCATATTGTTGGCCTTTGCCTTGGCAATCACATCTCTTAACTTGCTGTTGTTGGCCGGATCCGGACCGCCCTCTTTCACGGCCACGGCGATTTCTCGTCCGATTACGGTAAAGATTTTTCCCTTTGCCGCGTCATTTTTCTCCTTTTTATGCTTGATATTCGCAAATTTGGAATGTCCTGACATACGTTCTCTCTCCTGTCTTTCTGTTTCTTCTGTCCATTTCAGCTCCGGGCTGAAAACATCTTTCCTATTCTACCACCATTTTTTCACTCTGACAAGTACCAGGATCCCGGGAAGGCACGGCGCGGACTGCCGCAATCCTCTTGTTTTCCATCCGCTCCACCCGGAAGTCATACCCTGAAAACGGAATCACCGGACGTTCGTCCTCCCCCGGAATCCGGTCCAGACGGGAAATAAGAAATCCGTTTAGCGTATCGTAGGCCTCCTCGTCCTCTTCACCGAACCGGATGTCCAGCGCCTCTCCCACTTCGTCCAGGGGAGCCATGCCGCTCAGCAGGAAGCTGCCGTCCTCACAGGGATGGATCAGTTCCTCCTCGTCATCATATTCGTCCATAATGTTTCCTACGATCTCCTCCAGAATGTCCTCCATGGTGACAATTCCGGAAAGCTGTCCGTATTCATCCACCACGATCACCATATGAATCTTTTCGGACTGCATTTCCTGAAACAGAGAATCCACTCCCCGGCTTTCCGGCACAAAGTGGGGCTCCATCATCAGGCCCGGAATCTGCCGGATGGGCATATCCTCAAAGCCTCCTCTGCCGGAAAATACCACCGCGTCCCGGAGATGGATGATTCCCACAATATCGTCCATATCGTCGCCGAATACGGGGAATCTGGAATGATTGTCCTCGGAAAGAATGAAATGAATGGCATCTTTCAGGCTCATGCTGCCGTCCAGCAGGACCACATTTTTGCGGTGAGTCATCACATCCTCCGCCTGCTTGTCATTGAGCTGGAAGATATTGGTGATCATCTCCGCCTTGCTGTCCTCCAGGATTCCCTGCTCATGACCTTCGTTGACCATGGACATAATGTCCTCTTCCGTCACATTGTCCTCCTTGGAAAACATATCGATGCCCACCGCCTTCAGCACCAGATAGCACACGCCGGTGATAACCGCCGTCACCGGCAGGAAAATTTTGATAAGCAGAGATATCAGGGGAAGCATTCCGTACCCCCACTGCTCCGGTTTTCTGGCGGCACACCGCTTGGGGATCACCATGCCGAAGGATACCAGAAGGATTATGTACACAAGTCCCTCTGCCAGTGCATACAGCGGATTGGCCCTGCTCCAGACGGTCCTGCGGAAAATGAAGGCGCCTACAATCAAAGCGGCGGCGCTGGTAAACACCTGAATCGTGTTGATAAATACCGTCGGCCTGTTTACAATGCGCAGAAGTTTCGCTGCCTTTTTGCTTCCGGCCTCCATCTGCCCTTCCAGCTCCGACTCATTAACGTTCTGGATCGCCGCCCCAAAGCCGTAAGCGGCTGCCTCCACCAGCACCAATCCCAGGAGCATCAATATCTGTATGCCCGAATAACCATCATCCATTCTCTGTCCTATCTCCTTTATCGTAAGTTTGCAATACAATAGGAAGGGGCATAAATATGCCCCATTCTTTGTTTATCATATCAAATCTCATTCTATTCGTCAATGCGGACTATGTAGAAAGTTCCAGGCTTACCATCAGCGCACAGTCCACCTTCTGCTGCAGTTCCTCGTCAATATGGCAGATTTTTTCCTTCAGCCGCTGCTTGTCAATGGTACGCAGCTGCTCCAGAAGAATCACCGAATCCTTTACCATATCACACCTGGCCCGGTCCAGCTCCACATGAGTCGGCAGCTTTGCCTTATTCATCCTGGAAGTAATGGCCGCGCAGATCACGGTCGGGCTGTGCCGGTTGCCGATGTCATTCTGTATGATCAGGACAGGCCTTATGCCGCCCTGCTCAGAGCCTACCACAGGCCTTAAATCCGCATAATAAATATCTCCACGTCTGATAATCACGTTTTCACACTCCGTCATTCGCTGTTTTACTTCCAGTATTAACTGATCACAGGAATTTTATACTAAGGAGCGGAGCCGCCCTGGGGAGAAGCTCCTCTCTTTCTGTATCTTATGACGGAACGGAACAACGTGACACCGGACAGGCGAAGCCGTCAGTCAAATCCGAAATATTCGTCTCCGAAATAGTCCTTGGTGCCGATGATCCTTTTGTTTTTCAGATAGACCCGGGGAACCCGCATCCCTATGCCGCAGATGATCTCATAGTGAAAGCCTCCGCTGCGCTCTGCCAGCTCTTCCACGGAGATAAACTCCTCCCCGTCTCTGCCGATGAGGGTCACACTGTCTCCTTCCTCCGCGTCGGGAATGTCGGTCACATCCACCATCATTTGGTCCATGCATACTCTGCCTAAAATTCTGGCCCGTTTCCCCCGGATAAGGACATCTCCTTTATTGGACAGATTTCTCAGATATCCGTCCGCATAGCCCACGGGAACGGTGGCAATTCTGGTTTCTCTTTCCGTAAAGCAGGTCCAGCCGTAGCTTACGGGAGTTCCCGCCGGAACGGTTTTGACGTAGACCACCTCGCTATTCCATTCCAAGGCCGGAGTGAGGCTGATTCCGGAGGTTTCCACCTCGTCGGAGGGATAGAGTCCGCACATGATGATTCCCGCGCGGACCATGTTGAAATGAGAGTCATTCATATCAATAATCCCGGCGCTGTTGGCGCAGTGCTTCAGAGGAATCTCCACTCCCCGCTCTTCCAGCAGCTTCAGAAAATGGCGGTACCGCTCCAGCTGTTTTTCGGCGCTTTCTTTGTCCTTTTCATCCGCCTTTGCGAAGTGAGTGAAAAGTCCTCCGATGGAAATGCCGGGCAGGCGGCTGATGCGTCTGACCATATCGGCCGACGCCTCGTCAGGCTGCAGACCGATCCGGCTCATTCCCGTGTCTACGGCAATATGGATCGTTCCTTTTTTTCCGAGAATCCTGGCCCTTCTGGACAGAACCTCCGCCTTCTCATACTGGAAAATGGTAGGCGAGATGCTGCAGTTGAGCAGGTCGTCAAACCGCATTTTCGGTGTCACGCCCAGTACCAGAATGGGCTTTTTTATGCCGTGGCGGCGCAGAATCAGAGCTTCGTCGATGGTTGCCACCCCGTAGCCTTCCACATAAGGCTCAATGGTTTTGGCCACCGGCACGGCTCCGTGCCCGTATCCGTCAGCCTTGACGATCCCCATGATTCCCACATCCGCTCCCACTCTTCTGCGGATGGCCTGCATGTTGGCCTCCATGGCATCCAGATCTACAGTTACATATCCTCTTTCATACTGATCCATTTTATTCATTGTCTGATACTTCCTTTTCTATCTCTGATTCAGAAAAGCGCCCAGGGAATCGGCCAGATCTCCCGCCAGCACGGCCCGGTCTCCCCATGCGGCTGCCGCTGTCTCCCCTGCTCTTCCGTGAATGAACACGCCCAGAGCCGCTGCCCGGACCTCCTCCGCTCCCTGTGCCAGAAGGCCTCCGATCACTCCCGCCAGCACATCTCCCGATCCCCCTTTTGCCATGGCCGCGCAGCCGCTTTCATTGATCCACAGGCTGCCGTCCTTTCCGGCCACCACAGTGGCTGCATCCTTGAGCACGCAGGTGATTCCGTACCGGTCCGCGTAGCTGACGGCAGCTTTTATGGGATCTGCCTGGATTTCCTTCAGAGGAAGGCCGGACAGCCGGGACATCTCCAGCATATGGGGAGTGATGATGATATTTTCCGTAAAATAGCGGGTCAGCTCAGGACGGGAGGCGACGGCATACAGGCCGTCCGCATCCAGAACCACCGGGGAGCATGCTGAGCTCAGGACGGATTCCGCCAGAGAAGCCGCCTGCTCGTCCCGGCCCAGTCCGGGCCCCAGGATTACAACGGAGGCATCTCTGCACAGAGATTCCAATTCTTCCGTTCCGGGGCCGCTTTCCTCCCACGAGATCAGCACTGCTTCCGGCAGAAGAGTCTGAAG
>CALWEP010000096.1 GCA_944377325.1 uncultured Lachnospiraceae bacterium
AATGCAGCATATTCTGAGAAATTTCTGTTCTTCCGGCTCCGGCGCTGACTTCACGGTCTCCTCTCAGACCGATGCTTCCTGCCAGTCCGTGGCCCGCAGCAAGTCCCATCAGCAATGCCGCAGCCAGCAATACCCCGCGCATTTTCTTTTTCATAACCATTTATCTTCTGACTCCCCTGCACAGTTTTCCAAACATCCACAGACACATGGACACTGCCGCTCCCCCAGCTGCCAAAAATAATCCGATTTCTGCGGCAGCCGCCCAAAAAAGGCCTGCTGCTCCAACAGTTTCCTCCCGCCCCGGCCACAGTGCGGTCAGTACCCACACAGCGGTCAGTACCGACGCGGATAAACCTCCGATCCCCAGTACATCTAATATTCTGGATTTTCTGTGCTGAATCGCAGCTGCCGTCCCAAGGATCAGCAGCAGAATTCCTGCCAGCATCCAGCCTGTCTTTCTGCCATTCTCCCAAAATCCGTTCTGCCGTTCTCTCCAGGCTTCCATCTCCGGAACTGCCGTATATGTATTCTCCAGACTCTGGAGATTCTGCCCCAAAACAGCAATTCCCCTTTCAGCCTCCTTCGTAGCGGAGATCCCTTCGCTTTCCAGAAAATCCATGATCTTCCGTTCCGTCAGCTCTGCAAGCCATTCGTCCTTTTTTTCTGATGCGTTCCCCCAGAATTCTTTTTTTATTTCCATCAGAAAACGGCCGTGCAGCTCATCCCGCTCCAAAAGCCCTGCCGGAAGCCCCGCTGCTTCCAGCTCTGCCTGAACCTCTTCTTCAAAAGCAGCATACCTCTGTTCTAAAAAATCCGTGCTGAACACGCTTTCATTAAGCAGCTCTGTCCTGTACACTGCCAGCCGGAATACGGCCGTCACCATCAGTCCCCATAGGACCAGCGCCGCAGCCGCAGCCAAAAGGCGGTTGCAGATTTTCCTCATGCGCCTTCTTTCCGTCATTTCTGTTTCCCCCCTTTTCTGTGGTGGTGATGAAACAGACCGGAACGAAGCGCTGTTCCCGCTCCCAGTGCCAGGCAGATCAAAGCTGCTCCTGCTGCCGCCAGTACGGCATCCAGCGGATATTCCTTTTCCATCTTCTCCAGCGGAAAGTCCCGGACAAGCTCTCTCTCCTCTGCCCTCGATACCTCCTGCAGCGCCAAGATTATGGGATCCGGCTCAGGTTCCGGCTCGGGAGCTGTTTCCGGAGCAGCCGTCTCCGCCGTTTCCTGCTGTCCGGATGAAGCAGCCGGCGCAGAAGCTTTCCCGGGGCTTTGATCCTTCTCCGAAGGAGCTCCCCCCACCGGTTCCAGATATCCTTCCGCCACTCCCTGGCCGATGCTGCCGTACATTTTTTGGATCGCTTCCTGTTTCTGTGCATCCGTAATGTCCACATCATCCTGCAGGAAATAGGCCCGGGCCTGGGCAACATATTCATCCTTCACCTTATAGGTCTGCCCATTATAATTCTCGGTCCCGCTGATAATGTTCAGAAGCTCCTGCTCATTCCCATTGATCTCTCCGCCGTATGCATCCGCAGGCCGGGACAGCACGATCAGCGCTGCCCCCACTGCCCACGCCATGTATCTGAATCCGTTCTTCAAGGCCGCTCCTGATTTTACTGGAAGTTGAAAACAACGTCATAAGTTACCGTGCCGCCGTCCGTCATGGTCACCACGCCGGTATAAGTCTTGCTGCGGAGATAGCTTAAAGGCTGATCTCCCAGTCTTTCCAGTGCCTTTGCCACTTCTTCCTTAATCAGATCCGGGTTTGCCCCCTCCGCAGTCAGATCAAAGCTTAATCCTGCATTCGGATATTCAATTCTTGCCACGTTTTCATCGGCAAGAAGGGTATCTGCAATCGCCAGTACGGCATCTTCCACATCGGTCTCTCCGATGGTCACATCGTCGGACAGCTCATCGTCCACCACTACGGTCATTCTCTGGTCTTCCACCCGGTCAGAAGCTGTCATTCGCACAGCCAGGATCGCGTCATTCTCCTCTACCACAACTGCAGCCACCTCTTCGACCTCTTCTTTGACCACCTCGTTCATATGCTGTCCTTCCTCAGAAGTCACCGGCACAGACGTACCGCCGCCGGAACCGCCCGAGCTGCCGCCTGAGCTTCCTCCGGAACTGCCGCCTGAACTTCCTCCGGGCACTGTGCCGCCGGATACGGCCCTTCCGTCTCCGTAATAACGTCCGGAAGGAGCGGATATCGTATCCGTGCAGGCGCCGCTGGCGTCAAAATGGTAAACCTGTCCGCCGATGGTCGCCTCTCCCGTCTTCATAGCTCCCTTGGTTCCGTCCGATGCCGCATTCAGGTAATAATTCACGCCGTCCACCTGAACCCAGCCGGTCAGCATAGCGCCGCTGGCGTCGCAGAAGTACCAGGTACCGTTGTCCAGCACCCATCCGGTTGCCATGGCTCCGCTGGCATTGCAGAAATACCATACTCCGCCGCTTTCTACCCAACCGGTCAGCATATCGCCGCCCGCATTGCAGAAATACCAGATTCCGTTGTCCAGAATCCAGCCTGTATCCATATATCCATCTGATCCGAAGTAATACCACTTGCCGTCTGCCAGCTTCCAGCCGTTCGTCACATGGCTGCCGTCCTCATTTTCATACATCCATCCGGCCGTATCCTGCTTCCATCCCTCTGCCGCCAGAGCCGGCACAGCGCTTCCGGCCGCAAGGGCAGCTGCCAAAACGCCTGTCAGAATCTTCTTTCCTCTTTTCATACTCATTTCCTCCTTTTCCATTTCTATTTCAAATCGGTTTTCATCCATTCCCCATCAGTATTCGCCGTAGTAGGAATTGTAAGAATAACCGCTTTTTGGACTGTTTACCATGTTGAGCACCGCCCCCAGAATACGGCAGCCGCTCTTTTCGATCTGCCGCTTCACCTGCTGCACCTTCTTATAGCTTATGGCGCCGCTTTTAATCACCAGGACAACCCCGTCGCAGTATTTGGCAATGATAGCTCCCTCAATCAGAGCTCCCACCGGCGGCGTGTCCAAAAACACATAGTCATACTCTTTCTCTGCCTGATCCAGCAGCCGCTTCATCAGCTCATTTTCAAATAACTCCGCCGGATTCGGCGCATAAGGCCCGGAAAAGAGAATGTCGAAATTTTCAATATTTGTCTGATAAATCACGTCCTCGGCTTTCTTCTGTCCTGTCAGATACTGGGACAGGCCGTCCACCTCCCGTTCCAGATGGTACCGGGTGGTGAGAACGCTCTTGTGAATATCCCCGTCTATGAGCAGAACCTTTTTTCCAAGACCGGCGAAAGCCATGGCCGTATGGAAAGCAATCTCGCTTTTTCCTTCGTCCGGCTCACTGCTGGTGATCATAACCGTGCGGATATCCGCCCCGGAAAACTGGATGTTGGTCCGAAGGGTCTTTATGGATTCGTCAAATTTCGTATCTTTTTCCGGAATGCTCAGTTCAACCTTTTTCATCGTCTTCCCTTCTTTCCCCTGGTTCTCTTTCCGCCGTTATGTACTTCTGATCTGCCCTTCTTTTCCCGCTCGGGAACCTGAGCCAAAGTACTCAGTCCCAGATACCGCTCCACATCCTCCTCCGTGCGGACCGTATCGTTGAGAACCACCAGCAGAGTCAGGATGCCGCATACCAGCACTCCTCCTGCCGCAGCTCCCATCAGCGCGTTCTTTTTCACACTGGGGCTGGACTGGAACCGGGCCACCTGGCCCTCCTCCACGATCTTCGGCGGCACCATCTCCATAATAGAAGCGATGTAGCCGGACGCAGTCCGGGCGATCTCATCCACTATGGTTTTTGCCATAACCGGATCGCCGTTCTCCACTGTAACTGTCATAATACGGGTGTCGGAAGGATTATCAATGGAAACTGCCTCTTTCAGATTTTCATAGCTCATATCCAGGCCAAGATTGTCAATAACCTCTTCCAAAACCGGACGGCTGGTCACCAGGACCTTATAGTCCTGAGTCAGCTGCGTCCCGATCTGCAGATCAGCCAGAGAGGTGATTGTGGTCTCTTTAGAAAGTACATACATCATAGAAGTGGAAGTATACACCGGTGAAAGAATGGTCTTACTAAGCAAGAAGGCGAATAAACCGCCTGCCGCAACAGCAGCAGCAATCATCCACCATCTTTTTTTCCATTCCAGAAGA
Source organism: uncultured Lachnospiraceae bacterium (assembly GCA_944377325.1). Taxonomy (GTDB): domain Bacteria; phylum Bacillota; class Clostridia; order Lachnospirales; family Lachnospiraceae; genus Lachnoclostridium_A. Next base: position 4,158 of record CALWEP010000096.1, read on the forward strand.
ATGGCCTTCAGATCAATCTCGATCTCATCATCATTGTATTGCTTTTCCATTTTCCTCTCCCTTATCTAACTTTCTGTATTTCGTCATTCAGAATGGCCCGGCCGTTGTCCAGTAAAATCCGTCTGAGACTCGTACTGTCCAGATGCCGCTCCAGCCATCTGACCGCCGGAAGGATATCCGGCTTTCTCTGTTTTTCATGATGTGCATCTGTCCCCAATACATGAACCCGTCCTTCCAGCACCTGTTTCCGGCACCAGCGGACATCTTCAGAAAACATTCCTCCCGTCAAGCTTCCGAAATTTATCTGAATCAGAGCTCCGGCATCGATCAACTCATCCAGAGCTCCTTTTTTTCTAAGACAGATATATCGTTCCGCGTGGGCCAATACAATCTGATACCGGGCCATGGCCAGCTTCCTTACCGCCTGATAAAGCAGCCGGTAGGACACATCATCGTAAAATTCCGTAAGAACACAGCGGCTGTCCCACAACGTGAGAATCTTCCCCTCTTTCAGATCCTCCGTCATGCTGTCAAAATATAGCACCTCATTTCCGCTGTAAATCTGCAGATCAGATCCCACTGCAGACGCAGCTTTTTTCCGTACCTGTTCTAAAATATCCTTCAGCTGACCGGCTGTCCTTCGATTATTCCCGCACTGATAGTGCGGCGTGGCGGCGATTTCCCGTATTCCTTGGCCATAAGCCATGTTCAGCATATGCATGGTCTCTTCCATGGAATCCGAACCGTCATCCGCTCCCGGAAGAATGTGGGAATGAAAATCGAAATAGTACAAGCCTTCAGCCTCCGTTTCAGGCAGTTTGGTGCTGAACGAAAAAGCAGACTTTTCCTGGCAAAAACGATATAATAATCAATTGAAAATAAGCATTTGGGAAATTAAGAAAGTGAAAAAAATGTAACATTTTTTGTAACTTGATTTGATTTTTGATTCGCTTTTTTTGAACGATTTGACATTTACTCTTCGAGCGGAAAAGTCTACCTTTGTAAGGCAATCTTTATAGCTCTTCCTGTACTTTTTTGCATACACCTTCCATTTTCCCCTCTTTTGACCATCTCAGAAACGTGTTTTGAGAGATCCCCAGATGCTTTGCCGCTTCTCTGGAGCTCATTTCCCCTCTTACCCACGCGTCTTTCAGCGGTTTAAACTCTTCCGGAACGGATTTTCGCGGCCTGCCGAATTTTACCCCTCTTTTCCTGGCTGCCGCAATTCCCTCCTTCTGCCTCTGCCGGATATTCTCCCTCTCTGTCTGTGCCACAAAAGACAGAATCTGCAGTACCAGATCGGCAACAAATATCCCCATTAAATTTCTTTCCGATCTTCTCGTATCCAGCAGCGGCATATCCAGCACCACAATATCCGCCCGTTTTTCCTTGGTGATCATCCTCCATTGGTCCAGAATTTCCTCGTAGTTTCTCCCCAGGCGGTCAATGGACTTCACCACCAGCACATCCCCTTCCTTCAGCTTTCGCACCAGCTTTCTGTACTGCGGGCGGTCAAAATCCTTTCCGCTCAGTTTATCCATATAAATGTTTTTTTCACTGACAGGAAAATCCCGCATCGCCAGCATCTGCCTGTCCTCGCACTGATCCTTGGCGGATACGCGGACATAGCCGTAAACTGCATCCATTTTTTATCCTCCCTTCTCTGCCGGAAGTCTGCCTAAAAATATCATAATGTTTTTGGAGAAAACAAAAAAGACGTCCTCTGGACTTTTTCATTCCAAAGCACGTCTTCCCCTTTTTTAATATGACCTATCCGGGAATCGAACCCGGGTTTCCGCCGTGAGAGGGCGGCGTCTTGACCGCTTGACCAATAGGCCGGCATCATCGAGGCGACAAGATTTGAACTTGCGACCTCTGCGTCCCGAACGCAGCGCTCTACCAAGCTGAGCCACGCCTCGATACTGATTGATTCAGGCAGACAAATCTGCCGAAAAGCTACTGAGGGGACTCGAACCCCTGACCTGCTGATTACGAATCAGCTGCTCTACCGACTGAGCCACAGTAGCCGGCTAAAAAAGGCCTGGGATCGGAATAATCCATAGCATCCATGACCTATCCGGGAATCGAACCCGGGTTTCCGCCGTGAGAGGGCGGCGTCTTGACCGCTTGACCAATAGGCCGGTATCATCGAGGCGACAAGATTTGAACTTGCGACCTCTGCGTCCCGAACGCAG
>CALWEP010000097.1 GCA_944377325.1 uncultured Lachnospiraceae bacterium
GCACCACCAACTGCTTAGCTCCCATGGCTAAGGCATTAAACGACTATGCTCCCATCCAGTCCGGTATCATGAGCACCATCCACGCTTACACCGGTGATCAGATGATCCTTGACGGACCGCACAGAAAGGGCGACTTAAGAAGAGCAAGAGCCGGCGCTGCAAACATCGTTCCCAACTCCACCGGTGCTGCAAAGGCAATCGGCCTGGTAATTCCGGAGTTAAACGGCAAGCTCATCGGTTCCGCTCAGCGTGTTCCGGTTCCGACCGGTTCCACCACCATCCTGACCGCTGTGGTTAAGGGTGCGGACGTAACCAAGGAAGGCATCAACGCAGCTATGAAGGCAGCAGCTTCCGAGTCCTTCGGCTACAACGAGGATCAGATCGTATCTTCTGACGTGATCGGCATGAAGTACGGCTCCCTGTTCGATGCTACCCAGACCATGGTTTCCAAGATCAGCGATGACGAGTATCAGGTACAGGTTGTTTCCTGGTATGACAACGAGAACTCCTATACCAGCCAGATGGTAAGAACCATCAAGTACTTTGCTGAGTTAGCATAATCGAAAAGAAGTACAATTGACCTTAACAAGGGGTCCGGTCGTTCAGGACCGGACCCTTATTTTCTGAATAATCGGAAAAGGCGAAAGCCGTGAAAGGAGACTTAAACCATGTTAAATAAGAAGACTCTTGACGATCTGAAAGATTTAAAGGGCAAGAAGGTCCTGGTTCGCTGCGATTTCAACGTACCCTTAAAGGAGGGCGTGATTCAGAACTACAACCGTATCGACGGAGCCATCCCCACCATCAAGAAGCTGCTGGATCAGGGCGCAAAGGTGATTCTGTGCTCTCATCTGGGCAAGCCGAAGGGCGAGCCCCTTCCGGAGATGTCTCTGGCTCCCGTTGCTCCCGCATTGAGCGAGAGACTGGGCGTAACCGTAAAATTTGCGGATGATCCCAAGGTAACCGGACCGGATACGCAGAAGATGGCTGCCGAGCTGGGAGAGGGAGAGGTGCTGCTTCTGCAGAACACCCGTTACAGAATCGAGGAGACCAAGTACGGCAAGGATGAAAAGGCCGAGGATTATGCAAAAGAGCTGGCAGCTCTCTGCGACAACGGCGTTTTCGTAAACGATGCTTTCGGAACGGCTCATCGTTCCCACTGCTCCAACGTGGGCGTATCCAAGTATGCTGCTGAGACCGTTGTGGGCTATCTGATGGAGAAGGAAATCAAGTTCTTAGGCCAGGCTGTGGAGAATCCCGTTCGCCCCTTCGTGGCTATCCTGGGCGGAGCGAAGGTTTCCGATAAGATCAATGTGATCAACAACCTGCTGGACAAGGTAGATACCCTGATCATCGGCGGAGGCATGGCTTACACCTTCTTAAAGGCTCAGGGCCAGGAGATCGGAAATTCTCTGTGCGAGGAGGACAAGCTGGACTATGCTCTGGAGATGGTAAAGAAGGCGGAAGAGAAGGGCGTGAAGCTGCTTCTTCCCGTAGACCACGTAGAGGGCAAGGAATTCTCCAACGATACGGAGAAGAAGGTTGTGGACGTGCTGGAGGCAGGCTGGTCCGGCTTTGATATCGGACCGAAGACCATCGAGAACTACAAGAAGGCTCTGGAAGGCGCAAAGACCGTAGTGTGGAACGGACCGATGGGCGTATTTGAGTTTGCAAACTTGGCAGAGGGAACTCTGGAGATCTGCCGCGCCGTAGCTGCTCTGGAGGATGCTACCACCGTAATCGGCGGCGGCGATTCTGTAAATGCAGTAAAACGCCTTGGCTTTGCAGACAAGATGACTCATATCTCCACCGGCGGCGGCGCTTCTCTGGAATTCCTGGAGGGCAAGGAGCTTCCGGGAGTAGCCTGCGCAGACAACCGCTAAGGCGACTGTCCCTGCGGGACGGCTGCTGAAATTTGAAATGACACAGGCGCAGACGGAACGGTCTGCGCCGGAAAGATAGAAAAAGAGGTAAGATTCATGGCAAGAAAGAAAATTATTGCGGGCAACTGGAAAATGAACATGACTCCCAGCGAGGCTGTTGCTCTTGTTGAGACCTTAAAGCCCCTGGTGCAGAATGAGGATGTGGACGTAGTGTTCGGCGTTCCGGCCATTGACATCGTTCCCGTAGTAGAAGCATGCAAGGGAACCAATATCGCCGTTGCCGCTGAGAATAGGTAATATGAGGAGAGCGGCGCCTATACCGGCGAGATCGCTCCCAAGATGCTGGTGGACGCAGGCGTGAAGTACGTGATCCTGGGTCACTCCGAGAGAAGAGATTACTTTAAGGAGACGGATGCGGACGTAAACAAGAAGGTGCTGAAGGCCATCGAGCACGGCATCACACCCATTATGTGCTGCGGAGAGTCCTTAGAGCAGAGAGAGCAGGGCACCACCATGGATTTTATCCGTCAGCAGGTGAAGGTAGGCCTTCAGAATGTGACGGCAGATCAGGCGAAGAAGCTGGTGATCGCCTACGAGCCCATCTGGGCCATCGGCACCGGCAAGACCGCTACCTCTCAGCAGGCGGAGGAAGTATGTAAGGGAATCCGTGAGTGCATCGCTGAGATCTATGACGACGCTACGGCAGCGGAGATCCGTATCCAGTACGGCGGATCCGTAAACGCAGGCAATGCGGCAGAGCTGTTCGCTATGGAAGATATTGATGGCGGTCTGGTCGGCGGCGCTTCCTTAAAGCCCGACTTCGGCAAGATCGTGTGCTATAACAAGTAATTTTACAAAAGAATCATCGGCGCTCCGGCCGGGAGAGATACCGGCGGAGCCTGCGCGGCAGGCGTTTCAACGCGCCTGCCGCGATTGCGGAAACGGAAGTTTCTGTTTCCGGCGGCCGGACGGCCGCAGCAGGAAAAGATTTGGAAGGAGAAAATAATCATGGATAAGAGACCGGTAGTATTGATGATACTTGACGGATACGGATTAAATGATAACTGCGCGCACAATGCGGTGTGCGAGGCAAAAACTCCTGTAATGACCGGACTGATGAAGGAATGCCCGTTCGTAAAGGGCAATGCCAGCGGAATGGCCGTAGGTCTGCCTGAGGGACAGATGGGAAACTCTGAGGTCGGTCATCTGAATATGGGAGCAGGAAGAATCGTATATCAGGAGCTGACCAGAATTACCAAATCCATTCAGGACGGAGATTTCTTTGAGAACGAGGCGTTTCTGCAGGCGGTAAAGAACTGCAAAGATAACAACTCTGCCCTGCATCTTTACGGTCTGGTGTCCGACGGAGGAGTGCACAGCCACAATACTCACATTTACGGACTTCTGGAGCTGGCCAAGAGAAACGGCCTGGAGAAGGTATACGTGCACTGCTTCCTGGACGGCCGTGACACGCCGCCGGCATCCGGCAAGGAGTTTGTGGAGGAGCTGGAGAAAAAAATGGCGGAGATCGGCGTAGGCCAGGTGGCTTCCGTGATGGGACGTTACTATGCCATGGACCGGGACAACCGCTGGGACCGTGTGGAGAAGGCTTTCCGCTGCATGACCCTGGGAGAGGGGAATACGGCCGAGTCCGCTCCGGCAGGCATTCAGGCTTCCTATGACGACGGAAAGACCGACGAGTTTGTGGTTCCTTTCTGCGTGGTAAAGGACGGAAAGCCGGTGGCAACCATCTGCGATAAGGATTCCATCATTTTCTTCAATTTCCGTCCGGACCGGGCAAGAGAAATCACCAGAGCGTTCTGCGATGATGAATTTGCCGGATTTTCCAGAGAGAAGAGACCGGATGTGACCTATGTCTGCTTTACGGATTATGACGAGACCATCGGAAACAAGCTGGTGGCTTTCCACTAGCAGACCATCACCAATACCTTCGGAGAGTTTCTGGCGGCTCACGGACTGAAGCAGGCCAGAATTGCCGAGACGGAGAAGTACGCTCACGTAACCTTCTTCTTCAACGGCGGCGTAGAGGAGCCCAATCCCGGCGAGGACCGCATCCTGGTAAAATCTCCCAAGGTGGCCACCTACGACCTCCAGCCGGAGATGAGCGCCCCGGAAGTGTGCAATAAACTGGTGGACGCGATCAAGTCCGGAACCTATGATGTGATCATCATTAATTTTGCCAATCCGGATATGGTGGGCCATACAGGCGTGGAAAACGCAGCCGTACAGGCCATTGAGGCGGTGGATGCCTGCGTGGGAAGAGCGGTGGACGCCATTAAAGAAGTGAACGGCGTCATGTTTATCTGCGCCGATCACGGAAATGCGGAGCAGCTGGTGGACTACGCCACGGGAGAGCCGTGGACGGCTCATACCACCAATCCTGTGCCGTTCATTCTGGTAAACGCAGATCCGTCCTACAGACTGAGAGAGGGAGGCTGTCTGGCAGACATTGCTCCCACCCTGATCGAGCTGATGGGTCTGGAACAGCCGGCGGAAATGACAGGAAAGTCTCTGCTGATCAAGTAATCTGACGAAAGATATGAAGAATACCCCGGAACCTTCCGTTCTCCGAATCGGAGAAGGAAGTGTCCGGGGCTTTTTTTGCAAAAACGGAGGTTCGGGCCGGAGCGGGTTCAGCGGCTGCCTCCCCGGCGGGCGGTTTTTCGCTCCAGCAGGGAGATTCCCCGGTAAAACAGGGAAGAGATCAGGCAGAGGATGGCGATGGACGTTACCACCTGGTCCATGAAGAAGGTCTGCTGACCGTAGATGATCAGATAGCCCAAGCCGGAGTCCGCCGCCAGGAACTCACCGATGATGACGCCTACCAGGCAGAGGCCGATACTCACCTTCATGGTGCTGATGATCACCGATACGGAGGAGGGGAGAAGAATTTTCAGCAGAATTTCCTTCCTTCCTCCGCCTAAAGAGCGGATCAGGCGGATCAGCTCCGGATCGGTGGACACAAAGCTGGTGTACAGGGCCATAACGGAGCTGAACAGGGCTACGGACACTGCGGAGACCACAACGGCCTTCAGGCTGGCTCCCAGCCACACAATCAGCAGAGGGGCCAGGGCGGATTTCGGAAGGCTGTTGAGAAGGACGAGATAAGGCTCCAGCACCTGGGCAATCCGGGGGCTGCTCCAGAGGAGCACAGCCAGCATCAGGCTGAGAAGAGTGGTAATCAGGAAGCTGAGCAGCGTTTCAAAAAGAGTCACTCCCGTGTGGAGAAATACGGAGCCGTTCCCGGCCATGGAGGCAAAGCAGAGGAGGACTCGGGAGGGGGAGCTGAAAATAAAGCCGTCGATCACTCCGCACAGGACTCCCAGCTCCCACAAGGCCAGCAGGAGAAGAAAAAGCATCCTCTGAAGGAACAGAGTCTGCCTCCGGGAGCGAAGCTCCTTTGCCAGATAGGCCTGCTGAGCCTGGGACAGGGAGGCCTGAGACAGGGACGGACTGGAGCGGCGAAGAAGCTTAAGAGGAGAGCGTGTCATCTTCATTCATCTCCTTCCATACAAGGTTGAAATAAGAAGAAAATTCCGGCATATTCCGCCTGCGTATGGGGCTGGTTTCGCCGGAAAAATACAGAGGAATCTCCGCCTTCAGCCGTCCCGGGCGGGAGGAGAGAATAAGGATGCGGTCCGCCGCACTGATGGCCTCAGACAGGTCATGGGTGACCAGGACCGCATTTTTTCGGTTCTGCCGCAGGATGGAGCAGATATCGTCACAGACGGCCAGACGGGTTTGGTAGTCGAGGGCGGAAAAGGGTTCGTCCAGAAGAAGCAGATCCGGCTTGAGGGCCAGCGTACGGATCAGAGCGGCCCGCTGGCGCATTCCTCCGGACAGCTCTGAGGGGCGGGAATGGGAAAATCCGCCCAGACCGTAGGTCTCCAGCATAGCCTTCAGCTCGCTTTCCGTTTCTTCCGTCAGGCGGCCTTGGATTTCCAGGCCGAGAGCGGCGTTGGAGAGTATGGAGCGCCATTCCAGCAGGCAGTCTCTCTGGAACATATAGCCGATGCGGGCTGCGGACCGGGAAATGGGCCGGCCGTTCAGCAGAACGGTCCCTGATTCCGGCTCCGTCAGACCGCTGAGAAGATTGAGCAGAGTGGACTTTCCGCAGCCGGACGGTCCCACCAGGGCGATGAACTGGCCGTTTTCTGCGGAAAAGGATATGTGGGAGAGGGCTTTTGTTTCCCCCTCCATGGTGTGATAGGAAAAACTCACATCCCGGACTTCCAGAAGCGGTGTCATGAAGTACCTCCTTTGAGCATCGATACTCTATCATATGTGGGGAAACAGGTCTTGGTGTGGACAAAATTCATTTTACCCAGATTTAACAGAAGAGCGATAACAGATTTTACGTTGCTTTTTTATACTCATAACCGTAAGAGATAAATGAAAAAAAGAACCAACAATAAAAAGGAGAGAAAACAATTATGAAAAAAGCAGGATTAGCATTACTGGCAGGAGTTATGGCATTGGGAATGACCGCTTGCGGCCAGAGCGCGCAGGAGACCACCGCAGCAGCCACTACCGCAGCAGCCACCACCGCAGCTGCGGCAGATACTGCGGCAGATACGGAAGCGGAGACTGCTGAGAAGGCGGCGGAGGGCGCCGAGCTGAGCGGTTCCATTACTCTGGCCGGTTCCACATCGATGGAAAAGCTGGCAAACGCCGTTGCGGAAACCTTTATGGAGCTTCATCCGGATGTGACCGTACAGGCTGAGTTTACCGGTTCTTCCGCCGGAGTTGAGGCGGTTCTCAGCGGCCAGAGCGACATCGGAGATTCCTCCAGAAACCTGACTGAGGATGAGAAGGCAAAAGGCGCTGTGGAGAACATCGTTGCCATCGACGGAATCGCCGTGATTACCAACACCGGAAACACCGTGGCAGATCTGACCAAGGATCAGCTGATTCAGCTTTACACCGGCCAGGTGACCAACTGGAGCGATCTGGGCGGAGAGAGCCTTCCCGTTGTGGTAGTGGGAAGAGAGGCCGGTTCCGGTACCAGAGGAGCCTTTGAGGAGATTCTTGGAATTGAGGATCAGTGCAAGTATGCCAACGAGCTGGATTCCACCGGAGCGGTGATGGCGAGAGTGGCATCCACTCCCGGATCTGTCGGATACGTTTCCCTGGACGTGCTGGACGATACGGTAAAGGCATTCACCCTGGAGGGTGTGGAGGCCAATGAGGCCAACATTAAGGATGGCAGCTATTTCTTAAGCCGCCCCTTCGTAATGGCTACCAAGGGAGAGATCAGCGAGCAGAGCGAGCTGGTACAGGCTCTGTTTGACTACATCTATTCTGCAGAGGGACAGGAGCTTGTGAAGTCCGTAGGCCTGATCACCGTAGAGTAAGACCGGGATTTGACAGACAGAAGCTGGCAGGATACGGCGGGGGATGTGCATGAGCGGCGCTCTCCCGCTTTCTGTCTCAGGTTGGAGGAAATATGGATAACAATACGATTTCAATTATGGGAAACAGCAAAAACAAATCGGCCGTGGAAAAGGGAGCTGAGGTTATCTTCACATCCTGCGGACTGCTGGCGGTTCTGGCGGTGGTTTCCATTACCGGATATATGATTGTCAGCGGAGCTCCCGCCCTGATGCAGGTGGGAATTGCGGATATTCTGTTCGGATCGGTGTGGAAGCCTGCTTCCGACCCGGCATCCTTCGGAATTTTGTATGTAATTCTCACATCCGTTGTGGGAACCCTGATGGCCATCGTCATCGGAGTGCCTGTCGGACTGTTTACGGCCATATTCCTGGCGGAGGTGGCGCCGCCCAGATTGGCTGCTGCCGTAAGACCTGCGGTAGAGCTGCTGGCAGGAATTCCGTCTGTGATCTACGGTCTGCTGGGAGTGCTGATCTTAAACCCGCTGATGTATAAGTTGGAGATCCGGATCTTTGAAGGCTCCGCAACTCATCAGTATTCCGGAGGCGCCAATCTGATTTCCGCCGTGCTGGTGCTGGCGCTGATGATCCTTCCCACGGTGGTGAACATCAGCGAGTCCGCCCTGAGAGCCGTCCCGTCACACCTGAAGAGCGCGTCGCTGGCTCTGGGAGCCACTCATATGCAGACGATTTTCCGGGTGCTGGTGCCGGCAGCAAAGTCCGGCATTATGGCGGCCGTTGTGCTGGGCTGCGGAAGAGCCATCGGAGAAGCCATGGCTATCACTTTGGTATCGGGAAGTTCGGTAAATATTCCCCTGCCCTTTAATTCCGTCCGTTTTCTCACCACTGCCATTGTGGCGGAGATGTCTTATGCGGAGGGACTGCACAGACAGGTGCTGTTTACCATCGGCCTGGTGCTGTTTATCTTTATTATGGCAATCAATGTGGGCCTGACCCGCTTATTCAAGAAAGGAGAGGCCAAAAATGACTGACGGTCTGACCGGAGGCGCCTGCATACAGGCAAGAGCCGAAAACAGCATATACAACAGAAAGGTACGGATCTCCGACCAGATTCTGAAGGGACTGATCTACCTGGCAGCCGCAGTGGCCATTGCGGTTCTGGCGGGAATTATGGGATATGTGTTTGTCCGGGGAATCCCCCAGGTAAACTGGCAGTTCCTGTCCACGGTACAAAGCTCCATAAAAGGAACCTTCGGTATTTTGGGAAATATTATCAATACGCTTTATATTATTGTGATCACTTTGGCCATTGCCGTTCCCGTAGGAGTAGGCTCCGCCATTTATCTGAATGAGTACGCGAAGCCGGGACGGCTGGTAAGGAGCATCGAGTTCACCACGGAGATTCTCTCCGGAATTCCGTCCATTATTTTCGGTCTGTTCGGAATGGTAGTGTTCGGAACGGTGCTGAAGCTGGGGTATTCTGTGCTCACCGGTTCCTTTACCCTCACCCTTATGGTGCTGCCCCTGATTACCAGAAACACGCAGGAGGCGCTGAGAACCGTTCCCGACAGCTACCGCTCCGGGGCACTGGGGATCGGAGCTACCAAATGGTATATGATCCGCACCATTCTGCTGCCCAGCGCCGCTCCCGGAATCCTTACGGGAATCATTCTTTCCGTGGGACGAATCGTAGGGGAATCCGCCGCCCTTCTGTTTACGGCAGGCAGCGGCTTTCAGCTTCCCAGAAACCTGTTTTCCAAGCTGTTTGAATCCAGCGGAACTCTGACCATTCAGCTGTACCTGTCCATGCAGAAGGCCAAATACGATCAGGCCTTCGGGATCGCGGTTGTGCTGCTGGTCATCGTGCTCTGCATCAATCTGCTGGCCCGCTTTGTGACCCGCAGGTTCGGAACGGCCGGGAAGTAAAGGAAAGCCGTCAGATAAGATTAAGAAGGAGAATTTCCATGGATATAAAAATTTCCACCAGAGACCTGAATTTGTATTACGGCGCCAATCATGCGCTGAAAAATATCAATCTGGACCTTTACAGCAATAAGATTACGGCTTTTATCGGGCCGTCCGGCTGCGGAAAATCCACGTATCTGAAAACCCTGAACAGAATGAACGACCTGGTTCCCAATGTAAAGATCGACGGAACGGTGCTGCTGGACGGGGAAAACATTTATGATCCCAAGGTGGACACCACCGTTCTGAGAAAAAAGATCGGAATGGTTTTTCAGCAGCCCAATCCGTTTCCCATGAGCATTTATGACAATGTGGCATACGGTCCGAGAATCCACGGCCTGAGAAACAAGGAAAAGCTGGATGAAATTGTGGAGAGAAGCCTGAAAGGGGCGGCTCTCTGGGACGAGGTCCATGACCGTCTGAAAAAATCCGCTCTCGGGCTTTCCGGAGGCCAGCAGCAGAGACTGTGCATTGCCAGAGCTCTGGCTGTGGAGCCGGAGGTGATTCTGATGGACGAACCCACGTCCGCCCTGGATCCGATTTCCACGCTGAAAATCGAGGATCTGATGGACAGCCTGAAGGAAAAATATACGGTGATCATTGTGACCCACAATATGCAGCAGGCTACCAGAATCGCGGACTACACCGCATTCTTCCTGGTGGGAGAGGTGATTGAGTACGGAGAGACGGAGGAACTGTTCTCCCATCCGAAGGAGAAAAAGACAGAGGACTATGTAACGGGCCGGTTTGGCTGATGGAGGAAGACATGACATTGAGAATTTCATTTGAACAGGAGCTGGAGAGCCTGAACGGTTCGCTGACCGATATGGGAACAAGGGTGGAGGAGATCATCGAGCAGACCTTTGAGGCCTTTAAAAATAATGACCGGGCAGCGCTGGAAAAGATCACCCGCAGCGACGGAGAGGTGGATCATATGGAGAAGGAGATCGAATCCAGGTGCCTTTCCCTCATGCTTCGCCAGCAGCCGGTGGCCAAGGATCTGCGCCATATTTCCATGGCTCTGAAGGTGGTGACGGATCTGGAACGGATCGGAGACCATGCGGTGGACATTGCAGAGCTGGCCCTCCGCCTGGATCAGAAGGACGGCGGGGCGATGATCGGCTATCTGCCGGAAATGGTGGAGAACGTAAAGCTGATGCTCCGGGAGGCCATTACGGCGTTTGTCAACAAGGATCAGGAGCTGGCCAGGTCCATGGAGAGCAGAGACGATATTATTGACGGGCTGTTCAGCCGGGTGAAGCAGGAGGCGGTGCGCCTGCTGAAGGAGGGAGGCTCCGAGACGGACAAGGTGGTGGATCTGCTGATGATCGCCAAGTATCTGGAACGGATCGGAGATCACGCGGTGAACGTATGCGAATGGACAGAATTTTTTGATACGGGGCTGGTAAATAACGTAAGAATTCTGTAGAATGGAAACAGGGCTGAAAGGACGGAGCTATGATATACATCGTGGAGGATGACGGCAGCATCCGTGAGCTGGTGGTTTATACACTGAACAGTCAGGGGATGGAGGCGGAGGGCTTCGAATGCCCGTCCGCTTTTTTTAAAGCGCTGGAGAGGAAACTGCCGGAACTGGTGCTTTTGGACATTATGCTGCCGGAAACGGACGGTCTCTCTGTGCTGAAGAGGCTGAGGGGAACGCCGGGGTATTCCGGACTTCCGGTGATCATGCTCACTGCCAGAGGGAGCGAGTATGATACGGTTCTGGGATTGGACAGCGGGGCCGACGACTATATTCCGAAGCCGTTCGGAATGATGGAGCTGCTGGCCAGGATCAGAGCGGCCCTGCGAAGGACCGGAGAGAAAAAGAGCCGCGTCTATGAATACGGAGCGGTCAGCGTCTATCCGGACAGCAGGCGGGTGACGGTGGAGGGAAGCGAGGTTTCCCTCACCTCCAAAGAATTTGACCTGCTCAGCGCTCTCATCAGTCAGCCGGAAAAGGTGTGTACCAGAAGCCAGCTGCTGGGGACGGTGTGGGGCTATCTTTCCGACGGAGAGAGCAGAACGGTGGACGTTCATGTGAAGACCCTGCGCCAGAAGCTGGGGGAAGCGGGGCAGATGATAGAAACTGTACGGGGAATGGGATACAAAATAGGAGGAAAAGAGAAGTGACAAAACGGATATTCCGCTCGATTTTATGCGTAAGCGCAGCCGTGCTGACGGCAAGCCTGATTATTACTCTGGGAGTGCTGTACGGATATGTGAATGTTCAGCAGAGAGAGGAACTGCGGGATGAGGCTGCGTATCTGGCTCCGGGAGTGGAAGCCGGAGGGGCGGAGTACCTGGAGCAGCTGGAAGTGACGAAGAAGAGGATTACTCTGGTGGACAGGGACGGAACGGTGCTTTATGACAACCAGGCTGATCCGGCCCATATGGAGAACCACGGGGACAGGGAGGAAATCCGAGAGGCGCTTGCTTCCGGGGAAGGGGAAGCTTCCCGAAAATCCAGCTCCATTTCGGAGCCGACCATGTATTATGCAAAGCTTCTGGACAGCGGACAGGTGCTCCGTCTGGCAGGGAGCGAATACCATATGGTTACCGTGTTGGTCAATATGCTGTATCCGATCTGCGCCGTATGTCTGCTGATGATTCTGCTGGCGGCCTTCTTTGCCATGAGGGCGTCGGCCAAGATTGTGGAGCCGATCAACCGTCTGGATCTGGAGGATGTGAAGGAGGGGGACGTGTATGAAGAGCTGGCCCCCCTGATTCAGAAAATCAGCCACCAGAAGGAGACCATTGTGCGGCAGGTGCTGGAGGCACAGAGGCAGCAGAGGGAATTTGAGGACATGAAGGAGCAGATGCGCCGGGAGTTTACGGCCAACGTGTCCCACGAGCTGAAAACTCCCCTCACCTCCATTTCCGGCTTTGCGGAGATCATTCAGAACGGGATCGCCAGGCCGGAGGACATCCCCGGCTTTGCGGGAAAAATCTTCGAGGAATCACAGCGCCTCATTGTGCTGGTCAATGATATTATCAAGGTTTCTCAGCTGGACGAGGGAGGAATTCCCTATGACAAGGAGGAAATCGATCTGTACCAGATGTCGGAGGAGATTTTGGAGCGCCTGAAAGAGCCGGCGAAGAAAAAAAATCTGAATCTGCAGCTTCTGGGAGACCATATTCTGGTTCGAGGCGTCCGCATGATTCTGGATGAGGTGATCTACAATCTCTGCGACAACGCAGTAAAATATAACCGGGAGAACGGAACGGTGATCGTACGGGTAAAGCAGGACCGGAGAGGAGCTCAGCTGGTGGTGGCGGATACGGGAATCGGAATCTCCGGAGAACACCAGGAGCGGGTATTCGAGCGGTTTTACCGGGTGGACAAGAGCCATTCCAAGGCCATCGGCGGTACGGGGCTGGGTCTTTCCATCGTCAAGCACGGGGCATCCTTTCTGGGAGCGGCCGTGGAGCTGGACAGCCGTCCCAACGAGGGAACGGTGGTTACCCTGACCTGGAAATCCTGACAAAAGGGAAAAAAAACGGAAAAAACCTTGCATTTCCGGTATTCTGGTGCTATACTGGGTACGATAACATAGACTGACAGTGGAGAGTGGGTAAACGCCCACTCTTTTGTTTGCACAGGAATCCTGTGGAGACAGAACCTGAGCGCACAGAAGAAAGGCGGTGAGCAGATGGCAAAAAGAGAAAATTACGAGGAGCGGGTAGAGCGCTTCCTGATGCCTATTATGGAAGAAAACCGGTATGAGCTGGTGGATGTGGAATGGGTGAAGGAAGCGGGGACCTGGTATCTGCGGGCTTATATTGACAAAGAGGGCGGATTTTCCGTGGATGACTGTGAAAAGGTCAGCCGTCGGCTGAGCGACTGGCTGGATAAAGAGGACTTTATTCCGGAGAGCTACATCCTGGAGGTCAGCTCCCCCGGTCTGGGCAGACCTTTGAAAAAGGAGAAGGACTTTGCCAGGAGCATTGGGAAAGATGTGGATATCAAGCTGTATCGGGCCAGAGACAAGAGAAAGGACTTTAAAGGGATCCTGGAGGCATACGATCAGGATACGGTTACGATCCGGGAGGACGGAACGGAGCTGGTTTTTGAACGGAGCGAGATCGCGCTGATCCGGCTGGCATTCGATTTCTAAGAGGAAATAGGAGGATGAAGAAAAATGAATAAGGAACTGCTGGAAGCACTGGAGCAGGTGGAAAAGGAGAAGAATATCAGCAAGGAGACCCTGCTGGAGGCAATTGAAAATTCCCTGCTGACCGCGTGCAAGAATCACTTCGGCAAGGCAGATAATGTGAAGGTGACCATCAACCCGTCCACAGGAGACTATTCCGTGTATGCGGAAAAAGAGGTTGTGGAAAAGCTGGATCCGGAAGAAAACGATCCTCTGCTGCAGATCAGCCTGGCTGAAGCAAAGATGATGGATCCCAAGTATGAGGTGGGAGATGTGGTTCACGTACCCATCAAATCCAAGGAGTTCGGACGCATTGCCACTCAGAACGCCAAAAACGTCATCCTTCAGAAGATCCGCGAGGAGGAGCGCAAGGTCCTCTACAAGGAATACTACAGCATGGAAAAAGAGGTTATGACCGGAACGGTAACCCGCTTCCTGGGACGGAATATCAGCATCAATCTGGGACGTGTGGACGCGGTGCTGAACGAATCCGAGCAGGTGAAGGGAGAAGTGCTCAATCCTACGGACCGGGTGAAGGTGTACATTCTGGAGGTGAAGGATACGCCCAAGGGACCGAGGGTTTCCGTTTCCAGAACGCACCCGGATCTGGTGAAGAGACTGTTTGAGGAGGAAGTGGCCGAGGTTAAGGACGGCATTGTGGAGATCAAGGCCATTGCCAGAGAGGCAGGCTCCAGAACAAAGATTGCCGTGGCCTCCAATGACGCCAACGTGGATCCGGTGGGAGCCTGCGTAGGCATCAACGGCGCCAGAGTCAGCAGCATCGTCAATGAGCTGGGCGGAGAGAAGATCGATATTATCAACTGGGATGACAATCCCGCATATCTTATTGAGAATGCCCTTTCTCCGGCCAAGGTCATCTGCGTAGTGGCGGACGAGGAGGAAAAGGAGGCGCAGGTGATCGTTCCCGATTACCAGCTTTCCTTAGCCATCGGCAAGGAAGGACAGAACGCCCGACTGGCAGCCAGACTCACCGGCTACAAGATTGACATCAAGAGCGAGACTCAGGCCAGAGAGCTGGGCCTGTTCGAGGAACTGGGCCTGGACGAACGGGAGGAAGGCGCCTATGAGGAATATCAGGATATGGAGCCGGATGAAAACGACGGAGAGTCATACGAAGACTTCCGGGAAGAAGACGATTATCAGGATCAGTAGAATGGGAAGTGACAGACAGTGAGTGTAAGAAAGATTCCGCTCAGACAGTGTATCGGCTGTGGGGAAATGAAGGATAAAAGAGAAATGCTCCGCGTACTGAAAACGGCGGAGGGAGAGATCGTGCTGGATGCCACGGGAAAGAAAAACGGACGGGGGGCTTATCTGTGCCCGTCCATGGAATGCTTTCGGAAGGCAAAGAAGAGCCGCGGCCTGGACCGCTCCTTTAAAACGGCGGTTCCGGCGGAGGTGTATGACCGGCTGGAAAAGGAGATGGAAGAGATTGGACGGCAATAAAAAGCTGTTGAATTTAATCGGTCTGGCCACAAAGGCCGGAAAAACCATGAGCGGCGAATTTTCCACAGAGAAGGCTGTAAAGGCGGGAAAGGCATGGATGGTAATCGTGTCGGAGGAGGCGTCTGCCAACACGAAAAAGATGTTTGCCGATATGTGCGCTTACTACGGTGTCCCGATTTACTATTTCGGAAAGAAGGAGGAGCTTGGTCACGCCATGGGGAAGCAGTTCCGCGCATCCCTTGCAGTTACGGACGAAGGGCTCTCGAAGGCTATGATGAAACTGATGAACGCAAACGGAGGTAGAGAGTATGAGAGTAAGTGACCTGGCCAAGGAAGTGGGAAAGAGCAGTAAGGAAATACTTGATATATTACAAAAGAATCATGCGGAGGTGAAGAGTAACTTGTCAAATGTGACGGATGAGCAGATCTCGCTGGTGAAAAAGACTCTGAATGAGGGAGAAAAGCCGGCAGAGGGAAATAAAGAGGAAAAGAAGAAAAAGATCGCGGCGGTGTTCCGCCCTCAGAACTCTCAGCAGATGAGAAGCAAACCGGCCCGTCCCCAGGGACAGCAGGCGAGGGGCGAGAACTCTCAGGGAGAGCGTCCTTCCAGAGACGGGGGAAGCCGCGACGGAGGAAACAGGGATAACCGTCAGGGCGGCTTTAACCGCGACGGAGGGAACAGAGACAACCGCCAGGGCGGCTTCAGCCGCGACGGAGGGAACAGAGACAACCGTCAGGGCGGCTTTAACCGCGACGGAGGAAACAGAGACAACCGCCAGGGCGGCTTTAACCGCGACGGAGGAAACAGAGACAATCGCCAGGGCGGCGGCAGCCGTTCCGGCGGATTTTCCGGGGGCAGAAAAGACGGAGGCAAGAGCAGCGGCTCCTTCGATACGCCCATTCAGACGAAGCCTCAGAGCAATCGTCAGAATAAGAACAACTACAAAAACGATAAGTTTGATAAGAGAGACCGGGAAGAGGAGATGCCGATCAAGGGCGGAAAGGTGAATAAGCATCCCTTCCAGAAGCCCGCAGAGAAGCCGGCGGAGGAGACGGTAAAGTCCATCGTAATTCCCGAGACCCTCACCATCAAGGAGCTGGCGGAGAAGATGAAGCTTCAGCCTTCTGCCATCGTAAAGAAGCTGTTCCTTCAGGGAAAAATCGTCACCCTGAACCAGGAGATCGACTACGAGCAGGCGGAAGAGATCGCTCTGGAGTACGATGTGCTCTGCGAGAAGGAAGAGAAGGTGGATGTGATCGCCGAGCTGCTTAAGGAGGATGAGGAGCCGGAGGAGGATATGGTTGCCAGACCTCCTGTGGTATGCGTGATGGGTCACGTTGACCACGGCAAAACCTCCCTTCTGGATGCGATCCGGCAGACTAACGTAACAGCGAAAGAGGCCGGCGGCATTACCCAGCATATCGGCGCATATGTGGTGGAGATCAACGGACAGAGAATCACCTTCCTGGATACTCCCGGACACGAGGCTTTTACCGCCATGCGTATGAGAGGAGCTCAGTCCACAGATATTGCCATTCTGGTGGTTGCCGCAGACGACGGCGTGATGCCGCAGACCGTAGAGGCTATTAACCATGCAAAGGCAGCAGGGGTGGAGATCATCGTTGCCGTCAACAAGATCGATAAGCCCAGCGCCAACATCGACCGGGTAAAGCAGGAACTGTCCGAATATGAGCTGATTCCGGAGGATTGGGGCGGCAGCACCATCTGCGTTCCGGTTTCCGCCCATACTAAGGAAGGAATTCCGGAACTGCTGGAGATGATTCTGCTCACTGCCGAGGTGAAGGAGCTGAAGGCCAACCCCAACCGGAAGGCAAGAGGACTGGTGATCGAGGCTGAGCTGGACAAAGGAAAAGGACCGGTGGCCACGGTGCTGGTACAGAAGGGAACCCTTCATGTGGGAGACAACATCGCCGTAGGTCCCTGCCACGGAAAAGTCCGGGCTATGATGGATGACAAGGGACGCCGGGTAAAGGAAGCAGGACCGTCCACTCCCGTGGAGATTCTGGGACTGAACGACGTGCCCGGTGCAGGCGAGATCTTTATGGCCATGGACAGCGACAAGGAGGCCAGAAGCTTTGCGGAGACCTTTATCTCCGAGGGCAAGAACAAGCTGATCGAGGAGACCAAGACCAAGCTGTCTCTGGACGATCTGTTCAGTCAGATTAAGGCAGGAAACGTAAAAGAGCTGCCGCTGATCATTAAGGCAGACGTTCAGGGCTCCGTGGAGGCTGTGAAGCAGAGCCTGGTGAAGCTTTCCAATGAAGAGGTTATGGTAAAGGTGATCCACGGAGGCGTAGGAGCCATCAATGAGTCCGACGTTTCTCTGGCATCTGCGTCCAACGCCATTATCATCGGCTTCAACGTTCGTCCTGACGCTACGGCCAAATCCATCGCCGACAGGGAGAAGGTGGATGTACGCCTGTACCGTGTGATCTATCAGGCCATCGAGGATGTGGAAGCGGCCATGAAGGGCATGCTGGATCCCGTATTCGAAGAGAAGGTGATCGGCCATGCGGTGGTGCGCCAGACCTTCAAGGCTTCCGGCGTGGGAACCATTGCCGGCTGCTACGTGATGGACGGAAAGTTCCAGAGGAACTGCTCCTGCCGCATTACCAGAGACGGAGAGCAGATTTTCGACGGTGCTCTCGTTTCCTTAAAGAGATTCAAGGACGATGTGAAAGAAGTAGCTACGGGCTATGAGTGCGGCCTTGTATTTGATAAATTCAACGACATCCAGGAGGACGACATGGTGGAGGCATACACCATGGTGGAGGTTCCCCGCTAGGAGCTTCCCTGCCGTGGGCCGTCCCGGAAAAGGGCGGCCCGTTCCGGTTCTCCCGGATGGGAGAGGAAGATAGAATATGCGTAAAAACAGTATTAAAAATACCAGGATCAATATGGAGGTCCAGAGGGAATTGTCGGAGATCATCCGCACGGAAATCAAGGACCCCAGAATTCATCCCATGACCACGGTGGTATCCGTGGATGTGACGCCGGATCTGAAGTACTGCAAGGCATATGTGAGCGTTCTGGGCGACGAGGAGGCGGCTGCCGCCACCATCCGAGGCTTAAAGAGCGCCGTGGGATATGTGCGCCGGGAGCTGGCCCGCCGGGTCAACCTGCGCAATACCCCGGAGATCACGTTTGTGCTGGATCAGTCTATTGAATACGGCGTGCATATGTCTCACCTGATCGATGAGGTGACAAAGGATCTGAAAGAAGAGGACGGAGAAGACAGCCCGGAAGAATAAGAAGGCGGCCGTCCGCTGCAGGCACCATCCGGGGAGCGGACTCTCCGCCTGGTGCTTGTTGCCGTTATATGGAAAGGAGAACCTATATGAGTCTGTTGCGCACAGCTTTAGAACATACAAAGACAGCAGCGGTACTGGGGCACATGAATCCTGACGGAGACTGTGTAGGCTCCTGCCTGGCTGTTTACAATTACGTAAAGGACTGTTTTCCCCAGGTTGAGATCACGGTTTATCTGGACCGCCCTGCGGGAAAATTCAGCTATCTGAAGGGCTTTGACCGGATCCGGACAGAGCTGCCCAAGGAGCTGGAGACAGATCTGTGCATCTGCCTGGACAGCGGAGACAGAGAGCGTCTGGGAGATTTTCTTCCCCTGCTGGAGGGGGCGAAAAAGAGTCTCTGCGTGGATCATCACATTACCAATACCCGTTACGGAAACGAGAATGTGCTGGAACCGGACGCCAGCTCCACCTGTGAGGTGCTGTGGGGGCTGATGGAGGAGGAGCAGATTTCCAAAGCTACGGCAGAGTGCCTGTATACGGGAATTGTCCACGATACGGGAGTGTTCCAGTATACCAACACATCCGTAAAGACCATGGAAATCGCCGGCAGGCTTCTGGGAAAGGGCATTGACTTTTCCACCATTATCGCCGACAGCTTTTACAAAAAAACCTATGTTCAGAACCAGATTCTGGGCCGGGCTTTGCTGGAGAGCATTCTGTTCTGTGACGGCCGGTGCATTTTCAGCGTACTGCGGAAAAAAGACATGGATTTTTACGGAGTAACCAATAAGGATATGGACGGAATCGTGGAGCAGCTCCGGGCCACGGACGGAGTGGAATGCGCTATTTTCCTTTATGAAAAAGAGTTTCAGGAGTATAAGGTAAGCCTTCGTTCCAAAAAGAAGGTGGACGTAAGCCGAGTGGCTTCCTACTTCGGAGGGGGCGGCCATGTGAGAGCGGCGGGCTGCACCATGAACGGCCGGATTCACGATGTGGTGAACAATCTGTCCACTCAGATCGCAAAACAGCTTGAGGAGTAGACCGGAGTATGTACGATGGAGTGATCAATGTATATAAAGAAAAAGGATTTACCTCCCATGATGTGGTGGCGAAGCTGAGGGGAATCCTGAAACAGAAAAAGATCGGCCACACGGGAACCCTGGATCCGGACGCGGAAGGAGTGCTTCCCGTATGCCTGGGAAAGGGAACCAGACTGTGCGATGTGCTGACGGATCGGACGAAGTCCTACCGGGCGGTGCTTCTGCTGGGGCTGGAAACCGATACCCAGGACGGGGGAGGACAGGTGCTGGCCCGGTGCGGGCAGGAAGAGCTGGCGGCTTTGGATGAGGAACGGGTGCGGGAAGCGGTGATGAGCTTTGCAGGACCCTATGATCAGATTCCGCCCATGTATTCGGCTCTGAAGGTAAACGGGCAGAAGCTCTGCGACCTGGCCAGAGCCGGAAAAACAGTGGAGAGAAAAGCGCGCCCTGTGGAGATCTTTTCTATTAAGATTGAAAAAGCGGAGCTGCCCAGGCTGACCATTGCGGTGGAGTGTTCCAAAGGCACATACATCCGCACCCTGTGTCATGATATCGGACGGAAGCTGGGAGTGGGAGGCTGCATGGAGGCTCTGCTCAGGACCCGTTCCGGGAGCTTTACGCTGGATACGGCCCTGACCCTCTCCCGCATCGAAGAGCTGCGGGATGAAGGAGCCTTGGAGAAGTATATTGTCCCGGTGGAGGAAATGTTTCCCGACTGGCCCAAGGTGCGGATGAAAAAGGAGTTTGACCGGCTGGCGGAAAACGGAAATCCTTTCCGGCCGGAGCAGGCCGTCGCGGCGGAAGGTATTCCTGACCGGATACGTCTTTATACCAGCGAGGGGCGGTTCATCGGAACCTACGGATACCGGCAGGAAAAGGACCGGTATCAGCCCATAAAGATTTTTGCAGGGGGACAGTGAGATGGAATACCTGAAGGGACGGAAGAAATTTCATATTGAGGAACCGACGGTTGTCACCATCGGAAAATTTGACGGAAGGCATCGGGGCCATCAGAAGCTTCTGAAGGAGATGAACAGGCTGAAGGAGGAAAGAGGACTGAAAACGGCCGTATTTACCTTCAGCCGGGTTCCCGGCAGCGTGGTGGACAGAGAAAAGCACACGGTCATCACCACCAACGAGGAGAGAAGGAGAAACCTGGAAGAGGCGGGGATGGATTATCTGATCGAATACCCGTTTACGGAAAGGGTGGCTCATATGCCGCCGGAGGATTTTATCCGGAAGGTACTGGTGGGAGAAATGAATGCCAAGGCAGTGGTAGCCGGTACGGACTGCGGTTTCGGGTACCGCAGGGCGGGAAATGCGGAGCTGCTTAAGAAAATGGCGGAAGAATGCGGCTACGAGGCTGTGATCATAGAGAAGGCTCAGGAGGATCACCGGGATATCAGCAGCACCTACATCCGGGAGGAACTGGACAAGGGAAACGTAAAAAAGGCGGCGGAGCTGTTAGGCTATCCCTATTCCATTCACGGAACGGTGGTTCACGGCAATCACATCGGCGGAACGATTCTGGGATTTCCTACGGCCAACATCATACCGCCGCCGGAGAAGCATCTGCCCCTGTTCGGCGTGTACGTGACTCAGGTCAAGCTGGACGGAAAGCTTTACGGAGGGGTGACAAACGTAGGGAGGAAGCCTACGGTGGAGGGAGGATCTCCCGTAGGCGTGGAAACCTTTATTTTTGGAACGGACCGGGACCTTTACGGCAGTCAGATCGAAGTGAGGTTTCTGGATTTTATCCGCCCGGAACAGAAATTTTCCGGGCTGGAGGAACTGCGCAGGCAGATTGAGAGAGATAAGGAGACAAGCCTTTCCTGCCTGAAAAAAATGGAGGAGAAAGCCTGAGAGAGTACTCGGGCTTTTTTTCTATATGGAAGAGGAGGATGGAAAATGAACATTCGGAGTGCGGCACTGATCGGCCTGGGAGCCATGGGCTCCTTTCTGGCGCCGAGACTGGAGGACGGTCTGGGAAGAGACCGGTTTACCGTGATCGCCGGCGGAGAGAGAAAAGAACGGCTGGAGCGCGACGGAGTGCGGATCAACGGGGTCTGCCGGCGGTTCCGGGTCACGGAGCCGGAGAAAGGAGAGCCTCAGGACCTCCTGATCATTGCGGTAAAGGATCCTGCGCTGCCGTCTGCAATCCGGGATATCGAACGGTTTGTGGGAGACCGTACGGTGATTCTGTGCATCATGAACGGGGTGGAGAGCGAGGAAAAGGTGGCGGCAGCCTACGGATGGGAGCATATGCTGTATTCCTATATGAAAATTCCCGTGGAGCTGAAAAACGGTTCCTATGATTTTGACCCGGAAGGAGGCTTTATTGCTTTCGGAGAGCGGGAAAATAAAGAGCTGTCAGAACGGGTTCTGGCCGTGCGGGAGGTATTGGAGACCTGCCGGATTCCGTACCGCATTCAGGAGGACATGATTCTGGGAATCTGGGAGAAATTTATGAGCAATATCGGGGAAAATATGACCTGCGCCCTTCTGGGAGTTCCGTTTGAGGCGTTCCGGACCAGCGTCCATGCCAATGCCATAAAGAATATGGGGAAAAAAGAGGTGCAGGCCGTGGCGCAGGCTCTGGGAATCGGACTGACGGAGGAAACCATTCGGGAGCAGGACAGAAGGCCCTATAACGCCCCGTACAACCGGCCGTCCACCCTTCAGGACCTGGACGAGGGAAAAAAGACGGAGGTGGATATGTTTGCGGGGACGGTGGTCCGTCTGGGCCGCCGTCTGGGAATTCCCACGCCGGTGAACGAACTGTTTTACCATGGCATCAAGGTACTGGAGGAAAAGAACGAAGGACGGTTTTTGCCCGGGCCGGAAGAGCGGTAAAAATTTTCTTTAAAGCCCTTGACAAATCATAGCAAAAGGAATATATTATCTAATGTAAATGTTAGCACTCTTATGTATCGAGTGCTAATAAAACAAGAGAAAGGATGAGGATATGGAGCTGGATGCAAGAAAAGTAACAATATTAAAAGCGATCATCAAGACCTATCTGGAAACCGGGGAACCGGTGGGCTCCAGAACCATCTCCAAATTCTCGGACTTGAAGCTCAGCTCGGCCACGATTCGAAACGAGATGTCGGATCTGGAGGAGATGGGGTACATTATCCAGCCGCATACGTCAGCAGGCAGGATCCCGTCGGATAAGGGATATCGGTTCTATGTGGACCAGATCCTCAGTGAAAAGGATCAGGAGGTCACGGAGATGAAGGAACTGATGATCCAGCGGGTGGACCGGGTGGAGCTGCTTCTGAAAAAGCTGGCTCAGGCCCTGGCGGCCAACACCAATTATGCGGCGCTTATCAGCGGCCCTCAGTATCATCAGAACAAGCTGAAATTTATCCAGCTTTCCAAGGTGGATATGAATAAGCTTCTGGTGGTTACAATGGTGGAAGGAAATATTATCAAGAATGCCATTATTGACGTGAAGGAGCCGGTGAGAGACGAGGATCTGCTGAATCTGAACATTCTGCTCAATTCCAGCCTCAACGGGCTTACCATTGAGGAGATCAATCTGGGAGTGATCAGCCGCCTGAAGGAGCAGGCGGGACTGCACGGACAGGTGGTGGATCTGGTTCTCAACGAGGTGGCGGAGGCCATCCGGGCGGACGAGGAGGATCTGCAGATTTACACCAGCGGAGCCACAAACATTTTCAGGTATCCGGAGCTTTCCGACGGAGAAAAGGCCAGCCGGCTGCTCAGAACCTTTGAGCAGAAGGATGTTCTCCAGGATCTCATTGACGAGGTCAATCAGAACGAGGCCGGCAACGATACGGGGATTCAGGTGTATATCGGAGATGAGATGCCGGTGCAGGGCATGAAGGACTGCAGCGTTGTGACAGCAAATTATGAGCTGGGAGAAGGGCTGCGGGGAACTATCGGAATCATCGGACCGAAGCGTATGGACTACGAAAAGGTTCTGGGAACGCTTAAAAATCTCATGACCCAGCTGGATACGGCGTTTAAAAAGGAAAAAGGTGATTAGCAGTGGATAGAGAAGAAAATATGGTAAAGGACGAGGGCACAGAGATGCCGGAGACCCCGGAGACCGCAGCGGAAGCGGAGGCGGCAGAGCAGGCCGGAGAGGCGGAGCAGACCGGGGAGGAGACTGCGGGCCAGGAGTCCAAAGAAGAGAAGAAGGGCTTCTTCAAAAAGAAGGAGAAGGAAAAAGATCCCAGAGATCAGAAGATCGAGGAACTGACCGATCTGCTTCGCAGGAACATGGCGGAGTTTGACAATTTCCGCAAACGTACGGAAAAAGAAAAGGCGGCCATGTTTGAAATGGGAGCCAGAGATATTCTGGAAAAAATCCTTCCCGTAGTAGACAACTTTGAGAGAGGCCTGGCGGCCATTCCGGAGGATGCGAAGGAGAGCTCCTTTGCCACGGGAATGGAGATGATTTATAAGCAGCTGATGAAGATGCTGGAGGACGCGGGAGTGACTCCCATTGAGGCTGTGGGAAAAGAGTTTGATCCCAATTTCCACAATGCGGTTATGCATATTGAGGATGAAAATCTGGGAGAAAATGTGGTGGCAGCAGAGCTGCAGAAGGGGTATATGTACCGCAGCACGGTGATCCGCCACAGCATGGTGCAGGTAGCCAACTAGATTCCGAAACAGGGAAACTGCTTCAGATTTTGAATTTATTCATAGAATATTCAGGAGGAAAAAACTATGGGCAAGATTATAGGTATTGACTTAGGTACTACAAATAGCTGTGTTGCCGTAATGGAAGGCGGCAAGCCGGTAGTAATCGCAAACACCGAAGGAGTAAGAACCACACCTTCCGTAGTTGCATTCACAAAGAACGGAGAAAGACTGGTAGGCGAGCCGGCAAAGCGTCAGGCCGTTACCAATGCAGACCGTACCATTGCTTCCATCAAGAGACATATGGGTACGGACTACAAGGTAGACATTGACGGAAAGAAATACACTCCCCAGGAGATCTCCGCAATGATCCTTCAGAAGCTGAAGGCAGACGCAGAGAGCTATTTGGGTGAGAAGGTAACTGAGG
This sequence comes from uncultured Lachnospiraceae bacterium, assembly GCA_944377325.1. Classification (GTDB taxonomy): domain Bacteria; phylum Bacillota; class Clostridia; order Lachnospirales; family Lachnospiraceae; genus Lachnoclostridium_A. Next base: position 24,196 of record CALWEP010000097.1, read on the forward strand.
CGGTTATCACCGTTCCCGCATACTTCAATGATGCTCAGCGTCAGGCTACGAAGGATGCAGGAAAGATTGCAGGCCTGGAAGTGAAACGTATCATCAACGAGCCGACAGCTGCAGCTCTGGCTTACGGCCTGGATAATGAGAAAGAGCAGAAGATCATGGTATACGACTTAGGCGGCGGTACCTTCGATGTTTCCATTATCGAGATCGGCGACGGCGTAATCGAGGTGCTCTCCACCAACGGAGATACCCGTCTGGGCGGCGACGATTTTGATAACGCTGTGATCCAGTGGATGGTTGCCGAGTTCAAGAAGAGCGAGGGCGTGGATCTCTCCGGCGACAAGATGGCCATGCAGAGACTGAAAGAGGCGGCTGAGAAGGCAAAGAAAGAGCTGTCTTCCGCTACCACCACCAACATCAACCTGCCCTTTATCACCGCTACGGCAGAAGGCCCGAAGCATCTGGATATGAGCCTGACCAGAGCGAAGTTTGACGAGCTGACCAGCGACCTCATTGAGAGAACGGCCATCCCGGTTCAGAACGCGCTGAAGGATGCGGGAATCACCGCTTCCGAGCTGGGCAAGGTTCTGCTGGTAGGCGGTTCCACCCGTATGCTCTCCGCTCAGGAAAAGGAAAAACAGCTCACCGGCAAGGAGCCCAGCAAGTCTCTGAATCCGGATGAGTGCGTAGCCATCGGCGCCGCGATTCAGGGCGGAAAGCTGGCCGGAGACGCAGGCGCAGGAGACATCCTGCTGCTGGATGTTACTCCCCTGTCCCTGTCCATTGAGACCATGGGCGGCGTAGCGACCAGACTGATCGAGAGAAATACCACCATTCCCACGAAGAAGAGCCAGATCTTCTCCACCGCTGCCGACAACCAGACGGCTGTGGATATTCATGTGGTGCAGGGCGAGAGACAGTTCGCCAGAGACAACAAGACGTTGGGCCAGTTCCGTCTGGACGGAATTCCGCCGGCAAGAAGAGGCGTTCCGCAGATCGAGGTTACCTTCGACATCGATGCCAACGGTATTGTAAACGTAAGCGCGAAGGATCTGGGAACAGGAAAAGAGCAGCATATCACCATTACCTCCGGCTCCAATGTGTCCGAGTCCGATATTGACAAGGCCGTAAAGGAAGCTGCCGAGTATGAGGCTCAGGATAAGAAGAGAAAGGAAGCCATCGACGCCAGAAACGATGCGGACTCCATGGTGTTCCAGACGGAAAAGGCTCTGGATGAGGTAGGCGACAAGATTGCGGAGAGTGACAAGGCTGCGGTGAAGGCCGACCTGGAAGCTCTGAAGGAGGCGATCAACCGTGCGCCCATCGACCAGATGACCGATGCTCAGGTAGAGGACATTAAGGCAGGCAAGGAGAAGCTGATGAACAGCGCTCAGGCTCTGTTCGCAAAGGTCTATGAGCAGGCTCAGGGAGCGGCAGGCGCTCAGGGCGCAGGTCCCGACATGGGAGCCGGCCCGGATATGGGAGCACAGAAGAGCGGAAGCTACAATGACGATGTCGTTGACGGCGACTACAAAGAGGTATAAAGAAGTACTGACAACCGGGACCATCCTGTCGGCAGCGGTCACGCTGCCGGCAGAGTGGTTTTCCTGCGTATAAAAGGAAAAGCGAGAGGGAAACTGATATGGCAGAAAGCAAGAG
>CALWEP010000098.1 GCA_944377325.1 uncultured Lachnospiraceae bacterium
TTCTACTGCAGAGGAGCGATGGGCCCCTGAGCCGAAGGAGGCTCCTCTGCCGCCGTGGGGGGAGGAAGACTAACCCCGTCTCCCGAGGAGACTGCGGCTCCGCCCTGCAGTTCCCCGCCGGGACCGTTCCAGTCAACGGTAGTCTCATCCGGCTTTGTGGGAGTGATCAGAGGCGCTCTGGTGCTCTCCTCTGTTTCCGCAGCCGAAGAGGAAGACTGAGTGCCCGAAGATCCTGTGCCGCCGGCCGTGGTGCTTTCGTCCTCATGGACGGGCCTGTTGGGCCTGGTGTGGCTTTCTCCCGTCTCTCCCGGTCTGGAGGCAGCGCTGCTGCTCTCCTGATCCTTTTTGCTCTCTGTGGGAATGAGCATGCCGAACTCATCCGTCTCTCCCGCCGCCGAGGAAGAAGGCTTGACCGGATCTCCGTTTTCATCCGTCTCTGCCTCTGAGGTCTCAATGGGATTGCCGTTCTCGTCCGTCTCCGCCTCTTCTGTCGTCTCCTTTTCCGTGGCTTTGGTGGTAGGATTGTAGGCGGCTCCTCCGCTGGTATCCGCATGATATACGAACTGCCCTTCCTTGCTCAGTCCCGTATCGGCAATAATCTTGCTGCTGATCTGCTTCACCTGTTCCGTAGGCGTATAATTTTCATCGTCAAACAGGAAATTGTGCAGCTCCTTCACGTTGCTCTCCAGGGTCGTGGGAATGACGCAGGCTCCCTTCTTTCCCATATCCGCGTCGCCTCGGGCAAAGGGGAAGCCGCCGGTCTCTCCGATATGGTACTTGCTGATGTTCTGGGCCATTTCCACCACATCCATGGTATCAATATTGGTGGACACCAGCGGAGCAACGGTTACAATCACATTGTTCAGAACGGAAAAATCAGCCTTCTTTGCCTTTTCAAACGCAGCCTCAATTACCTTTCTCTGCCGCTCTGTTCTGGCAAAGTCCGTATCCATCAGCCTCAGGCGTCCGTAAGCCACCGCCTGAACGCCGTCCAGATGGTTCATGCCCGCGCTCTTCAGCTGTGTAGTGGGAATTCCCGTCACCTTTTGAGTCTCAGTGATAAATGAGTTGATATAAGAGAATTCCGCCTTGCTGATCTCCATATCAATTCCGCCCAGAATGTTGATGGCTTCCGCCACCGCCTTCCAGTTAAAGGTAATATAATCCTTGATGTCCAGATCCAGGTTTTTATTCAGAGTCTTTACCGCCTGGCTGGCCCCTCCTACGAAATAAGCCTGATTCAGCTTGCTGTAGGTGCCCTGGTCATCCGTATTCAGATAAGTATCCCGGAACACGGACACAATGCGAATCTCTCCCGTATCCCGATTAATATTGAACAGCATATTCACATCCGCATTGGCTCCCTTGCCGGTATTATTTCCCCGGCTGTCCACGCCGAATACGGCCACCGTCCAGTAGCCCTCCATTTTTTCCAGGGTCTCATCCGCCAGCTCTTCATTTTTCACCTCAGCGGCGCTGAAGGTCTCATCACGCTGGACCAGAGACCACTTTCTGGCGATGAAGGCATAGGAGAATATGAATAACAGGGCAAAGCACTCCGCAATGATAAAGGTAATGATTCTTCTTCGGCGTTTTGCCTCCGGAGTGGGAGCCTTTTTGGATTTTTTCCCTCCCCGTCCGCCGGGGCCGCCGCCGTTCCCGTTCCCATTTCCGTTCCCATTGCCGTTCCCGTTTCCGGAGCTCTTCCTTCCGGACCGGCCGGAAGTCTTCCCGGAGGTATCTGCTGCGGATCCTGTTCCGCCGCTCCCTTCCGCCGGCTGGCTGACGCCGTTTGCTCTGTCCGCCAAAGCGTTCCACAGCTGAAGTCCTTCCTGCTCCGCTGCCCGCCCGATCGCCGCATGTCTCCTTCCCGCATCCGGAGGAGTGGCGCGAACCGTCTGGGCGCGGGCTGCTGCCGTTTCCTGAGCGGCCGCCCGGCTCTGTCCCCGTCCTGCCGCCTCGCCGCGGCTCACCGCCGCCTTCTGCGCCGTTTCCGGGGAACCCGGTCTGCCGGATCCGCTTCCGCTCCCATCGGCGGAGCCGCTTCGGGAGGAGGACTTCCGGAGGCCGGCAGAAGCCCGGTCATAAGCGGACTTATCGTCCATATATCCTCCGTTTTTCGTCCCGTATTCTCTCGCCGCACGGCTCTGGGCCGCAGCTGACGCTGAATAGCCGGTTTCCATATCTCTCGAGGAAGGACGCCTTCTGCTCTGCCTCGCTCTGGAACGCCCGGCCTGATACTCATATTCTTGACTCATGTTATACCTCTTCCTGTAAACAAGTCCGTTAATAGGCGTTTTTATTTATAAATCCCTTGAACACCGTAAGAAACAGTATTTTGAAATCCAATCCAAGGGTCCAGTTTTCGATATAATACAGATCGCACTCGATCCTTTTTGTGATGGAAGTGTCTCCCCGATACCCGTTAATCTGGGCCCATCCCGTAAGACCGGGGCGAACCTGATGCTTTACCATATAGCGGGGAATCTCCTCCTTAAATTTCTCCACAAAAAACGGCCGTTCCGGCCTGGGCCCCACCAGACTCATGTCCCCCTTCAGAACGTTGAAAAACTGGGGCATTTCGTCAATGCTGGTCTTCCGTATAAAACGGCCTACCGGCGTAACCCGCGGATCATGGGGCGTTGTCCATTTGCTCTTTTCTTCCGTAGGGGCCTGTACCTCCATGGAACGGAATTTGTACATCTTAAACGGGCGGTTGTGAAGGCCCACCCGCTCCTGGCAGAAAATCACCGGACCGGGGGAAGTGAGCTTGATCAGCAGCGCCGTAAGAAGCATCACCGGCGAAAAAATAATAATCGCCGCCACCGCTCCGAACAAATCCACCGTCCGCTTCATAAATTTGTTCAGCCCGTTAGTCAGCGGAACATGGCGGATGTGGATCACCGGAAGTCCCTGCAGGTCCTCCATGTAGGGCCTGGTAGGGATAATATTATTATAATCCGGGATAAACTTCGTATGCACGCCGGATTTTTCACAGGCAGCCACAATATCTCCCAGATTTCCGAATTCCCTGATGCTCAGGGTAATGGCGATCTCATCCAGCACATTCATGTCCAGAATGGTCTTCAGATCGCAGATTTTCCCCAGAACCCGTATTCCTTTATACTCTTCTCCCAAAGCCTTGTGATCATCCAAAATACCGGCAATGTGATAGCCCCATTCCGGATTCTGCTTGACCCGTTCAATATATCCTTCCGCCGCCCGGCTGTACCCCACCAGCAGGATATGCTTCAGATTGTATCCCTTGGCCCTCATGGATCGGAGGACCATGCGTATGGCGTTGCGCTCCAGTGTTTCCAGAACAATATTCATCACGAAGAAATAGATGATCATCGGCCTGGAAAAGTTGTACCAGTAAGGGTTTTTACTGATCAGGTACAGTACCAGAGTGAACATCAGAAGACCGATGGAATTGGCTTTGCAGATATTGGCAAACTCCAGCCGTCTCCCCTGCACCCGCTTCGGCGTATAGAGCTGAAACACCGCATACAGGAACAGATATACCGGGATCACAATGAGCAGGGCCATCAGATAAAATTCGGCTCTCAGAGGATCGCCCTTTGTGGGAACAAAACCTTTTATCATCAGCAGCCACGCCAGACCGTAAGCCACCGTGATTACCAATGCGTCCAGTACTACCTGAAACCGGTTGAATTCCCGCTGATGGTCTTTAATCATTTGCTAATCACCTCAACATCTTCCTTATTATACATGAAAGGCCAGCCGCCTGTCATTAACAAATTCTTAAAATATCAATGCATTTTGTTACAGGTTCATAAACTTTTTACCAGCTTTCTCAGCTGGCGGCGGCCGAATTCCCACACATAAAGGGCAGTTCCCGCAGTCAGATCCCACTGGATCTTTACATAATTTTTCAGATGCTCCCGCCGGTAAACCACCTTCCGGCAGCGCTTTCTGGAGGCCATGCCCTCCTTCAGCCCATCCAAATAATCTTTCTCAAAGCCCAGCTTTTTAAAAAAGCCGTACTTCACCGCCATGCCCAGAGCCAGAGGAACACTGTTCAGAAGCAGCTGGGGAAGCGGCATATTTTTATAATTCAGATAAATGCTGTTGCGGGCCGCCAGGCGGACCTTAAAGGAATTGTACTTGGAGCCGCTGGTGCCGCTGCCCACATGATATACCTTTGCAGTAGGGCAGTATATGTTTTTATAGCCGTAGATTCTGGCTCGATATCCTACGTCGATGTCCTCCAGATAAGCAAAGTGGCTCTCATCAAAGCAGCCGATCTCCTCAAAAACCTCCCGGCGGTAAATAGCCGCTCCCGCACAGGCGGAAAAAACCTCCCTCGGCTTTCTGTAGCCTGAGGACGGCTGCCCCACCCCCCGCTGATAAGCCCAGCCCAGAAGGCAGTACATATCTCCCCCGCCATCCATCAGCTCCTTGCGGTAAAGCTGAATCATCTTGCTGCTGGCGGAAAAAACCCGGGGGAAACGGTCCATGCACCGCACCAGCTCTCCCACGTAGTCGGGAAAGGGCTCCGTATCATTGTTGAGCAGAATGACGTAAGGCGTCTTGGCTGCCCGGATTCCCGCGTTTACCGCTCCGGAAAAGCCCGTATTTTCTCCCAGGAAAAGGGTGGGAATCCCGTGCTCCCGCAGCCACTCTCCGCTTCCGTCCTCCGATCCGTTGTCCACCACCAGCAGATCAAAATCCCTGTAGCTCTGTTTTTCCAGCGCCGCAAAACAGGGCTCCATAAAATGCAGTCCGTTGTAATTAGGTATGATGACCGTTACTCGATTCATATCAGATCTCCAGGGGATAGGGTTCCCCGATTTTCTCTTTCTTCAAATCTCTCAGCGCAAAATTGGACTTCCGCAGCGTCAGATTGGGGTTGTAGTAGGGATCTCCGTTTTTCAGGATCTCCGGCCATTTTTCCGAAAAGATCTTGATTTCCCGGTTGAATCTGGCCACCTTCTCCGGCGTATCCTCCAGCCCTCTGGATTTTGATTCGTAATGATAAAGCAGGGCATAGGGATTATAGACCACCAGTTTGTCCTGAGCGCGCACCTTCATGCAGTAGTCGATGTCGTTGAAGGCCACCGCAAGCTCTTCGGAAAAGCCGCCGGCCTTTTCAAAAACATCCTTTTTCGTCATCAGACAGGCAGCGGTCACCGCGCTGTAGTCCTGGGCGCACATGGCCCGGTGGAAATAGCTGTTCTCCGACTTATGCAGGCCGATAAACGTATGGCCCGCGATTCCTCCGAAGCCAACCACCACCCCGGCATGCTGGATCGTGTCATCCTGGTACAGGAGTCTGGCTCCCACCGCTCCCACATCCGGCCGCTGGCAGTAGCCCAGCATTTCCCGGATCGTATCCGGCTCAATGATCTCCGTATCGTTGTTTAAGAAAAGCAGGTAATCCCCCTTCGCGAAGCCCACGCCGAAATTATTGATGGCAGAATAATTGAATTCCCTCTCCCAGGTAACCACCCGTACGTTCTCATGGTCCTTCCGAAGCTTTTCATAATAAGCGAAGGTGGCTTCCTCCGTGCTGTTATTCTCAACAATCACGTATTCCAGATTCTTATAGGAAGCTCTCTCCATAAGGGATTTCAGACACACATCCAGATCCGCGGCATGGTCCTTATTGGGAATAATCACAGACACCAGCGGCTCTCCCTGGATCCGGAATTTTACGTGATATTTCCCGTAGTCCACGCCCTTTTCCACCGATTCCGTCTCGATGCCCAGCCGGTCAAAGTGAGCCTTTATGGCCCTGGCTCCCGCCTCAAAAGCGTAGAGCTTGCTCTCCGGATTGCTGGCAGTGGAGCCCTGATGGCAGCGCCAGTGATAAAGAACTTTGGGTATGTGGCAGATTTTTCTGGCCTTTTCCGTGCAGCGGAAAATAAAATCATAATCCTGCGCCCCGTCATAGGCCTGGTCAAACTGTCCCACCTCTTCCACCAGATCCCGGTTCACCGCAAACAGATGGCAGATGTAGTTGGTGCTGGTCAGCAGGTCCGGGTTGAAATCCGGCTTGAAATGCGGCTCAAACAGCGCCCCGCCGTCCATATCCACCTTATCCTCGTCGGAATAGATCACGTCATTGCAGGGATCCTCATTGATGGCCTTTGCAATCTCATAGAGGGCGTTGGGCGTAAGGATATCGTCATGGTCCGCCAAAACGATAAAGTCTCCGGAAGCCATGTCCATGGCCGCATTGGTATTGCCGGATATTCCCTTATTCTCTCCCATAACCAGATATCTCACCCGGTCATCCCGGTCCGCATACCGGCGCAGGATCCGCTCGCAGCTTTTTCCCCTGGGGCTGCCGTCCGCCACGCAGATTTCCCAGTTTTCATAGGTCTGGGCAAAGATGGAATCCAGAAGCTCTTTTAAGTATTTTTCCGGCGTCTGATAGGCAGGAATTACCACAGACAGCTTTGGCCGGTAATCAAACCACTGCTGCCGCTGGCTCTCCAGCTCCTCCTCCGTGGGTTTGGTCAGCTCATACCATTCGCCGTAATCATAGTCATTGTCAATGCCCTGAAGCTTATGCCTGGATTTGACCACCAGCGCCCGCAGCCCGTTCTCCTTCCAGAAATCAAAGGCCACCTTCACCGTCTCCATATTCATCAGATCCATGATCTTTTCCCGCCGTTTGTGGGCGACGCTGGACCGTTTGGCAATCAGCTCCTCATTATAGCGTATTCTCACCCGGCGGCCCTCACACCGCATCAGGAGATAGTAATCCTCTCCCCTCTCATAGTCAAAACGGATATCAAAGCCGAAGTCCTTATCCCAGCTCTTTCCGAAGTAAATCTGGCTTACATCGTCCCTCCTGGTGGATACGTACTGAAACTCCACCGGCTTACGGTCCTTATCCACCACCTTAAATTCCACGGCAGACTGAGGATTTTTTCCGATGGCCCAGCCGTTGATCTGTATGGTATTTTCCCGAATCCTTACAACATCTACTTTATATTTCATAGGCTCTCCCCATTTTCTTCCTCAGTACTGCCGCCGAAGTTCAGCCGCTCCTCTTCCACCACCAGGGGACGCTTCATCACCCTGGAATTGATGGTGAGCACGTATTCTCCCACCAGACCGATGAAAAAGATCTGCACCGATCCCAGAAAGCACATCCCAATGAGCAGGGGCGCCATGCCGGCTGCAAAACGGTCCCAGTACAGAAGCTTCATCACGAGATAGATCAGCGCCACCGCCATGCTGACCGCGGAGCAGACGCTGCCGAAAATAGTTGCCAGCCGGAGTCCCACCTTGGTATAGGAGGTAAAGCTGAGCATGGCGGCATCATACAGTTTATAGAAGTTGTTGCTGGTCTTTCCCGCCTTCCGCTTCGGCTGATCATAGGGAATTTCCTTCCTCTTGAAGCCCAGCTCCGCCACAATTCCTCTGAGAAACGGCGTAGGATCGTCCAGATCCCTCAGCACCCGGATAAATTTTCTGTCATACAGTCCGAAGCCGGTAAAGTGCTCGATCTGCTCCACGTCGGAAAGCTTTTTAATGGTTTTGTAATAGCAGCTTCTCAGCCAGTACATAATCTTATTTTCCTGACTGCTCTCCTTAATGCCGATGACGATCTTATAGCCGTTTTCCCACTCCCTCACATACTTGGGAACCATCTCCACCGGATCCTGGAAATCTGCCGCCATAAGGACGGTACAGTCTCCGCTGGTCTGCAGCATCCCGTAATAGGGCGAATTGAACTGGCCGAAATTCTTCGCGTTGAAAATGGCCTTCACGCCCTGATCCCGGGCGCAAATGCTTCTGATTATTTCTCTGGTGCGGTCCTGAGAATCGTTGTCGATAAACAGGATCTCATAGCCGTACTCCGGCAGCTCCTGCCGGAACATTTCCACCAGGGCCTGCCACATGGGCTCCACATTGGCCTCTTCATTGTAGCAGGGCACCACGATGCTCACTGTTTTCATTTGTTATTCCTTCCAATCTATCCGCACCATGACCTTGATCAGATCATGGGGCTTATCTCTCATCATATACAGGGCCTTTTCCACCTGGTCCAGCCCGTAAAGGCGGTGGGTAACCAGAGGACCCGGATCGATCCTTCCGTATTTCACCATGGCCAGAAGCCGTTCAATCCTGGCTCTTCCCCCTTTGGCCAGTTCCGTATGAATGGTCTTTCCCGCCATGCCGCGGCCGCCGGAAAATTTCGGAAATCCCAGGCTTCCCGTACCTCCGTAGTAGTTCACATTGGATATGGTGCCGGTGCCGTACCGGACCATGTCCACCGCCTGGGTAAAGACCTGATCTCCTCCTCCGCAGATGATCACCGAGTCGCATCCCACGCCTCCGGTCATCTCCAGAATCCGGCTCACCACATCCCCGTCCTTGTAGCTGATCACATCCGTAGCGCCGAATTTCTTTGCCAGCTCCACGCAGACAGGCCTGCTCCCCACGGCGATGATCCTGGCCGCTCCCAGATGTCTGGCTCCCTCAATGGCCATCAGGCCGATGGGACCGATGCCCATGACCGCCACCGTGTCTCCCATCCGGATCTCTCCGTACTCCGCTCCCGTAAAGCCGGTAGTCACCACATCCACGCACAGCAGCGCCTGCTCCAGGGTCACTCCCTCAGGAATCTTGGCCAGCGTGGTATCCGCATCGGGAATGAGAAATTTCTCCGCAAATACTCCCGGCTGAGTCCTCCCCAGCTGATGACCGGAAAATGGGGCGGAAGCGTGCCGGTCATTTCCCTCCTGGATCGCCTTCGCCCTCCAGTCGGGGGTGATGGCCGGAACGGCAACAATCTCTCCGGGGACGAAATCTCGCACCTCATCTCCCACCTCCAGCACCTGAGCCACACATTCATGGCCCAGAATCAGGTTGGGAGCCTTTCTGGAGCCGCCTCCGAAAACGGTATGCACATCGGAGGAGCAGGGCGTCACTGCCACCGGCCGGAGAACAGCACCGTAGGGCTGCTTCAGCTCCGGCTCCGGGGCGTCATGCCAGCCCACCACCCCCGGCTCTTTTAACACAAACGCCTTCATAAGCATTCTCCTTTCTCACAGTGTCTCCAGGTGATTGGATTTCAATGCCAGAATTTCCACCTGCTCCCCGAATTTTTCCCGGATCACAGACGCGATCTCCTCCGTATAACCGGGCGCCACGATCAGAATGGCGTCTGCCGGATCGGAAAAGAAATGGTCCGGCGCCACAATGGGCAGATGGGAGGTGGGCGCAAAACGCCCCTGCTTAAACGGAGCGGAATCGATAATATAGCTTACCTTATCTCCCAGACGGGTGGTGGCAGTCAGGGTGAACCCCTGGTGGCTGGCTCCCCACACGGCCAGCTTCTTTCCCTGGGCGCGGAGCCGGTCCACCAGCCCGTTCACCTCCTCGTCAATGTATCGGCGGCTGGCAATCAGGCCGGAGACGTCCACCGGCGCCGCCGGGGTCCTTTCCTTCCCGCAGGCTGCTTCCTCCGTCTTTCTTACAATCACCGACAGAGTATCGCGGTTCACCATCTCCTCCTCCAGCACCTCAAAGCCGCAGGATTCCAGAAGGTTTCTCAGTGTCTCAAAGGTGTAGTAGGCGATGTGATCGTGAATCAGTTCGTAATAGCCGTCATACTGAAGAATGTATTCCAAGCTTGGCACGGTGATCAGTCCCATGCCCTTTTCCGTCAGATTGTTCCGGATGCAGCGGAGCATCACTCCGGGCTGAGGCTGGTGCTCCAGAAAATTGAAGGACAGGAACACATCATAAGGAGCTCCCGGAAGAACCGTATCCTCCGTCTCCGTAAACCCCCGGAAAACCTTCAGGCCGTTCTCTGCCGCCAGCTCCGCCAGATCGGCCCGGTGCTCCATTCCCCAGACCTCCACGGGAAATTCCTTTAAGACGGACAGAAATTCGCCCCGGCCGCAGCCGGCTTCAAGAAATTTTTTCCCTTCCAGCCCGTAGGCGCGGATCAGATGACCGTACTGTTTTCTCCGCAGTTCCACCATAGTGGTGGAGAAGCCTCCCGCCCGGATCACATCCCGGTAATAATCCACCGGCTCGCAGTCAAACTGCACCAGGCCGCAGGACGGGCACTGACAGAGGTTCAGCCCGATGCCCCGATCGCTCTTCACCTGTTCCCGGTCGGGAATATTCTGGGCGGAAGCGGGCATATTGTCCAATGTCATAAGCGGCCGATCCCCTAAGGAATGGCCGCAGGCAATACAATGTTTCATAAATCGGATCCCTCCGTTTCGCTCTGATAAGTATATATAATCTTTCCCGTTTTCTCAACCACATGGAGAAAAAAATTAAGGTTTTTTGCGAAAAAACAGGGATTTTTACGGCTTTTGGGCGGAAACTGCCCGTTTCATGATGGCCTGCACCGTCTCCGTTTTTGCGTCGGCATAGTCCTGAACGTATTTCCAGTCTGCAGCGGCCAGCCTGCGTTTTTCGGCGGCATACAGCTCCCGGTCCCGCTCGTCCGTCCTCAGGTGATCCCGAAACGCCAGCATCCGACCGGCTTCCTCATTTCCCTCCCGAAAAACATGCAGGTTCACCTCCGGCTGCTCTCCCTTAAGCATCCGATGCTCATGCCACTCCGGTTCCCGGATCCGCAGCCGGTACCCCGCACTCTCCAAAAAGGGGACATAGGCCCCTTCTTCCGCCGGATTTTCCACAAGCAGCAGAATGTCTATGATCGGTTTTGCACACAGACCGGGAACCGATGTGGAGCCTACGTGCTCCACTGCCAGAGCCCTCTCTCCCAGCGCGTTCAGAATCCTTATTTTTTCCTCCGCAAACAGCTCCGGCCACCGGGGATCATACTCCTTGAGAAGAATCCTGCCGTTCAGCTCCTTCACACTGCCCACCGTCACCTGTTTCAGATATTGCTCCGATCCCATGCTTACCTCCTCTTACCGCCGCTCCTCTTCCAGCGATGCCCAAGTCCTTCGGATTCCCTCCCGGAATGAAATTTCCGGCTTCCATCCCGCAGCCTTTTCCAGCTTTCTCACATCGGGAAGCAGGGAAGCGGGACCCTCGGCATTGGGCGGCCGTTTTCCGTACTCATAGCTTCCTCTTCTCCCGCAGCAGTCATACATTTCTTCCACAAATTCCCGCAGCACTCTGGTGTCTTCCCCCGCCACGTTGTACACTCCCGGCTTTAAAGCCGGATTTTTCAAGAGCTCCGCCATGGCCTCCGCCATATCGTCAATATACAGGAAATTCCATTTCTGCGTGCATTCTCCCAGCTCCATGCGGCCTCCTGAAGAAAACGTGCGCAGGCAGCTGTTCACCAGCGACCAGGGATGGTCCCCCGGTCCGTAGACGCTGTAGATCCTGGCATGAATGTATTCCATGGACCGCTCTGCGCAGAATGCCGCCGCCTGCCTTCCGAATTCCAGCTTTGCTTTGCCGTACTGAGATACGGGACAGCAGGGATGATCCTCGTCCGTCTGTTCCCGGCAGATCCCGTACTCTGCCTGGGAGCCGGAAAACAGGAAACGGCGGCATCCCAAAGCCGCCGCCGCCCTCACCGCTTCCATGGAACACCGGATATTCTTTTCCTGAATTTCCGGATCGCTTCTCCCCGCGCTTCCCACTCCGTCCCAGGCCATATGAAGGAAAGCATCCCACCGCTTTTCCGGCAGCAGGCGGGGCAGGCGGGATATCTCTTCCATTCCCAGTTCCACCGTATGAAGATTGTCATGGGCAGGCAGCTTTCCTTTGTTGGAAGAGCCGGGACGGACCGCCGCCCACACCCGGTCTCCTCCTTCCAGCAGTTTCCCGATCACTGCCAGTCCGATAAAGCTGGTTCCTCCGGTGATAATCACATTCATGCCGTCACCCCTTGATTCTGGGGATGATCATGATCTCATCCATCTCCTCATCGGAAAGGAAGGGCGCCAGATCCTCCAGGGGCGCGGACACGATGGTTCCGTCCTCCAGACGTTTGGACGCGGATTTCGGCTCAAAGGGCTGATCCGTAGTCACAAAAATTTCGCAGATCACCGGACCATCCATAGCCAGCGTCTCGTCCAGCACCTGCCCCAGCTCCGGATTGTGGCGGATTGCCCTGTAAGGGTATCCGTAGGCCCACGCCAGCTTTTCCATGCTGGGGAAGCTTAAATCGTGGCTGTCATCCCCTACGCCCACCAAAGGCTCGCCGAAGAAATTCTTCTGAGTCTGGCGGATGGAATGATAGCCTCCGTTGTTGATAATAAACATTTTAATGGGAAGGCGATGGTGAATCACGGTCTGCAGCTCCTGCAGGTTCATCTGCATGCTGCCATCCCCCGATACCATGATCAGCTCCTCCCGGCCGGCTGCCACACAGGCTCCGATGGCCGCCGGAAGATCATAGCCCATGGAGGCAATGGCGGAATTGGTAATAAACCGCTGTCCTTTTTTCAGCACGTAGGCATGTCCTCCCACCACGCAGGCGGAGCCGTTTCCCACCACGGTGATCCTTCCTTCCGGAAGGCGGCTGCTCAGTTCTTTAATAAAGGCGTATACATTGGCCGCCTTCTCCGTTCCGCCCTCATAGTGACGGGGAAGCACTACCGGATATTTTTCCTTCCACATCCGGCAGTTTTCCTGCCAGGTCATGCCGTTCTTTCCCTCTCCGCCCCGGAATACGGGCAGAGATTCTTCTTCGTCCAGCACCTGCTCCATAACCTCCAGCAGGTCTTTCGCATCCCCATGAATCCGCATATCCGCATGGACGCTGGGCTTCTTCAGTTCCTCTTCGTCGATGTCATTGACGATCACATAAGCCGCTCTGGCCCAGGTCTCATAGTTATATCCCACCTGACGGATGCTCAGACGGCTTCCCACGGAAAATACCAGGTCGCTGTTCTGTACGGCAAAGTTTCCGGGACGGTCTCCGAATCCGCCTCCTCTTCCCACGTAAAGAGGATGATCGTCCCAAAGAGCGTCCTCGCTGTTCCATCCGGTCACCACCGGAATTCCCAGCTTCTCCGCCACCCGCAGAAACACCTCATGAGCACCGCCCAGCCGGACTCCGTTTCCCACGTTCAGAACGGGCCGCTTGCTCTCCTTGATCCTTCTGATCACTTCCCTGGCCGTCTCTTTCGTCACCTTCGGCGGAAGCACCTGTCTCTTTTCTCCCTTTCCAGCCCGGTCCTCCGGGATCTCCGCCGGGGATTTTTCCGCCCAGCCGGTGCCGCCTGCTTCATAATCCGCCGGGTCAAAGCCGATCAGCTCCTCTGTCTCCACGTAAGCCCCCTGGACATTCAGAGGAATATCCAGCCAAGCGGGCCCTTTCCGGCCTGACTGAGCCAGATACAGAGCCTTTTCCATGCAGAACCGGATCCGCATGGGATCAATGACCATCTCGCTGTATTTGGTCATACAGTCAATGGACTTTGTAATGTCAAACTCCTGGTCTCCCATGGCCCGGATCCCCACGCCTGACCAGCGGGCCGTAGTGTCATAGCGGACCTGTCCCGACAGGATGAACATGGGAATGGAGTCCAGCCATCCGCCTACCACGCCGGTGATGGCATTGGTGCCTCCCGGTCCGGTGGTCACGCAGACAGCCGCAATGCGGTTGTGAATGCGGGCATAGCTCTCCGCCGCAATGGCGCAGGCCTGCTCGTGATGATTGTAAAGACAGTTCAGCCCCTGCTGATGACCCAGGGCGTCATTTAAATGCATGGCGCCGCCGCCGGTAACGGAAAACACCTGGACAATGCCTTCCTCCGTCAGCTTCTGCGCGATGTAATTAGAAACCTTCATTTTCATAGGGGAATTCTCCTTTCGTTGCCAACGCCGCTATTATACCATATCCCCCCTAAAAAACCTATGAATTTTTTCTTACTTATTTAAGCATTCTCCAGGGGTCCGGGGCAGGCCACTAAATGGCAGCTCTGCCAGCAACCGCATATGGATTTTGACCGCCGGGTTTTATATAATGAGCCACGTAAACGAGGTACGGCTTCACGGCCGGCAGGCTTTTGTAAAAAAGGAGAGAATCATTTATGAAAAAACAGACAAGACTGATCGCCGTATTATCCGCTTCCGCAGCGATGGCTTTTGCGGCTCCCATGTTCGGAGCAGGGGAAGCAGGAGAGGCTTTTGCGAAAGAAAAATCCGGATGGGTGGAGGAATCCGCCGGAGAATGGAAATACTACGATTCCGAAGGATATCTGCTTACCGATTCCTGGAAAAAGCAGGGAGATGACTGGTACTACCTGGATTATGACGGAAATGTGGCCGTAAACCGGAAGGTGGACGAGTATTATGTGGATGAAACCGGAAAGCGGGTGACCGATACCTGGCTGGCAGAAGACAATGAGGACTGGACCGATGACGGCCCCGAAATCTACTGGTATTACTATGGAAAGAACGGAAAAATGACCACTGACAAATGGCTGTCCATCGGCGGCAGCTGGTACTACTTCGACGGCGAGGGCCATATGATGACCGGAATGGAGGAAATCGGCGACGCCACTTATTACTTCGGAGAGGACGGAGCCCGCAAATACGGCTGGTTCTGTCTGGAAGAGACGGATGAAAGCCTGGAGCGGGAATTCTCCTGGTTCTACTTTGACAAAAACGGGCGCATGCTGGTAAATGAAACCGACCGGAAGATCGACGGTTCCTATTACACCTTCCGGGACGGCAGAATGCAGACCGGCTGGGTCCTGATCGATGAAGCCGCCGCCGCAGAGAACAGCGCAGCCGGCTATCAGTACTACAGCGAGGACGGCCGCCGCGCTGCCGGCTGGCTCACCATCGTAGGCACCGACGGCGTAGCCGGCGAAGATGAGGAATTCTCTTTCTACTTCAAAAACGGAAAGCCCTATTACGCAGAACAGGGAATCCAGATCTTCTCTGTGGAATCCAAAAAATACGGCTTCAACACCAGAGGCGAGATGCAGACCGGGCTGCAGACCGTGACGAAAGAAGACGGCTCCACAGGAAACGCCTACTTCGGGGAGGACGGCGTCATGAGAGTGGGCAAGCAGACCATTTACAACGAGGATCTGGGCGAGAACCAGGTATGGTACTTCAGCACCGACGGCTCCAACAAGGGGCTGGGCTACCACGGAATCCGGGACAATGTGATCTATGACAACGGACTGCGTCTGGAAGCCGACGGGGACCTGCGCATCGCCCCTGCCTCCTTTGACGGAAAGCAGTATCTGATCAGCTCCAACGGTCAGATCCAGAAGGCCTCCTCCTCTTCCACCTCCAAGAAAAATCCTGACCTGGGCAAAGGCTATAAGGATTTTGAGGATCTGAATGACCGGATCTGGACCGTAGACACCGAAGGAGTCATTCAGCAGTAAACTTTTTCTCCCATATACGGCAAAAGGGGCTCTCCGTTTTTCGGAGAGCCTCTGCCCTTATCTGCCGTCCCTTGTTATTCCATAGGGTATTTCCGTTCCGCCGCAGCCTTGATCCATACTCACATAGCGGTCGATCAGCCGGTTGACGGTTCTGCTGATCTGAATCACTGTTTTCATAAGCAGTTCATTTTCCCTTTTCAGCTTCTCATTTTCCTGTTTCAGCCAAGCGATCCGATCCGTCTCACTCATTTCAGGACCCTCCCTTTCCCCCTCAATTCGCGTCCGCACTAACAATATAAGACCTTTCGATTTTTTTGAAAAGGAAAATTCACCGCAGGGTTCGACAGGATATTCTCTTTTTTGCGCTTCCAAAATTATCCACTTTCAGACTATGCACAATATCTGTATTTTCGACAAAAATTCCACACAACACCTATGCCCCGGCTCCGTACGCCTGTGTCGAAAACTTTTTCCGCTCCCGTAATAAATACGTAAAGAATTGACACTGGAAAATTCCCAGGGAGAATGCTACAATAAAGAAAAAAGGTGTAAAAGGAGAGATGCTTTATGAAAAAAAGAATGCTCAGCGCCCTTCTCTTAGCGGTCTCCCTGTTTATCTTGAATACGCTCACCGTATTCGCCGGCACTTGGGTGCAGGATGAAAAAACCTCCAGATGGAGCTACTACAGCGACAACGGGACTCTTGTTACGGGATGGGTACTGGATAATGACCAGTGGTATTATCTGGATGCTTCCGGCACCATGAAGACGGGATGGATCAAGGTGGACGGTTCCTGGTACTACTGCTATGAGAACGGAGCCATGGCTTCCGACACATGGATTGACAACTATTATGTGAACCCCAGCGGAAAGTGGACAAAGACAAGATAAGATACTTGCACCCGCCAAAAACGTGCGCCGCCAGGCGCACATTCCAAAAAAATGAGCGCGGCTGCCCGCAGGCACTGCACCTGTAAAATGAAAGTAGACACTCACGAAAGTGTGGGTGTCTACTTTTTTCTTTTCGTAGTAAGATAAGATGATCTCTCGGAATCCTGAGTGATCACAGCCAGCAGGCGCTGGCATGGAACTTTGAAAAGTAAATATTTTCGATA
>CALWEP010000099.1 GCA_944377325.1 uncultured Lachnospiraceae bacterium
TGCCGCAGATCAACATGAGTATAACACCGAAGAAAGCCATATACCAGGTGGGAATACCCAGATTTGCATTAAAAATAAAGCCAAGCACTACAAGAACGAAAATCATGACGCCTGCAATATTGGAGAAACGGCTCAGATCCCGCTTTTCCGCTTTCTTTGCCTCCAGGGTTGTAATCGGAACCGCAGGCTGTCCGGGAGTAAACTTCGGAGCTATGAAATAGGCCCAGGCGATTACCACAAAAATAAACGGTCATCTTCCCTTGAAGTAATCCATGGCTGTGAATCCCTGCGTAAACCCATAGGTCTGCATGTAACCGTCAAATACGGCTGACTGGCTGATGGCTGCTCCTAAAGGAAGGATTCCGCAGCAGGCAAGACACACCACCATCAGAGGGAACTGAGCTTTGGAACGGCTTATTCCGAATTCGTCGCAGATGGAATCCATGATCGGGAATACGATGGCATAAGCGGCCATGGGGCTGGTCAGCATACTGGTAAGTATGAGTGCGATGATAAGGATTCCCAAGTAAGCCAGCCGGTAGCTTCCGCCCGTCGCTTTGCGGATGCCGGCTGTCATTTTTGCGGGGAAAGAGGTCCGGCCCAAGCCGGAAGCCAGGATAATCATACAGGCAAGGATGATGGTATTGGAACTTCCGATTCCGCTCAGAATTGTGTCGGGTGATGTACAGCCGGTCAAAACAAGCAGGGAAGCGGTGGCTCCGGCTATGACGCCGAGGGGGAACTTTCCCAACAGGAAATTGACCAGCATAAGCAGAAATAAAAAAATACAGATAATCATTTGTGGACTCATTGAGCAACCTCCTCATAATGAAATTGCATAATGCTTAAATTTCCCGGGCCCATTGGAAATAATTGTGAAATATGCATATATACATTATAAGTTAAGAAGAAACTGTTGTAAAATTCGCAATAAAATATTATAATAAGCATTGCTTATAGTGCTTCGGATCAGTGTTTACATAGGAGTATAAAGGATGACGCTAAACGAAATTCAGTGGATGTGCGAACTTTTTAAAACAAAAAATATGTCAAAAGCAGTTGAAAACCTATATATTTCTCAGCCTGCTTTGAGCCAGTGCCTTCGCCGCATAGAAGAGCAGCTGGGGTTCAAACTGTTTGAACGCTCAAATAAAGGGCTGGTACCTACAAAAAAGGGTGAGCTTTTCTATGAAGCCGGTTTAAAAATCACCAATATTTATCAGGAATTTCTGGCACAGACCAGCCGCCTGGACCGGGAAGAGCTGCGGTCTCTGAAAATCGGGCTCCCTCCTTATCTGAGTATGAAGTCCTCAATGAGCCTTCTGAAAAGGCTTCACAGCGCTTTTCCGGATATTTCATTCTCGGTATGTGAGTCCTATACGGATGACATGAAGAATATGCTTCTCAGAAACCAGATTCAGCTTATGGTAACCACTGAGCCGGCTCAGATCAAAGGGGCTGTCTCATATCCTTTCGGCAAGACCATTCCCGTTGTGATTTATCTCAGGGAAAACAGTCCGGTTGCTCAATATGCCTACACGAAAAACGGAGAACAGTATTTAGACCCCATTTATCTGGATCAGGAACCTATTTCCATTACAAGAAGCGGCCAGGCCAGCAGGGCTGTTGCGGAGGCTGTTTTTAAAGAATGCGGCATTACGCCCCATATTCTTCAGGAAACCCGTCACGTCAATACACTCTATTATTATGCCTGTGAGGGAATCGCGTCTGCCGTCGGACCTTACGCATTCTCCTCAAAGGAGATGCCTCAGCTCAAGAATCGGGTATATCAAATTCCGGAAACTTACAGATGCTCTAAGATCCGGCCGAAAATCTATATTCTGCCGGAAGTGGACCGTCTGCTTCCCTGCCAGATGATGGATATTATCAAAGACTGTCTGATGTATGATGGGGAACAGTGAAATGAAAAGAAGATTTAACAGGAATAAGCTCGCCAAAAGGCGAGCTTATTCCAAATGCTTATTAATATTAATAAATCATGTCAATTTTCCACTGACCGTCTTTCTGCACCATCCAGAAGCCGCGGGTTTCTCCTACCTGTACCTTGTGATCGATTTCCGTCAGCTGAGAAGCGTCAGCCTGGTCCACCTGCCGCAGCAGTTCGTCTGAAAATACTTTGCTTTCTCCCAGCTCCATCAGCTTCTGAGGGGAGGAAATATTCAGGATGGTTCCGTCTCCCGGATAGAATGTTAAGGGATAGGCACACTGCTTGGACAGGGTTTCCAAATCGCGGTAGTAAAAGGTCCTCTGGAACTGCTCGGCAGTCTGGACCAAATCGGTGCCGGTTTTCCCCTGGGACCCTTTTACCTGAATGCGGGTTACTTTCCAGCTTCCGTTTTTCTTTTCCAGAGTTACTCCCTCGCCTTCGCCTAATTTCAGAGTTTTGCTGTTTTCTGCCTTAACCTTTGCTGCGTTGACGGCTCCGATAAGCTCCTGCATTTCCTTGGTGAAAACCTCTTTTTTGTCAAGGGAGCGGAACGCTGACCGGCTCTTGATCTGGGAAGAGCTTCCCTGCTGATCCACAAAAGTGAGGGGATAGCTGCAGAGGGAGGAGAGGCCGTTCAGATCCTGTTCGTCGAAAGCTTTTTGAACCTGAGCTGCCGTCTCTCTCATCTGATCTTCGGCTGCCTGGCCGGAGGAAGCTCTCCGCGACCGGCTCCCCCGTCTCGCTTCAGCGCTCTGTCTGGTGCTGTGTCTGGGTTTTGCATAGGACTGCATAGACGGAACAGACGCTGCAAATACCAGCGCAAAGAGAAGCGCTGCGGTTCTCAGTTTTTTTGTGCCCCGTACGGATATACTACATTTTTTCATTATGGTACCTTCCTTTCTTTTTCTGCGGCAGCCCGGGGGCTGCTTTTTTTCTTTTGTATCTGTTAGACGGGGCAGATGCAGAAAAAGTTTCGGAAGGAAGAAAAAAATCAGCCTTTGCCGTTCCAGCAGTGAGTGCAGAGTTTGCAGGGTTCAATGCCGATGGATTCGATCAGATCGTCCAGACGGTGGAAACGCAGTGTGGTAAAGCCCAGTTTTTTACGGATTTCTTCCACCATCTCCTTATAATTCTGACTGTCCGGATCCGCATAGTCGGCAAGTACCTCCGGAGAGACATTGTCTCCTTCCCGATCGCGGATAATGCGGCGGGTAATCAGGTCCAGATCAGAGGTGGAACGGGAAAAGTTTAAGTAAGGGCAGGCAAACGTAATGGGAGGGCATGCCGGCCGTACGTGGACTTCCTTGGCGCCGCTGCGGTAAAGAAAATCGGTAGTTTCACCCAGCTGAGTTCCCCGGACAATGGAATCGTCAATGAGCAGCAGACGTTTGTCGCGGATCAGGCAATCTACGGGGATCAGCTTCATCTTGGCGATGAGGTTGCGCTGGTCCTGATGCTGAGGCATAAAGGACCGAGGCCAGGTGGGGGTGTATTTGATAAACGGACGGGAGAAGGGAATGCCGGACTCGTTGGCATAGCCTACGGCATGAGCCGTTCCGGAATCGGGAACGCCGGCTACGCTGTCGGCGGTAACTCCGCTGTCTCTTTTGGCCAGAAGGCGGCCGCAGTTGTACCGCATCTGCTCTACGTTTACCCCCTCATAGCTGGATGTGGGATAGCCGTAATAGGTCCAGAGGAAGGAACAGATTTTCATCTCTTTCCTAGGGGCGCTGATAACCTCCACGCTTTCCGGGGTGATAAAATCGATCTCTCCCGGCCCCAGCTCCGAATAGTGGGAATATCCCAGATTCAGGTAGGCAAAGTTTTCGAAGGAAACACAGAAGGCATCCTGCTTCTGACCGACGGTAATGGGAGTGCGGCCCATACGGTCTCTGGAAGCGTAGATGCCGTCCGGAGTAAGAAGAAGGACAGACATGGAACCCTTGATTTTTTCCTGGGCAAAAAGCAGTCCCTCTTTGATGGTAGATTTCTGATTGATGAGGGCAGCCACCAGCTCGGTGGAGTTGATTTTCCCGCCGCTCATCTCCATAAAGTGGATATGACCGGTCTGGAAGGCTTCAGTGATCAGCTCTTTTGCGTTGGTGATGTTTCCTACGGTGGTGATGGCATAGCTGCCTAAATGGGAATGGATCAGCAGCGGCTGGGGATCCATATCGGAGATGCAGCCGATTCCCAGATTTCCGGACAGTTCATCCAGATCATTTTCGAATTTTGTGCGGAAAGGAGAGTTTTCTATATTGTGGATTGCGCGGTGAAAGCCGTCCTTTCCGTAAACAGCCATACCGCCCCGCCTGGTTCCCAGGTGGGAGTGATAGTCAATGCCGAAAAATAAGTCCAGTGTACAATTGGATTTTGATGCAACGCCAAAAATTCCGCCCATGAATATTGCTCCTTTTATGCTGGTTTAGTAAAACAAAGAAAGGGGACTGCGGCCAGTCCCCTGGATTCGTTACCATAGTACCACATATTAGTATAATATAACAATAGAAAAAATATATGAAAAATACTTATAAGTAAGGGAGGCTTTTTGGGGTGATGCTGAAAAGCGGGCGGATAAAAAATGAAACTGGAATGGGTAAAAATGCAATAATTTGAAAATAAAAGAAAAATTTAGAAAGAAAAAGGCGCGAAAATTCGGGAAAAATAATAGATAAAGAAAATTAATCTCAAAAACATAGGGAAAATACCCATAAAATACGAAAAATAATGGAATTTTAAGGTAAAAAATACTAAAAAATATTTTGAAATATATTGACATATTTTGAAATAAATGATAAGATTACTTCCGTAAGGAGGACCGGTGATATGAAATATGCCACAAGAATTAATTCATTTCTGAGAACGGACAGAGACATCCTCCATGCTTTTGAAAGGATAGGGAAGATTGACGGCGTGGATTATGTGGATCTGAACTATCCGGAACATTTTACGGAGTATGGAGCGGAAAAGATCCGGGAAGAGCTTGAAAAAAACAATCTGAAATGCAATGCCGTGAATCTGAGGTTTCGTGGGGAATACATAAACGGAGAGTTTGGAAATAAGGACAGGGCCGTTGCCGGAAAAGCAGTAAGCCTCTGCAGGGAGGCGGCAGACATCTGCGTCAGGCTGGGGGGACGTCAGATCATCATATGGCTGGGGTTTGACGGCTTCGACTACTCCTTTCAGATCGATTATGTGACCTACTGGAAACACTTGGTGGAAGCGTTCCGGGAGGTGTGTTCCTACTCCTCGGTGCCGGTGAGCATAGAGTATAAGCCTTATGAGGAGAGAGTCCACGCTATGCTGGACAGCTTCGGCACTACCATGACGATGCTGCAGGATGTGGGAATGGATAACCTGGGAGTGACCCTGGATTTCTGCCATATGCTGATGAAGAAAGAAAATCCTGCATTTGCAGCCGCCTGGCTGCTGGAAAGGGGGAAGCTGTTCAACATTCATTTGAACGACGGGGAAGGTTCTACGGATGACGGCCTGATGGTGGGAACGGTGAACCTCTGGAAAACTATGGAAGTAATCTATTACCTGAAAAAGTACGATTTTCAGGGAGCGGTTTATTTTGATACGTTTCCCAAGAGAGAGGGCGCAGCTGAAGAGTGCGAAGCGAATGTGAGAATGTGCCGGAAGATCGAAGAAATGATCAGCCGGTACGGTATGGAGAATATCGAGCGGATCATAGAAAAAAATGACGGTGCGGAAGTGAGCAGGATGATGACGGAGCTTCTGTAGGAAAGCTGGGAAAATTTGGCCGGACGGAAAGCAGAAAAAGAGGCCGGCCGATAAAATAAAAAAGGAGAGAAAAGGTATGAAAAAAAACAGGTTATGGGCAGTTATGGCGGCGGTTGTAATGACAGCGGGAATGATGACGGGCTGCACGGAGCCGGCGGCGACGGCGGAAAGCGGCGCGGAAGGCGCGGCTGCGGAGGCATTCAACCCGGATAAAGAAGCGGGAGTGAGCATTGAGGAACTGAGAGAACAGCTGGGGGCAGTGCCGAAGGTAGACGGTGAGATCAAGCTGGGAGCAGTTGCAAAATCCTTTGACAACGAGTACTGGAGAACGCTGAGAGAAGGCTACGGAGAATATCAGACCAAGGCCGCAGAGGCAGGCTACAGCATTACCATCGACGTGACCTCGGCCCAGGGAGAAAATGACGAGCAGGGCCAGCTGTCCATTGTGCAGGATATGATCAATAAAAAGTATACCGGGCTGCTTCTGTCTCCCATTTCCGACGGAAACCTGACACCGGGCGTGGAAGATGCGAAAAAGGAAGGAATTCCGGTTATCAATGTAAATGACGGACTGATCGCCAACGCAGACTCTTTTGTGGGCCCGAAGGCGGATCAGAACGGCGAGCTGGCAGCAGAGTGGATTGCGGAGAAACTGGAGGGAAAAGGGCAGGTTGCTATTGTGATCGGAATGCCGAAGGCGTTTGCGGCGAGACAGAGAACAGAGGGCTTTGAGAACTGGATGGCAGCCAATGCTCCTGACATCGAGATTGTTGCAAAGCAGAACGCGGACTGGGACCGCCAGAAGTCAAAAGACCTGGTAGATAAGTGGATCAAACAGTATCCGGAGCTGAAAGCGATTTTCTGCAATAATGATGCCATGGCCCTGGGCGTTGTGGAAGCAGTGAAAGCTGCAGGAAAGGACATCCTTGTGGTAGGCGTGGACGGCATCGGAGAGGCTTATGACTCCATTCGCAAGGGAGAACTGGATGCTACCATCGACTCCTTCCCCCTTTACAAGGCTCAGATCGCCGGAGAGGTTATGCTGCGTAAACTGGGCGGCCAGGAAATCCCCAGAGTTCTGTGGACCCCCCAGGCTCTGATTGATGCAGAGAATGTGGATAAGCCTGCAGCAGAGATCATCGGATGGACAGATCCTGTTTACGAACAGTAAGGCAACAGATCAATATGCCGGCGGGAGCCCAGTCGGGCTTTGGCCGGCCTTTTAAAAAGGGATGAGCTTATGTCGATCATGATACATTTTTCCAATATTACAAAACAGTTTCCGGGAAATAAAGCCCTGGACGATGTGGATTTTTCCGTGGAAAAAGGAGAGATCCATGCCCTTCTGGGAGAAAACGGCGCTGGAAAATCCACTCTTCTGAATATTCTCCACGGAATTTATCCGGATTATGATGGGGAAGTGGAGATTGACGGCAGTAAGGTAAACTTTAAAAATGCCAACGATGCCATTGAATACGGAATTGCCAAGGTACACCAGGAGGTGAATCTGGTTACGGAGCTGACAGTGGGACAGAATATCGCTCTGGGCTACGAACCGGCAAAAAAAGGGCTTATTGATTATGAAGCCATGTATGAAAAAACAGATGGAATCCTGGAAAAGCTGGGATGCCGGTTCAGAAGCAGAGACCGGGTGAACTCTCTGAGTACCGGTGAAATGCAGATGATTCTTATTGCGAAGGCGCTGTTCCACAATGCACGGATCATATCGTTTGACGAACCTACCTCCGCTCTTACGGACCGGGAAGTGGACCGGCTGCTGCAGCTGATCATGGAACTGAAGGCCCAGGGAATTACCATTCTTTATATTACTCACAGGCTGGATGAGGTGTACGCCATTGCGGACAGAGCCAGCATTCTGCGGGACGGAAAATACATCTGCACCCTGCAGATCAAAGAAACGAAAAAAGATGAACTGATCCGGCATATGGTGGGGCGGGACGTGTCTGCCTATGCGGTGAGAAATCAGGAACTCTGCTCTTCGGAGGAAGTGGTGCTGAAAGTAGAGTCTCTCTGCAAAAACGGGGTATTTGAGGATATCAGCTTTGAGCTGCATCGCGGAGAGATCCTTTCTTTTGCCGGGCTGGTGGGCTCTAAAAGAACGGATGTGATGCGGGCGATCTTCGGAGCAGATTCCTATACCAGCGGCTCTGTGTATATTCACGGAAAGAAGGCTGAGATCAGGACACCGAAGGATGCTCTCAGATACAGCCTGGGTCTGATCCCGGAAAACAGAAAGACGCAGGGATTTGTGAAAAATTTCAATAATGCGGTGAATATGGCTCTGGCTTCCATGGACAGGTTCTGCAGCAGGGGATTCGTAAATGAAAAGAAGATTCTGGAAAACTGTATGTACTACACAGGGGAGATGAATCTTCACCCAGCGGACCCGGAGTATCTGACGGAGGCCTTAAGCGGAGGAAATGCTCAGAAGGTGATTATCGCCAAGTGGATGACGACGGATGCGGATATTATTATTTTTGACGAACCTACGAAAGGAATCGACGTGGGAGCCAAGGCGGAGATATACCGGCTGATGGAAGAGCTTGTAGCCAGAGGAAAGTCCATTATCATGGTTTCCTCAGAGCTTCCGGAGGTGATCGGCATGAGCGACCGGGTGATCGTCATGAGAGAAGGCCGGATCATGGGAGAGCTGGGCCGGAAGGAACTGAATGAAGAAATTATCATGAAATTTGCAATGGGAGGCTGAATATGAAAGGATTTGTCAAACGGTTTTCAAGAGAGTTGGAGGTAGTGGCGGCGCTGGCCGTAATTATGATCGTATTCGGGATGATTCAGCCGATCTATTTTTCTCCGTCCAATCTGCTGGATATTCTGGATCAGTCGGTAATCAACGGTCTGCTGGCCATCGGAATGACCTTAGTGATCATTACGGGAGGAATTGACCTGACCGTAGGCTCCACCCTGGCGATTGTAATCGTAAGCGTAGGCAATTTTACGGTTATGGGACTTCGCCCTCTTCCGGCAGTACTGGCAGGAGTGGCGATCGGCTTTGTGCTGGGACTGGTAAACGGCGTGCTGGTTGCCAAAATGAGACTCCAGCCTTTTGTGGCAACGCTGGGCATGATGTCCGTATACCGCGGAGTGGCTTATCTGATTACGGGAGGATGGCCGGTGCTGAATATTCCGCAGACATTCCGCGACCTGATGGACGGTGATGTAGTGGGAAGCCTTTCTTCTTCCATGATCCTGTTTCTGGCTGTTACGGCAGTTGCTTACATTCTTTTAAAACATACAAAATTCGGTACCTATCTGTACGCCATCGGAAGCAATGAGGAAGCCACCAGGCTTTCCGGCGTAAATGTGGACAAGAACAAGATTCTGGCGTATGCTGTCTGTGGAGTGACAGTGGCTTTGGCTGCCATGGTTATGCTGGCCAAGCTGGGAACGGGAGAACCGGCTGCAGGAGCCAGCTATGAGACAAACGCCATTGCTGCGGCAGCCATCGGAGGCACCAGTCTGGCAGGAGGAAAGGGAAGCATTGTGGGAACATTTCTGGGAGCTATTCTGCTTCAGGCGCTGAAGGTCGGTTTGGTAGTATGCGGAGTGGATACCTTCTGGCAGTACATTGCGACCGGTCTGATCATTGTATTCGCTGTTTATGTGGACGTAATTCAGGGAAAACTGGCAGCCATGAGACTGAACAAGAAGGCAAAAGCCTGACGGGAGGATATGGGATATGGCGAAAAACGATGTTTGCGTAATCGGAAGCCTGAACTATGACATTATTATGAAGCAGAAACGGATGCCCTGCGCCGGAGAAACCTATACGGCCGACAGCATAACCTATGCAGGAGGAGGAAAAGGGGCAAATCAAGCGGTTCAATGCGCAAAACTGGGACTTTCTACGGCTATGGCGGGAAAGGTGGGAAGCGACAGCTTCGGAGATATTCTGCTGGAAAGGCTGAAAACCTACGGAGTGGACTGTTCCCGGGTGGAGCGGAGCAGTCTTCCTACGGGAGTGGGCGTTGTCCATGCTCTGGAGGACGGAACGGTGTTCGCATCTATTATTACAGGGGCGAATTTTGACATGGACGAAGCTGCGGCCGAACAGGCCCGTGAGATGATCAAAAACAGCGCTGCAGTGATTCTTCAGCTGGAGATTCCGGTGAAGGTGGTGGAAAGAATTCTGACCATTGCAAAGGAGGAAGGGGTATTTTCGATCCTGAACGCAGCGCCGGCCAAGCCCGTTTCCGGAGAAGCGCTGCGGAACGCGGACTGTGTGATTGTGAATGAAACGGAAGCTTCGTTCTATACGGAGGCACAGATTGCCGGTTTCCGCGAAGTGGAGGAGAACAGAGAAAAACTGGAAGCGCTGTGCGGCGGAACGGTGATTGTTACTTTAGGCGACAAGGGAAGCGCGCTGCTGGAGGGCGGCAGCATCTCCTTTATTCCGCCTGAAAAGGTAGATCAGGTGGCAGAGACTACAGGAGCAGGAGATTCTTATATCGGAGCTTTTGCTTACGGAAAGCTGCGGGGCATGGACAGCAGAGAAGCCTGCGAATTTGCTTCCCGGGCAGCTGCCGTTACCGTGTCCAAAATCGGAGCCCAGGAAGGGATGCCCTGCCTGGAGGAATTGGGCGGAGGCCGCTGAAAAAAACAGGTGGCAGTTGAAAAAATCAAGGCTTCTCTGATATAATACAATCATCAAAGGTTAGAGGAGTTTTGTCATGGTTCCGGAACTGAGAAAAGAAGAACTGTTAAGATGTATTAAATCAAAGGATATTTCATATATAAAGGATCTGGCGGCAGAGGTGGGTATTTCTCTTTCCACCGTTCGCCGGGATGTGGCGGCCCTGGAGCAGGAAGGAAGCGTTATTGTGATGCGGGGGGGCGCCGTAAAATACAAGGCTGAGGACTTCGATCAGCCTGTGGTGAAGAAACGCCTGATTCACAGTGAGGAAAAAGAAATCATTGCCAAAAAGGCGGCCCAGCTGGTGGAGGACGGAGACTGTATTTACGTAGATTCCGGCACAACCACCGTCAGTATGTTCAAATATCTTCAGGGGAAGCGGATTACCATCGTATCCAGCAGCACGGAACTGAGGGATTACCTCCCCATAAAAAACGCAACCTGTATTATGCTGGGAGGAGAGGTGCGGGCGGATCTGGAATCTGTGCTGGGGGCTCAGACGGAGAAAATGATTTCCGATATGTATTTTGACAAAGCCTTTATCGGCGCCAACGGATACATCCCTGACGGAGGAATTTACACTTATGATGACAGGGAAGCGAGAAAGAAAGTGATTGTAAAAGAGCATGCCAAAAAGGTATTTGTTTTGATGGATACGTCGAAAAAGAATAAATATGCCTTTTCTAAAGTGTTTGATCTGAGTGAAGCGGTTTTGATTACGGAAGAGGACGAATAACAGGCAGAAAACAGCCGCCCGGGATGAGGAAAAGAAAACTTTTTCTCCGTCCCGGGCGGCTGTTTTCAGTTCCTGGAGCAGACAACCAGAAGATCGCCTTCCAGAATTACGGTTTCACCGTCAGGAATGACATCCTGCCCGTTTCTGCGGATCAGCACAACCAGAGAATCCTTTCGAAGGTCTGCTTCCCGCAGAGATTTTCCGGCAATACGGCTTTTGGAGTCCACCTGGATTTCGGAAAGCTCGATTCCGTCCCGGTCCTGATATTCTTCCGCTCCGATGATTACGGAATCGCCTTCCAGGATTACCGTGTCTCCTTTCGGAATCACTGCCCGGCCTTCCCGAAGCACAGCGGCGATCAGAGCTCCCGGAATAGAGGAGATATCTTTAATTTCCTTCCGAATCCAGGGATGTCCCGGCCGGATCTCCAGACGGATGAAACGGATCGCAGATTCTTCAGAATAATCGTTGAAGGTTTTCAGTACATTTTCGCTGTCATCAATCATGGAAAGCTTTTCGGCGGCTGCCGGCAGGAGCGCTCCCTGAAACAGCAGAGAAAGGAGAACCACACAGAAAACCATGTGGAAAATGGATTCTTTCCCATATCCCGGCGATACGGCGGCCACAATGGAAAATACAATGGAAGCGGCGCCGCGCAGGCCGGCGAAGGAAACCAGCAGCTGCTGATTCCGGGGGGCGCGGAAGGGGGTGAGCAGCAGGGAAACCGCAATGGGCCGGGCAACTGCCGTCAGGAACAGAAACACCAGCAGCGCCGGGAGAAAGGCCTGAGGAAGGCGGGAGGGAAATACCAGAAGACCCAGCAGGAAGAAAATGAGCATCTGCATCATCCCGTTGAAGGCATCGAAAAAGTTTACCAAAGTAGTTTTCTTGGGGATTTCCTGATTTCCCAGCATAATTCCCGCAATATAAGCGCTCAGATAGCCGTTTCCCCCGAAAAGGGCAGGGAGAGAGTAGGAGGCGAGGGCCACTGCCACCAGAAAGATGGACTCAAAGCCCTCTGAGCCGAAGCGGACATTTCTCAGCACCCAGCCGCCGAGGAGGGCGGCTGCCGCACCGGCGGCAAGGCCGTAGGCCACCTGCGCGAAGACGGAGTAGGCGACGGCAGCAGGCGACAGGCTGCCGGACATGGCGGAAAGGAGAATCACTGTGAGCATATAAGCGCAGGGATCGTTGCTGCCGCTTTCAATTTCCAGCAGGGACGCAGTGCCGTATTTCAGGTTCAGCCGGCGGGAACGAAGGATGGAGAAGACGGAGGCGGCATCTGTGGAGCCCAGCACAGCGCCGATGAGCATTCCCTCGGCCAGCTCCATACCCAGAACCAGACGGCAGAAAAGACCGGTAAGACCGGCAGTGACGAGTACGCCTGCAGTGCTCAGAAGAGAGGCGCGGACTGCTACGGGCTTTGCCGCGCTCCACTTGGTACCGAAGCCGCCGTAGAACATGATAAAGATCAGGGCTGCCGAGCATACCTGCTCCGACAGAGCATAGTCTTCAAATTCGATTTTCAGCAGGCCGTCGGAGCCGAAAAGCATTCCCAGGGCAATAAAAAGAAGAAGAGTGGGAATTCCCAGACGGCCGGACACTCTGCTTCCGGCAATGCAGGCAATCAGCACAACGGCGCTGAGGAGCAAAACAAGATTCATGAAGGTCCTCCTTGCGGTAAAATTAGAAATTCGCTGAGACTATTATATTCAGAATTGCCTTGAAAATCAACGGATATGTGAAGGCGTCCGAGGGGAAGGATTTCCCCGGGGCGGCCGAGCGGACTAAAAAAAGCCGTTCCGGGAACCCGGAATCCGGCTGAGGCCGGATCGGTTCCAGCAGAACGGCTTTCTGCGGTGAAGCTGAAAATATTTCAATTACAGCTCATTGATTTTTCTTTTTACGTAAGTGGTATGCAGCAGGTGATGGGCCTTTTCGCTGCCCGGTTCGCCCAGATAGGAGGCATACAGCTCTTTAATGGCCGGGTTTTCATGGGATTTACGGATGGAA
The DNA here is from genome assembly GCA_944377325.1 of uncultured Lachnospiraceae bacterium. Lineage (GTDB taxonomy): Bacteria > Bacillota > Clostridia > Lachnospirales > Lachnospiraceae > Lachnoclostridium_A. Next base: position 13,117 of record CALWEP010000099.1, read on the forward strand.
TCGGCCTTGTCATCGTCATAGAGAACCTTAGCCCGCAGTGCGCGGATATCCACCGTATTGCGCACCCAGCCGGGCTGCTGAGGCTGACCGCCGCCGTTGACACAGCCGCCGGGACATCCCATGATTTCAATAAAGTGGTAGGAGGCTTCTCCGTTCTTTACCTTGTTCAGCAGCTCTCTGGCGTTGCCCAGACCGGAGGCTACGGCAACCTTCACATCCATGCCGGCTACGTGGTAAGTGGCCTCCTTGATGCCCTTTGTTCCCCGAACTTCCGTGAAATCCACGTTTTCCAGCTCTTCACCTGTAAGAGTTTCCACAGCTGTACGAAGGGCGGCCTCCATAACGCCGCCGGTGGCTCCGAAGATGGTTCCCGCGCCGGTGCTTAAGCCCAGAGGCGTATCGAAATCTTCATCCGGGAGAGAGGTGAATTTAATGCCGCATTTGCGGATTAAACGGGCCAGCTCTCTGGTGGTCATGGAATAATCCACATCCGGCACGCCGTTGGCGTCCTGATCGTCTCTTCCGATTTCAAATTTCTTGGCGGTACAGGGCATAACGGATACGGAAACGATATCCTTCGGGTCGATGCCGGCCTTTTCCGCGTAGTAGGATTTGGCGATGGCGCCGAACATCTGCTGAGGAGATTTGCAGGAGGACAGATTTTCCGTCATATCCGGGAAATAGTGCTCGCAGTATTTCACCCAGCCGGGAGAGCAGGAGGTGATGAGGGGAAGGACTCCGCCGTTTTTCACTCTCTGCAGGAATTCGTGAGCTTCCTCCATGATGGTCAGGTCGGCTGCGAAATCCGTGTCAAATACCTTGTCAAAGCCTGCTCTTCTCAGAGCGGCTACCATTTTTCCTTCCACATTGGTTCCGATGGGATAGCCGAATTCCTCTCCCAGGCCGGCTCTCACGGAGGGAGCGGTCTGCACGATCATATGCTTGGACGGATCGGCAATGGCTGCAAGAACCTCGTCGGTGCAGTCTTTTTCCTGAAGGGCGCCGGTGGGGCAGACGGCGATACACTGGCCGCAGGATACGCAGCTGGTTTCGCCCAGTCCCATATCGAAGGCAGAACCGATAAAGGTGGCAAAGCCTCTCATGTTTGCTCCGATGACGCCGATGCCCTGGGTCTTTTCACAGACGGCCACACAGCGGCGGCAGAGGATACATTTGCTGTTGTCGCGAAGCATATGAGCGGCGCTGGAATCGATGACGGAAGGAGTTTTCTCGCCGTCATAGCGTCCGTCGTCCTCTACGCCCAGCTCCTTACAAAGCTGCTGCAGCTCGCAGTTTCCGCTTCTCACGCAGGACAGACAGCTGCGGTTGTGGTTGGAAAGAAGAAGCTGAAGGGTCTTCTTTCTTGAAGCCAGTACCTTGGGCGTGTTGGTCCAGACCTCCATTCCCTCGTTGATGGGATAGACGCAGGAGACAACCAGGCTTTTCGCGCCCTTTACCTCCACTACGCACATCCGGCAGGCGCCGATTTCGTTGATCTCTTTTAAATAGCACAGCGTAGGAATCTCAATGTGGGCCAGTCTGGCTGCCTCCAGAATGGTTGACCCTTTGGGAGCACTGACTTCCATGCCGTTGATTTTGATTGTGATATTCTCCATAGTGATCCCCCTCCATTACTGTTTGTAGATAGCGCCGAATTTACACTTCTCCATGCAGGCGCCGCACTTGATGCATTTTTCCTGATCGATGACATGCGGATTTCTCACGGTGCCGGAGATGGCGTTGTTGGGACAGCTGCGGGCGCACAGAGTACAGCCCTTACACTTGTCAGGATCAATATGGTAGGAGAGGAGTGCCTTGCAGACTCCTGCCGGACAGCGTTTCTCCTTGATGTGTGCCTCGTACTCACTGCGGAAATAGCGGAGCGTGGAGAGCACCGGATTGGGAGCAGTCTGTCCCAGGCCGCAGGCGGAATTCTCCTTGATGTAGTAGCACAGATCCTCCAGTCTGTCCAGATCCTCCATGGTGGCCTGGCCTTTGGTGATCTTTGTCAGGATCTCCAGCATACGCTTTGTGCCGATCCGGCAGGGCGTACACTTGCCGCAGGATTCCTCCACGGTGAATTCCAGGAAAAACTTGGCGATGTCCACCATACAGTCGGTTTCATCCATAACGATCAGTCCGCCGGAACCCATCATGGATCCGATGGAGATCAGGTTGTCATAGTCGATGGGGATGTCAAAATGCTCTGCCGGGATACAGCCGCCGGACGGACCGCCGGTCTGGGCAGCCTTGAATTTTTTGCCGCCGGGGATGCCGCCGCCGATTTCCTCAATAACTTCCCGCAGAGTGGTTCCCATGGGGATCTCTACCAGTCCGGTGTTGTGGATCTTGCCGCCCAGGGCGAACACCTTGGTGCCCTTGGATTTTTCCGTACCCATGGAAGAGAACCATTCCGGACCGTTTAAGATGATCTGAGGAATGTTGGCATAGGTTTCCACGTTGTTCAGGATGGTGGGCTTTCCGAACAGACCCTTCTGAGCCGGGAACGGCGGTCTGGGTCTGGGTTCGCCGCGGTTTCCTTCGATGGAGGTCATCAGAGCGGTCTCCTCGCCGCAGACGAATGCGCCGGCGCCCAAACGCAGATCGATGTCAAAATTAAAGCCGGTGCCGAAGATGTCGTTTCCTAAAAGCTCCATTTCCCTGGCCTGTGCGATGGCGATTCTCAGACGCTGCACGGCGATGGGATATTCGGCACGGACGTAAATATAGCCTTGGCTGGCTCCGATGGCATAACCGGCGATGGCCATAGCCTCCAGCACGGCATGGGGATCGCCTTCCAGAATGGAACGGTCCATAAATGCGCCCGGATCGCCTTCGTCGGCGTTGCAGCAGACATATTTCTGATCAGCGTCATTCTGCTTGGCCAGTTTCCACTTCAGTCCTGTGGGGAAGCCGCCGCCTCCTCTTCCGCGGAGACCGCTGTCCAGAAGAACCTGGATTACGTCATCGGGGGTCATTTCCGTAAGAACCTTTCCAAGGGCCTGGTAGCCGCCGGTGCCGATGTATTCTTCAATTACCTCCGGATTGATGATACCGCAGTTGCGCAGGGCGATGCGGTGCTGTTTTTTATAAAAGTCAGTGTCAATGAGAGCCTTGACTCCTGCGGGAGTCACAGTCTCCTGGTAAAGCAGGCGCTTTACCACGCGGCCCTTGAGCAGGTGTTCCGATACGATCTCAGGGATGTCCTCTTCCTTTACCATTGAATAGAAGGAAGCGTCGGGATAAACGATCATAATGGGACCCAGGGCACACAGGCCGTGGCAGCCGGTCTGAACAACGGATACCTCATCGGTGAGGCCCTGCTTTTCCAGCTCTTCTTTCAGTCTTTCCATGATTTTCTGGCTTCCGGAGGAGGTGCAGCCCGTTCCTCCGCAGACCAATACGTGCGAACGATACATAATGGGGTTCCTCCTTTTTTACTTAATATCGGCAGATGCCAGAGTGTATTTTTCCACCACGTGACCGCCGATCAGGTGACGCTCCACCACCTCGGCAGCCTTGTCGGGATTCATTTTAATATAGGTCACTTTTGGTTTGCCCGGCTCCAGCACTTCAACGATGGGCTCGTACTGGCACAGGCCGATGCAGCCGGTCTGAGTAACAGCCACTTTTCCTGTCAGGCCCTTTTCCTGGACCAGAGAGGAGAGGGTATTCAGCACGGGACGGGCCCCGCTGGCAATTCCGCAGGTGGCCATGCCCACTACCACCCGTGTATGTGTATGATCTTCCGCGCGCATGCTTACCTGATTCTGCATCTTTTCGCGGATCGCTCTCAGCTCTTCAAGAGATTTCATATTCGTTCCTCCTATCCGGCAAGCCTACAGGCTTGCCCCGCCGTCAGTTTCTAGTTTGTTTTCCGTCAGATAATCCATGATATA
>CALWEP010000100.1 GCA_944377325.1 uncultured Lachnospiraceae bacterium
ACATTGACGAGGAACGGCTGGTATATCCGGAGTAAGCTCAGGATTGCCGGATACAGTGCGCCGGGCCATGGTATTCTGCCATGGCCCGGTATTTTATTATCCCTGCTTCTTTCCGATAAACACCACAATGCTCCTGCTGGGAACCATAAATTTCCTCTGATCCTTCAAAAGCTTCTCTTCTCCCGGCGGATAAATGCCGTTGCAGGCCCCGTCATCCGTATTCATTGCCATGTGCCAGCTGCGGTCCTTCGGCAGGTGGGGCAGGGCAAACAGATGAGGCTCCCAATGCATATTGCAGGCCATATAGAAGAAATCATCCTCGCTGCCGTCCGGCTTCGTCCCATAACTGCCGCAGTACAGAATTCCCAGCTGCCGGCGGAAATTCTCAAATTCCGGGCACCAGGTTTTTTCTCCGTGGAACGATACGTCCGGGTAGCCGCAGGCTTTGTAATCCATGATCTTCGGTTCCTTCTCCATATGAAACACGGGGTGAGCCTTCCGGAAGGCGATCAGGTAACGGACAAACTCGTAAATATCCCGGTTGGTCTTCAGCAGGTTCCAGTTCAGCCAGGAAATATCGTTGTCCTGGCAGTAGGCGTTGTTGTTTCCGTTCTGGGTATTTCCGAATTCATCTCCTGCCAGCAGAAGGGGCGTTCCCTGGCTCAGGAACAGAAGGGTAAACGCATTTCTCAGCTGTTTTTTTCTCATTTCCAGGATTTTTTTCTTCCGGGTCGGTCCTTCCGTTCCGCAGTTCCAGCTGTAATTGCAGTCCGTACCGTCCCTGCCGTTTTCTCCGTTCGCCTCGTTGTGCTTCCGGTCGTAGGATACCATATCCATCATGGTAAAGCCGTTGGTGGAAGCCATATAATTGACAGCCGCCGCTTTTTCCGGATTTCTCTTGATCCGGAATACCAGACTGCTGATCTGATCCTCATCTCCCTTCAGCAGGCGGCGCATATCCGTGAGAAATCCGTCATTGTATTCTCCCAGATGGCGCACGGTCCCGGGCTCCACTCCCTCCCAGCTGTTTGCCAGCAGCTTCGTGCGGCTGAGAAACGGATCCTCTCCCACTGCCTTTACGGGAGCACAGCCAACCAGATGGACACCGTCCACATGGTAGCGCTCCACCCAGCTGCGCACTGCCTCCAGGGCATAGCCGGGCGTCTCCTTCCCCGTAAAATACAGTTCTATGATAATCTCCAGTCCGGCTTTGTGGAGAGCCTTTACCAGCTCCCGGAATTCCCGCACCGGATGCTTTTCCTTTCCGGAGCAGAAGGATGCCTTGGGCGCAAAGGAGCAGCCTTTTCCGTAGCCCCAGTAATTCAGCCTTCCCGTAGGTTCTTCCTTTCCGTAAGGATTTCCGTCCGCATGCTCCGGCATCATCACTTCCTCAAACTCCGAGGGAGGCAGAAGCTCCACCGCCGTCACGCCCAGCTCTTTGAAATAGGGGATTTTCTCCGCAATTGCCGCAAAGGTACCCCTGTTTTCCGTTCCGGAGGAAGAATGCTTTGTAAAGCCTCTCACATGCAGGCGGTAGATCACCGTCTCCTCATAGGGGATCTGCAGAGGCCTGTCTCCCTCCCAGTCAAATTCCTCCTGAACCACAGATGCCCGCCTTACCTTTTTGACATTGTTAAGATTCCCCCACTGCTCATGGCCGCGGAAGGACAGGCCGTACCTGTCGGCTTCCAGCTTTCCGTCCGCCTCATAGGCGTACTCTATTCCGCGGAAATCTCCGCCTGCAACCGTCATGTTCCACACATCTCCCGTTCTGTCTTCCGGACGGAACGGAAGCTTTTGGGCCGGGGCCGTTTTTCCCTCCCGAAACAGCACCAGGGAACAGCTTTCTTTTCCTGCCGTGGTGGCAAAGTGGTACCCTTTCGCCGTCTCCGTAACTCCCAGGGGATACCATTTCTTATCTTCCGCTATATAAAAATCTCCCATCTCTTCCCTCCTATTGCTGCTGGGCCGCAATTCTTTCTGCCAGATCATTCAGATACACCCAGCGGTCCATCTTTTCCTCCAAAAGAGCGTCCTTCTCTTCCTTCAGAGCCATCAGTTCCTTCAGTTTTCCGTAGTCTGTGGCAGCTGCCTCGATCTCCTTTTCCAGGGCAGCCGATTCCTCCTCCAGGGAGGCGATGGTCTCTTCTATGGTGTCCCATTCTCTCTGTTCCGCATAGGTAAACTTCAGCTTCTTTTCTCTCGGTTTCTCCTTGGGACCGGAAGCCTTCGCCTTTTTCTGCTCCGGTTCCTCATCACCGTGAAGGCGCTCAAAGGCAGCCTGATAGTCCGTAAAGCCGCCCTCGTACTGGCGCACCGTTCCGTTTCCTTCAAAGGCAAAGATCCTTCCTGCGATCCGGTCCAGGAAATAACGGTCATGAGAAACGGCAATGACAATTCCCTGGAAGCTGTCCAGATAGTCTTCCAAAATGGTCAGCGTCTGAATGTCCAGATCATTGGTGGGCTCATCCAGCATCAGCACATTGGGAGCTTCCATAAGGATACGGCACAGATACAGCCTGCGCTTTTCTCCTCCCGACAGCTTGGCGATCACATTGTACTGAACGGCGGAAGGGAAGAGAAAGCGCTCCAGCATCTGGGATGCGGTAATTCTTCCTCCGCTGGTCGGCACGTACTCTGCCACATCCCGGATGTAGTCAATTACCTTCAGGCTCTCGTCCATGGCCTCATTTTCCTGGGAAAAATAGCCGATCTTTACGGTCTGCCCGATGGTCACCGTCCCTGCGTCCGGCTCCGTCCAGCCTGCGATCATCTTCATCAGGGTGGATTTTCCGCTGCCGTTGGGGCCGATGATGCCGATCCGGTCATTTTTCAGGAAAATATAGGTGAAGTCCTTTACCAGAACCTTATCTCCATAGGCTTTGCACAGTCCTTCTACCTCCACGGTGGTGCGGCCCAGACGGCTGGAAACGAAATCCAGTTCCACCTGAACGTCCGTCTCCGGTCCTTTCTGATCTCTCAGCGCCTCATACCGCTGAATATGGGCCTTCTGCTTGGTGGACCGGGCCCTGGCGCCCCGCATCATCCATTCCAGCTCCACCCGCAAAATGGACTGGCGCTTTCGTTCCGATGCCTGAGCCATGTCCAGACGCTCCGACTTCAGTTTCAGATACCCCTCATAATTGGCCTGATAGCTGTAAAGCTTTCCCTTGTCCAGCTCCACGATTCTCTCCGTAACGCTGTCCAGGAAGTAACGGTCATGGGTGATCATCACCAGCGCCCCTTTGAACTTTTTCAGATACTCTTCCAGCCAGTCCGCCATGGCGCTGTCCAGATGGTTGGTGGGCTCGTCCAGCACCAGAAGCTCCGCCGTGGAAAGAAGAACGCTGGCCAGAGCGATCCTCTTTCTCTGTCCTCCGGACAGGGTCTCCACCTTTGCGTCAAAGTCGGTGATTCCCAGGCGGGTGAGTATGGTTTTTGCCTGGCTTTCCAGATCCCACACATGAGAATGGCCTTCATTTTCCCGCACAATGCTTTCCAGGATGGTCTCTCCGTCCACAAAGCGGGGGTTCTGGGGCAGGTAGCGGATGTCCAGATTTCTCCGTCTGGTCACCGTTCCCGAATCCGGCTCCTCCAATCCGGCCACAATCTTTAAAAGCGTGGATTTTCCCGTACCGTTGATTCCGATCAGACCGATTTTTTCCCCTTCCTGAACGGAAAAATCCGTATCGTCAAAGAGCAGCCTTTCCGTATAAGATTTTGTCAGATGTTCTATGGTCACAATGTTCATGATTTCAGCACAACCTCCACAGGGCAGTGGTCGGATCCCATGACCTCCGTATGGATAGCCGCACTCTCCAGCCGGTCCTTCAGACTTTCCGACACGCAGAAATAGTCAATGCGCCACCCGGCGTTCTTCGCCCTGGCGCTGAACCGATAGGACCACCAGGAATAAATTCCTTCCGCATCGGGATAAAAATACCGGAAGGTATCAATGAAGCCCGCATTGAGCAGGGCAGTGAAATCCTCTCTCTCCTCATCGGTAAAGCCCGCATTTTTCCGGTTGGTCTTAGGGTTTTTCAGATCGATTTCCCGATGAGCCACATTCAGATCACCGCAGAATACCACCGGCTTCTTCTCCTCCAGTTTTTTCAGATAAGCCAGAAACGCGGCGTTCCACTCCCGTCTGTAGGGAAGCCGGGCCAGGCCGTCCTGGGAATTGGGAGTGTAGCAGGTCACCACATAATACTCCTCAAATTCGGCAGTAATCACCCGGCCCTCCCGGTCATGCTCCTCTGCGCCGATTCCGTAGGAAACAGACAGCGGCTCTTTCCTGGTGAAGAGAGCCGTTCCGGAATAGCCCTTTTTCTCCGCATAATTCCAATACTGGCGGTATCCCTCCAGCTCCAGGTCAATCTGTCCTTCCTGGAGCTTTGTCTCCTGAAGGCAGAAAATATCCGCGTCCGCTTCCTTGAAATAATCTAAAAAACCTTTGGTGACACAGGCGCGAAGGCCGTTCACATTCCAGGAAATCAGTTTTGTCATATATCACAGTTCCTTTCTTCATATATCCTGTTGCCTGAGGTACTGATTTCACCCGCAGGCCCTTTTCCGTTACATCGTCGCCAGCTTGAAGCAGGCAATGGCAACGGATCCCACCGCCACCGCCCGCTTTAAAAGCGTTTGATTCACATGGACTGCCGCCCTGCTTCCTATAAATACGCCGACTCCGTGAGCGGCCAGAGAAACAAGCAGCATTGCCAGAAGAGACGGTGAAAAGCTCCGGAGCAGATACCCTGCCGCCGCCGGGATGCCTATAAAGACGGAATCGTAGAGAGCGATTCCCACAGCCATCCTGACAGGGATGCCAAGAGTTACCAGAAGGGGCATCACCAGAACCGGTCCGCCTGCTCCCGAAGCGGAGCACACAGCTCCCGTCACCGCCCCCAGCAGCAGGGTAAGAATCCCATGCTCCCGGATCCGGAAGCCATGCCCGGATTCCCGGTCCTTCCGAAGCAGGATGGAAATTCCCGACAGCAGCACCACCGCATACAGCAGCAGCTTCACCGTCTCTTCCGGAAGAATCATATTCAGCCGGACCCCCGCCAGAGCCCCCGCCAGGCTTCCTATCCCCAGACGGGTGCCGAAAGCAAGGTCCAGATTCTTATTTTTCCGGTATTCCGCAGAACCGATCACTCCGGACAGAATAAAAGCCGAAAAGCTCAGCGCAAGACTTTCCGCAGCGCTCATTCCCAAACCGATGTAAAACATGGGCAGCACAAAGCCTGCAATGCCGCAGATCCCGATGCAGGCGCCTACCAGCAAATTAGCTGTCAAAATCAGCAGCCATTCCATTTAATCATTCCTCTGTTCCGTTGTATTTTTAAGCTCATGCACGATCCGCTCCTCATCTAAGGTAAGGATCTCCCGGTTATGCATGAGTATTTTTCCGTTTACAATCATATCCTTTACCGCCGCCTCGCTTCCGCATTCAAATAAAGTCCGGATCATACGGGCTGCAGGCTGCATGGAAGGAACGTTCAGGTCGATCCCGATCAGATCGGCCCGGTATCCCGCTTCAATTTTCCCTGTCCTTCCTTTTTCATCCAAAGCGGCGGCTCCGCCCTCATACATCATGCGGAAAATCTGCTCCGCCGGCATAATCCGGGAATTTTTCCCGGGCACGCCGAACAGAAGCTGCATAACGGAACGGAATATGCGCATTTCGTTCCACAGGCTTAAGCCTCCGTGGGCTCCCCCGTCCGTTCCGAAGCCCGGCACAATCCCGCGCTCCAGCAGCTCCGGCGTTTCCGGCGCGGCTTTTCCGCAGTTGCTGAAAGGACAGTGGCATATCAAAGAGCCTCTCTCTGCGATCAGCTCTTTTTCACGGTCAGACAGAATCAGGCTGTGAGCGCCCAAAAAACGCTCTGACAGCAGTCCCGTCTGCTCCATATATTCATAAGGAGCCATTCCCCATCGTCTGCAGGCCTCTTCCACCTCTCCCGGGTATTCATTCATATGAGCCTGTATCATGGCCCCCCGTTCCGCCCCGTGCTCTCCCACCATACGGATCAGTTCATCGGAGCAGGCATTCAGGGCCCTCAGGG
>CALWEP010000101.1 GCA_944377325.1 uncultured Lachnospiraceae bacterium
AGAGCAAGGAGGTGCCAGGGATGGATTTATCCAATTTAAGACCTGCGGAAGGGTCCAAGCACAGCGATAATTTCAGAAGAGGACGCGGACACGGCTCAGGCAACGGCAAGACTGCCGGCAAGGGCCACAAGGGTCAGAAGGCTCGTTCCGGAGCTCCCAGACCGGGCTTCGAGGGCGGCCAGATGCCGTTGTACAGACGTCTTCCCAAGAGAGGCTTTACCAATAGAAATACAAAGACGATCGTAGGTATCAACGTAGGTGCGTTAGAGAGATTTGACAATGACGCAGTAGTTACCGTTGAGACTCTCATCGAGAGCGGAATCGTGAAGAACCCCCGCGACGGCGTGAAGATTCTTGGAAACGGTGAGCTGACCAAGAAGCTGAACGTGAAGGCAGATGCATTCAGCGAGGGAGCAAAGGCTAAGATTGAAGCTTTAGGTGGAACCTGCGAGGTGATCTAATATGTTAACAACACTCAGGAATGCGTTTAAGATTCCGGATCTGCGGAAAAAGCTGCTGTATACGGCCATGATGGTGGTAGTCATTCGGTTCGGGTCCCTTCTCCCCATTCCGGGAGTGGACAAGGGCTTTATCCAGGATTGGTTCACCAGATTGTCCAATACAGGAGACGCATTTAACTTCCTCGACGCGCTGACGGGCGGTTCTTTTACGAACATGTCTCTTTTCGCGCTGAGCATTACCCCGTACATCACATCCTCCATTATCATGCAGCTGCTCACCATAGCCATTCCAAAGCTGGAGGAGATGCAGAAGGATGGAGAGGACGGAAGGAAGAAGATCGCTGAGTACACCAGATATGTAACCGTAGCCCTGGCGCTGATTCAATCCAGTGCCATGGCCATCGGTTTTGGCCGTCAGGGACTCCTGATCACTTACAATTTCTGGAGCGTACTGGTGGTGATTGCAGCTATGACCGCCGGCAGTGCGCTGCTGATGTGGATCGGTGAGCGGATCACTCAGAACGGCATCGGAAACGGTATTTCCATCGTCCTGCTGTTCAACATCATTTCCAGCCTTCCCGGAGACGCGACGACTCTGTATACCGTATTTATCGCTACGGCCAGCAATATCGGCTCGGCAGTGGTGATCGCTGCGATCATCCTTGCGATCATCGTAGGCGTTGTGGTATTCGTTGTGATTCTCCAGAACGGCGAGAGAAGAATACCGGTACAGTATTCCAAGAAAATGCAGGGACGCCGGATGGTGGGCGGTCAGTCTACTCATATCCCGCTGAAGGTGAATACCGCAGGCGTGATTCCGGTTATCTTTGCATCTTCGATCATGTCTTTCCCAGTGGTGATCGCACAGCTTCTCGGTGTGCAGGCTACGGGAATCGGCGGACACATCCTGGCAGTGTTAAATTCCTCCAACTGGTTCCGGCCGGAAATGCCGATATACTCCGTTGGAGTAGTCATCTATGTGGCGCTGATTGTTGTATTTGCTTATTTCTACACTTCCATCACCTTTAATCCGCTGGAAGTGGCAAATAATATGAAGAAAGCCGGAGGCTTTATTCCCGGAATCCGTCCGGGCAAGCCCACCTCTGACTATCTGAACCAGATTCTGAACTACCTGGTGTTCATCGGAGCCATCGGACTGATTATCGTCTGCCTGCTTCCGATCATTGTGTCCGGCTTATTCGGCGTAGGACACTTATCCTTCGGCGGAACGTCTATTATCATTATCGTTTCCGTAACGGTGGAGACCATCAAGGCAATAGAGTCTCAGATGCTGGTGCGCAACTATAAGGGATTCTTAAATGACTGACATACTTGAGGAAACACGCACGGTACGCGTGTTTCTTCTGGTATAAAGGAAAATCACGAAATAGCTAAGAAGGGGGTATAAGCAAATGAAAATTATCATGTTGGGAGCTCCTGGTGCGGGAAAAGGTACTCAGGCAAAGAGGATCGCTGCGAAATACGGCATTCCTCACATTTCCACGGGGGATATTTTCCGTGCCAATATCAAGGGCGGCACGGAGCTGGGAATGAAGGCCAAAGAGTACATGGATCAGGGAAAGCTGGTGCCGGATGAGATTACCATCGGCATGCTTCTGGACAGAATCCATGAGAATGACTGTGAGAAGGGCTATGTGCTGGACGGCTTCCCCAGAACCATTCCCCAGGCGGAGAGTCTGACCAAAGCTCTGGCGGAAATGGGAGAGGCCATCGACTATGCGGTGAACGTGGACGTTCCGGATTCCGCCATTGTTTCCAGAATGGGCGGAAGAAGAGCCTGCGTAAACTGCGGAGCTACTTACCACATTCAGTTCAATCCTCCCAAGGAGGAGGGAATCTGCGACGCCTGCGGCGAGAAGCTGATCCTGAGAGATGACGATAAGCCGGAGACGGTGCAGAACCGTCTGACGGTTTACCACGAGCAGACTCAGCCGCTGATCGACTACTACAAGGGAGCGGGCGTTCTGGCAGAGGTAGACGGAACCCAGGATATGGACAAGGTATTTGCGGACATCACGGCTATTTTAGGAGCTTAAGGAATGGCAGTAACGATTAAATCTGAACGGGAAATCGAGCTCATGAGAAAGGCGGGGGAAATCCTCGCCCGTACTCATGAGGAGCTGGAAGCGGCCATCCGGCCGGGAATGTCCACCATGGATATTGACCGGCTGGGAGAGAAGATCATCCGAGGTTTCGGATGCATCCCTTCCTTCAAAAACTACAACGGCTATCCCGCTTCCATCTGCGTATCCGTGAATGACGAAGTGGTTCACGGAATTCCCAGCAAAAGACGGTATCTGAAGGAAGGAGACATCGTCAGCCTGGATGCGGGAGTGATCTACAAGGGTTATCACTCCGACGCGGCAAGGACTCATGCCGTAGGGACGATCAGTCCTGAGGCACAGAAACTGATCGATGTGACGAGACAGTGCTTTTTTGAAGGAATTAAATATGCAAAAGCTGGCAATCATCTGAATGACATCTCTTCTGCCATTCAGGCCTATGCGGAAAAATTCGGCTACGGAGTGGTGCGGGATCTGGTAGGACACGGAATCGGCACCCATCTCCATGAGGACCCGGAGGTTCCCAACTTCGCTCAGAAGAAAAAGGGAATCCGCCTGGAGCCCGGCATGACTCTGGCTATTGAGCCTATGATCAATGCGGGCCGGGCCGATGTAATCTGGATGGATGATGACTGGACGGTGAAGACGGAAGACGGTTCTCTTTCCGCTCATTATGAGAACACGGTTCTCATAACCGAGGGGGAGCCTGAGATCCTCTCTCTTCATCTGTAGGAGAAGACTATGGAGTACAGAGCAGGAGATCTGGCCAGGTCCCTGGCCGGGCATGACAGAGGAAATCACTTTATCATATTGGCAGAAGCCGGAGAATATGTTATTCTGGTGGATGGGATTTCAAGAACCCTGGAAAAGCCCAAGAAAAAGAATAAAAAGCATATCCAGGTCATCTACCGGAACGGCGGCGTGCCCGCCACGGATGAGGCCGTAAGGCTTTCCATCAGAGCTTACGAGAGAGAAAATCATCTTAAATAGGAGGAAATCGGATGTCTAAGGCAGATGTAATTGAAATTGAAGGAACCGTTGTGGAGAAGCTTCCCAACGCTATGTTCCAGGTTGAGCTGGAGAACGGCCATCAGGTACTGGCTCATATCAGCGGCAAGCTGCGTATGAACTATATCAGGATCCTTCCCGGCGACCGCGTAACCATTGAGTTATCCCCGTATGACTTATCCAAGGGCAGAATCATCTGGAGAGATAAATAAAGGTCTTTTCCCCGGAGAAAAGGGCCGAAAAATCACAAAAAACGCTTGCATTATGGGGAAAACAGTGCTATAATGCTCTAGCGACTTTGTTGAGATACTGGGTGAAGTTTGCCCAAATGGAAATAGATTCCATGGGGTATACCTGAATGTCCGGCTGGCCGGATATTCTGAGGAAAGGAGAATTG
>CALWEP010000102.1 GCA_944377325.1 uncultured Lachnospiraceae bacterium
ATTTTCCGGGGAGGAAGATCTCTGGGCGTCTATACCATGATCATGACCCAGAAACCCTCCGGAGTGGTGACGGAGCAGATGAATGCCAACGCCAATTTCCGCTGGTGCCTGAAGGTGCAGTCGGAGAGCGACAGCCGGGATATGCTGGGTGTCAGCGACGCCGCTTACCTGAATGTTCCCGGGAGAAGCTATGTAAAATCGGGAGACGGGGTGCTGGAGATGATACAGCCCTTCTACTCCGGTGCGGAGTACCGGCCGGACAGCAGCAAAAAGGAAATCCCTCCGGTCTGCACCGTGTCCCTGGCAGGAGAGCACAAGCCGGTGTCGGCCGCTCCTGCGGGAAATGTACGGAAATCCAGAGGAAAACAGATTCATGCGGTGGTCGCTGCCATTGCAGCATATTGCCGGAGGAAAGGAATTGCTCCGGCCAGACAGCTCTGGACCAAACCTCTGCCGGACAGCCTGGAGCTGGCCGGACTTCAGCCTGAAGGAAGGCTGTGGGAGAGCGCTTCTGACTGGAAGACGGAGAGAAGGGGAGCGGAAGGAGTCTTCGGACTGATTGACGATCCCATGCATCAGACGCAGGTTCCCCTTGTTCATGATTTCTGGAAGAACGGAAATCTTCTGGTATACGGAATGGCTCTGTCCGGAAAAACCACATTCTTAAAATCCCTGCTGATCTCCATGTGCTGTTCCTTCAGCCCGGAGCAGGTACAGTTTTATCTGATGGAATTCGGAAGCTTCAATTTGAGAAGCATGGAGAAATTCCCCCATGTGGGAGGAGCTGCCGGTGAGGATGAGCCGGAGACCCTGGAGAGAATTGCACAGCGGTTCTCCGATGAGCTGGGCCGGAGGAAGAAGCTCTTCCGGAAATGGGGAGTGGGAACCATAGGAGCCTATCAGGACGCGTCGGGAGAAATCCTGCCTGCCATGATTCTGGCGGCAGATAACTTAAACCTTATGGGAGTAAAGTTCCCTGAGCTTCAGGAGACTTTGGTGGCCTTTACCAGAGAGGGAGAAGCCTTCGGCCTGTATGCGGCGGCGACAGTTACGGGCAGCACGGGACTGAGCTACCAGCTGAAACAGAATTTTAAAACGGTGATGGCTCTGCAGATGACGGACCGTCTGGAATACAGCCAGCTGGTGGGAAGAGTATCCGGAAATATTCCCAAGCCGGTGATCGGAAGAGGCCTGGTTCAGGGGCCGCTGGAGTTCCAGACGGCCATAGCGGGGCAGGATTTGACAGACGGACAGAGAGCCGCGCGGATCCGCCGGCTGGCGGAGGAGATGACGGCCGCCTGGGACGGCCCCCTTCCGGTTCCCGTCATTTCCATGCCGGATGAGATCCCTTACGGATTCGTAAAGGGCGGTCCTCTGGCCCTGGGATTAAGCTACGGAGAGACGGCTCCTGCCGTTCTTCCGGTGAAAGAGCATACCAGCCTGCTGATCAGCTGCGGCGATCAGCAGAGCAGAGATCGGCTGCTGGCACTTTTATTCCGACAGGCAGCAGAGATGAAAGATGGAGAAATCATCGCGTACGGCCCGTTTGCCGGGAAAACGGAAGGTTCCCGTTCCCTGCGGAAAGCGGCGGACGGAGCGGAGCTGGGAAGTATTCTTCGGAAGCTGGCTCCGGTGCTTCAGGAACGGCAGACAGAGAAGAAAAAAGAGGAAAACAGGGAGTTTTCCCATATCTTTATCTTTGCGGACGGAGTGAAGGAACTGACGGAGACGGCGGATGAACGGGTGATCGGCCAGCTGGAAGCGTTTATCAGGCTGGGTGCAGGACTGGGCATTACGGTGATCGCCTCAGATCTGGCAGCCGATGCGGAGCGGTGTTATTTCGGCCGGAATATTCTGATGGAAACCCTTCATGAAGGGCCGATGATTCTCGCAGGCGGACAGGCGGAGGATCATCGGATCGCGGATGTCGCAGCTCTGAAACGGATTCTGCCGAAAGAAGGTCTGAGAGAAGACCTGGTATTAGTCATGGATGGCAGGTGTGTGAGAATCCGTCCTATGGACGCAGAGGATTAAGGAGGGCGGTATATGAGCTACAGTTTCGGGGAAATGAAAAGGCTGGAGAAGGAAGCGGAGACCTGGCGGGAAAAAGCGGAAGAATATCAGAAGCTGACGGAAAAAATCGGACAGAAATATCCCGAAGTCCTCACCCGTTTGAAGAATGCCGTGAGCATTCTGGAAAAGGGAGGCGTGTGGGAAGGGCCGGACGGAGAAGCCTGCAGAAAGGTGATCAGTGAACTGCAGCAGGGAATCAAGAAGGAGCAGAACCTGCTTCAGGAGATGGCGGATGAGATGTCAGAGGCGGCCAGAAGGAAAGCTCAGGAAGTGAGTAATAAGCTTATCAATGAAGTATATCCCAATATGAGTTTCCAGGGGAAAATTGACGCGTTCGCGGATTATCTGGCAGACCGCATCGTGGATGCGGTTAAGGGAAGGTAAGGAAAAGGCGGGACAGATTAATATGAGAACAACGGAAGTAACAATGTCGGATCCGGCGCTTTCCCAGCTGGCAGGAATGCTGAAGCTTACGGGGAAATGGTTCCTGCCGGAGCAGGCGGGAGGTCCGGATGAGTTTATCAGGGCCAGGAAGGAATGGGAGGAGAGGGGACTTGCCTGTCTGGATTTTGACGGAAGTCTCCATCCCAGTCCCCGCTTTGCAAGAATGCTCTACAACCTTGCTCATACGGACAGGGCTCTTATGTATGAAAACGGAGAAGAGAAAACACTGTTTCTGAAAGGACCGGTGGATATCCTGATGCTGAAACGGAAAGAAGGGGAAGCGGAGTGGAAACTGGCTCTTCGCCCGTTTCATGAGGTGAGCCGGTGGGTTCTTGAGCTGGCGGACCGCTCTTTTTCCGGAAGGCTTCTTTTTCTGGGAGAAGACGGACGGGAGCCGGACTGCCGGGTTCTGGAACCGGAAGGGAAGGAGAAAAGGGAACGGAGAGAGTTTCTTGGCAGCTGTCTGCAGGCCTTTTATTTCAGACAGCAGGAAAACAAGGCGCTGACGGCTGGGGAGAAAGAAAAGGAGGGGGAAGAATATGCCTGATACGGTGCTTGTGACAGTGAGATATGAAGGAAGGGAGCAGGACTATTCTCTGCCTCTTCAGGCGCCCATAGAGCAGTGGCTTCCTTCCCTGGGACGGGCTCTGGGGGCAGGAGAGAGCGCAGCGGTCTTTTTCCGTGAAAAAGAGCTGGGGCTGACGCTGTCTCTGGCGGACTGCCGCGTATGGGACGGTTCGGTGCTTACCCTTGTGAGGAGGTGAGGAAAGGATTATGTATCGGTTTGACAGGGATGAGGTGGGGGAGGCCAGGATCCAGCTGGAGCTGGCCTATGACCGCCATGACGAGGTCTGGGACGCGGCGGTGCAGCAGTATGTGAAAACGATGGTGCAGGAAACGGAGTGCGAGGATGCTTACAACCGTTTCAAAAATGAGCTGAGCCAGGGAATCCATCAGCTTATGACTCTGATCAATGCGGTGAAAACATCCATGGATGAGTATGCGCAGCTGGACGAGTCGGGCGCATCCGACCTGGCGTCGAAGGACGGTTCTTATACCTACGGGGTCTTTGCGGACAGCATGGCTCTGGGCACGGGAATTTCCTACGCAGCCTATGAAATGTACCGGTTTGAGAGCAGCGGAAAGAGCCTGGCCTCGGATTTTAACGATCTGGAATCCTTTCTGCATACGGACGTTTACAAATACAGCTCTATGGAAGCAGGGATGGCGGAATGGTCCAACTATCTGCTGATCGTCGATGCGCTCGCCCAGGGAGTGGGAATCAATCTGGGGTTTACGGATGACTATACGGAGGAAATGCTGGAAAGCGCGCTGTCCGGCGTGCTTATGAGCCTGCCGGATTCCAGAGCGGAAGCCGGCTATGAAACGCTGGATCAGCTGGCGGAATACTCCGGCATCGAGGACATGGATAAATGGATCAGCGCGATGAAAAAGCTTTTGTCCACCTATGCGAAAGGGGCGGAATCCTTTGACAAGATCGAACTGGATGAGGATTTTAAGAATCTGATGGATCAGCTTCCTTCGGATCTGCGGAATATTGTGAGCGGTTCCATCGGATCGGTCTACAGCGCTCAGATCATAGGGGATACGGTTTCCGATCTGACGGATAAGATCGAACGTCTGGATACTTACATCGATGTGGTCATGCACTGCTTCAACGATTATTCTGTTCAGGTATCCTATCTGGATACCATGGAAAATGCCCTGTTGTCCGCCGGATTTGCAGAGGGAGATCTGGTGTATAAGATCCGGGAGATGAAAGAGAATTATTCGGATAATTTCTCCTATGCGCTGGACAAGGTGGGAGATATGATCATCAAAGAGGTGAAAACTACAGGAAGCAAGGAGCTGATCAAGAAGGCGGTGGACGCATGTCCTGCAGTCAAATACGTGGATTTCGGACTGAGCGCCACAAGCGCGGTGTCAAAGGTCATGAGCGCGGAAGAGATCAGCGCCGTAAAGAGTTTAAGCGGTACGTACATCTATGACCGTGCTCTGTCTCAGAGCTATCAGAATTATGTGGATATGATGAACGCGGGCATCGCCACGAAGGCGGATATGCAGGAGGCGGAAAGGCTGTATACCCTGCTGAAGCTGACCAAGACCAAGGAGTATGAGCAGATGCTTACTCTTTCTGAAAGAAGAGATCCCGAGCTTTTTGCGGAATACAACCGGAAGTACTTCGCCCTGACGGGAAAGTACTGGAATGCGGAAGTATCGGAGGTGGATGTGAATCCGTCCAACATATGTCCAACCGGAATCAGTTAGAAATACAGGAAACAGAAAAAAACAGTTCGCCGGCAGCCGCAGGGCTGCTGCAAATAAATGAAAAGGAGAAAAAGAATTATGGGAGCATCAAGAATCAGTTTGGATACCGCGGCTCTTCGCAGCTCCGCGGCACAGGTAAAGGGAATCGCGGGAAATCTGGAGAATGAGCTTCATTCCCTGGAGCAGATCATTGCCACCAC
The DNA here is from genome assembly GCA_944377325.1 of uncultured Lachnospiraceae bacterium. Lineage (GTDB taxonomy): Bacteria > Bacillota > Clostridia > Lachnospirales > Lachnospiraceae > Lachnoclostridium_A. Next base: position 5,007 of record CALWEP010000102.1, read on the forward strand.
GGCGGACGCCTGGGAAGGAACGGCAAAGGACTCCTTTGAGAGAACCTTTCAGACCACCTACAAAAAGAATCTGACGGAGATTAAAAACTCTCTGGAGAATTACGCGAAGGCCATGGAGGAATATGCCAACGAAAACGATGAGGTGACCAGCAGAGGAGCCCGCCGTTTTGACAGCATTATGGGCTGAGGATCGAAAAACCGGGTATTATACCCGGTTTTTTAATGCCTCGATTTTCAGACGGAGTTCTGCGGAAATACGGTCTATCTCATTTAACTGCTCCGCAATCTGCGCGTGCTCCTGCTCCGTCTGAGAAGCGAGAAACAGCAGATGAAAGTGTTCCGTATAGGAGCTGAGTTTTTCCTGTGTCCGGCTGTCCTGAAGGGATACGAACTTTCGCTTTTCGGGAAAGGACATTTCTTTTATTTCTTCGGGAAGCTGCTGACGGTATTCCCGGGGCGACTTATTAAATACCTTTTTAAAATTCTGGTTAAATGATTTCAAATCTGCAAACCCGTTTCGGTTTGCAATATCAAGAATATTGCAGCTTTCGGAGCACAGCTCCAGAGTGGCTTCTCTTAAGCGGATCCGCATCAGATATTCATAAAAATTAATCCCCACATGCTTTTTGAAAAAAAGAGAAAGATAGCTGAGGTTGTAGGAGCATAATCTGCCCAGATCCTTCAGAGTGATTTTCTCCTTGTAGTGATCCTCGATGTAGAGGATAATCTTCCGGATCAGTTCCTCGTCCGCCCGGCTTTTCTGATCATATGGAGTGTGAGGACGGCGGACGGGAGGAAAGGCTTTAAACAGAACGTACAGCAGCCTGTTCAGCTCGTATTCCACTTTCAGCTGGTTCAGAGGCTCCTGATCGCTGAGATGAAGGAGCAT
>CALWEP010000103.1 GCA_944377325.1 uncultured Lachnospiraceae bacterium
TATCTCTTCAGCGCGTCCCTGTAGAATTCTTTAAATTCCGTATAGCCCTCCTTCTGGAGCTGCTCTTTCTGGAATTTTTTGTTTTTGTTCATCTGGGCCACCAGCACCTGGCCTCCTGCCCGGCGCTCCGCGGCTGCTTCCTTCATGATCTCCGCCAGTCGGGCCGGATCGGTGCCTTTTTCAAACAAGTAGGCGGTTTTTGCCGCAGCAGCCGGCACGGTGAACCCGGCGTCCATCAGGATTGTCACGATCCTCTCAAAGCCGATGGAAAATCCGCAGGCCGGGGTCTCCATGCCCGTAAATTTTCCGATCATCTTATCATAACGGCCGCCGCCGGCTACAGAGCCGCCGAAGCCCTCCATGGATACCTCAAAAATCGTTCCCGTGTAGTAGCCCATACCGCGCACCAGGGTAGGATCGAATACCAACCGGAAATCGGCAGTAGCCACTTCCGACACGGTGTCCATAATGCCTGCCAGATTTTCAGCCCTGCCTTCCGGAAGGAAGCCAGCCAGTGCATTGCCCAGGGGTCGTACCGCCTGCTCATCCGAACCTGCCTGAGCCAGCAGCTCGCTGTACTTTTCTACCGTCTCATGACCGTAGCCGCAATCCTCCAGTTCCTGCTTCACGCCGTCCAGACCGATCTTGTCCATCTTGTCCAGGGTAATAAACACCTGTTCCGCGGACTCCTCCGGGAAGCCGGCATAAGCGGCCATTGCCCTCAGAATCTCCCGGTCATTGATGCGGACGGAAAATTTCCTTTCCGGGCAGATTCTGCCCAGGGCCGTCGTGGTTGCGGTGATCAGTTCGATCTCTGCCAGGCTGGTAGGATCTCCCAGAATGTCGATGTCGCACTGGACGAACTGGCGGAATCTTCCCTTCTGAGGCCTGTCCGCTCTCCAAACGCTTCCCACCTGAAGGGCTTTGAAGGGAGACGGCAGGTTGGCCGCATTGTTGGCGTAATATCTGGATAAGGGAAGAGTCAGATCGTACCGAAGACCGCTGTCCGTCAGGTCTCCCTCCTCCTTCGCCTCCTCCAGCTTTAATTTTTCTCCTCTTTTCAGGATCTTGAAGATCAGCTTTTCATTATCTCCGCCCTGTTTGCTGGTCAGATTTTCGATGTGCTCCACGCAGGGAGTCTCAATGGAGGAGAACCCAAAGCTTCTGTAGGTCTCCTTAATCTGATTCAGCACATAATCACGGATCTGCATCTCCGCCGGCAGAATATCCTTCATGCCGGTAACCGGCTTTTTTTTCAGTGCCATGTCTATTCTCCATTTCTCTGTTCAGTCTGTTTTTTCGCATCAGCAGCCTGCATGCTCTCAATCTCTTTTATTTTACATTGAATGACCATTTTTGCAAGCATTTTCTTCCGTGAGGAGCGCGTCCTTCCTCTCGATCATTTCGCCGATCCTGCCGATGTACTGCTCCACATCCTTGACGTTTTCCGTCCTCTCTCTCCTGTGCTCTTTCGGAAACACCACCTTGGTAGTGGTTCCGGCGCCGCAGGCGGCGATCGTCTGCATTTCCTCCATAATCAGGATGTTGTAAATGCAGGCCTTCCCCGGCCGGGCGTATCCCACGTTCTCAAAATTTCCCGCCATGTTTTTCTGGCGGTAAAGATAATACGGTTCCATTCCCATTTCCCTGGCGCACCGGGCCGTCTCCTCGATCATCTCCTGGGTGTTCACCATCCCCATTCCCACATACTGATCCCACTCCAGCTTCAGTCTGGCCGCCCGCTTCAGAGCCAGGGAATGAACCGTCAGACTGTCGGGAGACAGCGCTCGGATCTCTTCCAGGGTATGGGCCACATCCTCCATGGTTTCCCCCGGGAGGCCGATGATCAGATCCATGTTGATATTGTCAAATCCCATCTCTCTGGCCAGACGGAATTTTTCTTTTACCATCTCCACCGTGTGGCGGCGGCCGATCAGGTCCAGGGTCTTCTGATTCATGGTCTGGGGATTGATGGAGATCCGCGTCACTCCCCTTTCCTTCAGCACTTTCAGCTTTTCTTCCGTAATGCTGTCGGGACGTCCCGCTTCCACCGTAAATTCCAGCGCCTCCGACAGGTCAAACAGCTCCCGGACCTTTCCGATCAGACGATCCAGATGGCCCGCAGACAGCGCTGTGGGAGTCCCCCCTCCGAAGTATACCGTATCCAGCTTCTTGCCCTTCATGCGCTCCGCCGTGTACTCCAGCTCTTTAAAGAGAGCCTCCAGATACTCGTCCATCCTCTTCTCCCACTTTCCGATGGGATAGGAGGTAAAGGAGCAGTACAGGCAGGTGGTGGGACAGAAAGGAATCCCCACATACAGGCTGTAGCCGTCCTCATAGGAGATCCGTGAAAGGAGCTCCCGCTCTCTCTCGGCAATCTCCACGCTCAGATTGATCTTTTCCTCGCTGGCGAAATAGGTTCTTCTCATAAACTCCCGGATCTGCTCCGGCTCCCAGCCCTCCTCCAGCTTTGTAAGAGGAATTTTTGTGGGGCGTATGCCTGTGAGGGTGCCCCAGGGCATCTGTTTCCCCGTTTTTTTCTCCAGCAGCCGGTAAAGATTCTGCTTGATCCGGTTCTTGGTCTCCAGACGGTCCCCCTCCGGCACGGGAAACCATATCTCATCCCCGTCCAGATCCAGGCGGTAGCCTTCTCCCTCCGGCCTTCCTTTTACATAAAATTCCGCTTCCTCCGTCTCCCGGTGGGCAAATTTCTCCCCCGGATAAAACGCCATGAGAAGCTCTCTGATATCCTGTTCAAATCCGTTGTCTTCCAGCAATATTCCTCTCATTTTCTATCTCCTGTACATGGCCACCGGATTGTAAACCTTTTCATGGCCGATGGTAGTAGGGTCCCCGTGTCCCGGATATACCATAATGTCCTCCGGCAGGGTGAACAGCACCCGGGAAATGGATTCCACAATCTCTTTTGTGCTTCCGGTGGGAAAATCCGTTCTTCCCAGAGACTCTTCAAATAACGTATCTCCTGAAAGCAAAACCTTTTCCTTCTCATCCAGGTAGCAGACCGATCCTTTCGTATGGCCGGGAGTTGCCAGCACCTTCAGGGAGAAGCCGGCCAGCTCCAGCTCCTCCCCGTTTCTCAGCTCCCGGTCCGCCCGAAGGCCTACGCTGCCCATTCCCAGAGCGGCGGAAAGGTTCAGGGCCGGATCTGCCAGAAGCTCCCTCTCTTCCTCCCCTGCCAGAATCGGAATTCCGTATTTCTTTTTCAGTTCCTCCGCCGCCAGAATGTGATCCCCGTGTCCGTGGGTAAGAAGAATGGCCTCCGGCTTCACTCCAAGTCCGGCACAGGCCCTTTCGATCGTCCCGCTCTCATCTGCCGGATCCACCAGGAACCCCCGCTTGGTCTCATTGTCATAAATCAGGTAGCAGTTGGTCTGGACTGATCCCAGCACCATGGTTTTGATTCTCATTTCCGCCATATTCTCATTCCTGCCTTTCCCTCCCGTCTCTGCGGGAGCCTTTTGTTCTCAGACAGACGGAGAGGAGGTGCCGCAATTCTTCCTCGCAGCATCTCCTCTCGCCCGGAACGGCCGGCCGTCAGCCCGCCGTCCTCTCTATATCCAGTATTCCGTCGATCATCCGCAGCTTGTCCACCAGGCGGTTCAGCTCCTCCACCCCGTGGATGTCAAAGGTGACGGTAATGGTCGCCGTCCCCTGCTTGCTGGTCCTTGCATTCATGGAAGTGATGTCGATCTGCCGCTCCGTAAATACCTTGGAAATATCCACAAACATGCCGATCCGGTTGTTGGCATAGATCTGAATCTCCGTAGCATACCGCTCTCCGCCGGAATCGTTCTCATCCTGCTGCCATTCCGCATCGATCAGCCTGGCTTTTTCGTCCTCCGGAAGATTGATGATATTGATGCAGTCGGTTCTGTGGATCGTCACTCCTCTTCCTCTGGTGATAAAGCCCACAATCTCGTCTCCCGGCACCGGGCTGCAGCATCTGGACAGGCGGACCGCCACGTCATGGATTCCCTTTACCACAATGCCGCTCTTGGATTTCTTGGAAACAGGAACTTTGTTGTTGTCGCCGATTTCGTTGAGGATGGTGTCATCGGTCACATTCAGAGTCTTTTTCTTCCTGTTCTCCTCAACCATCCGGTTGACCACCTGGCTCTCCTTCAGGCCGCCGTGGCCGATGGAAGCCAGCACCGCATCCCAGTCGCGGTAAGCGTACCGGCGCATGACCTTTTCCATATATTCCGGCTTATTGATCTCCGCCCAGTTGATTCCCTTGGCCTTGCAGTACTGGGAAATCAGCTCCTTGCCCCGGTTGATATTGTCTTCCTTCAGCTCGGATTTGAACCACTGATTGATCTTATTCTTCGCCTGGGTGCTCTTTACGATAGACAGCCAGTCCCGGCTGGGACCCTTGGAGTTCTGGGATGTGACGATCTCCAGGCGGTCGCCGTTCTGAATCACATAGTCGATGGGCACCAGTTTGCCGTTTACCTTGGCTCCCACCATCTTGTTTCCCACGGCGCTGTGAATGGCGTAGGCGAAGTCGATGGGTGTGGAGCCGCTGGGCAGGTTCTTTACGTCTCCCGAAGGAGTGAAGCAGTATACGCTGTCCGCAAACAGATCCAGATCGCTCTTCAGCAGGCTTAAGAACTCCTTGTTGTCCGACATGTCCTTCTGCCACTCCAGGATCTGGCGGAGCCAGCTCAGCTTCTCCTCTTCCCTGCCTGCCGCCGCCTGGCCGCTGCCGCCCTCCTTATACTTCCAGTGAGCGGCAATTCCGTATTCCGCCGTCCGGTGCATCTCATAGGTCCTGATCTGGATCTCGAAGGGGCGTCCGCTGCTGCCGATCAGCGTGGTGTGAAGAGACTGGTACATATTTGGCTTGGGCATGGCGATGTAATCCTTAAACCGCCCGGGAATGGGCTTGTACAGCTCATGAATCACTCCCAGCGCCCCATAGCAGTCCTTTACCGTATCCACAATGATGCGGACCGCAAACAGATCATAGATCTGCTCCAGGGTTTTCCCCTGATTTACCATCTTTTTATAAATACTGAAGAAATGCTTCACCCGGCCGTCCACCTTGGCCTCGATGCCCGCATTCTTCATGTGGTCGCTTACCTCGTCCACGATTTTTTTTACGAAGGCTTCCCTGGAATCCTTTTTCAGGGAGATCTTCTCCGCCAGATCGTAGTACACATCCGGCTCCAGATATTTCAGGGCCAGATCATCCAATTCCACCTTGATCTTGGAAATACCCAGACGATGGGCTATGGGGGAATAGATCTCCAAAGTTTCCCTTGCCTTCTCCTTCTGCTTCTCCGGCCGCATATACTGAAGGGTACGCATATTGTGCAGACGGTCTGCCAGCTTGATCATGATCACCCGGATATCCTTTGCCATGGCCAGGAACATTTTTCTCAGGTTCTCCGCCTGAACCTCCACCTTATCGGCAGACAGGGACAGCTGGGTCAGCTTGGTAACGCCGTCCACGAGAAGAGCCACCTCGCTGCCGAACTCCTTGGACAGTTCATCCAGGGTCATCACCGTATCCTCCACCACGTCATGGAGAATGGCTGCCACCAGCGTTTCCTTGTCCATCTCCAGATCCGCCAGGATGATGGCCACGCAGAGGGGGTGGATGATATAAGGCTCTCCCGATTTGCGCTTCTGGTCCTTATGAGCGTCTGCGGCGATCTGATACGCCTTTTCCACCATGCTGATGTCGTCAGAAGGGTGGTATTTGCGGATGCTTTTTATTAAATCCTCGTACAGGATGTCCGGGCTGGTAAAGTCAGCCGGGGCCTCCAGTTCCGTATCTAGCTTGGTCGGTATATGATTCACTGACATAAAACTCCGCCTTTTCCAATGGTATTTGTATTCCTTCATTATAGTTACAATTTTATTAAATTGCAAGTACCTGTAAGCCGGAGAACGCCTGCAGACCCCGATTTTACGCGGTTTTTACCTCTCCAGGATGACCTGACAGGTCCTTTCAATGTCCTCGTCGCTGTGAGCGGCGGACACGAACATGGCTTCATACTGGGAAGGAGCCACATAAATTCCGCCCTCCAGCATATGGCCGAAATAGGCCGCATAAGCCTGAAGATCGGAAGAAGTGGCGCTGTCATAGTCCCCCACATGGCGGTCCGTGAAGAAAGCGCACAGCAGAGAACCCACTCGGTTCACCGTCACCGGAATGCCGGTGATCTCGCCTCTCTTTTCCAGGGCCGCGGCAATTTTCGCCGCTTTTTCATCGATCTCCCCGTAGTATTCCGGATGAGCTTTCAGAATCTTCAGAGTCTCGATTCCCGCCGTGGTGGCGATGGGGTTGCCGGAGAGGGTTCCCGCCTGATAGACAGGTCCCGCGGGGGAAACCATATCCATGATTTCCTTCCGTCCGCCGTAGGCCGCCATGGGCATGCCTCCGCCTACGATCTTTCCCATGGTAGTCATGTCCGGATGAATGCCGAAATATTCCTGCGCTCCGCCGTATCCTAAGCGAAAGCCGGTAATGACCTCGTCAAAAATCAGCAGAGCGCCGTACTCTGCCGTAATCTCCCTCAGAAACTCCAGAAAGCCGTCTTCCGGAAGAACCACGCCCATATTGGCGGCCACCGGCTCCACAATAACGGCAGCCACCTTTTCCCCGTATTTTTCCATCAGCTCCCTTACGGAGTTCTTGTCATTGTAAAGGGCCACCAGGGTGTTCTCCGTATAGGATGCCGGTACGCCGCTGCTGTCCGGCACGGCGGTGGTAAGAGCGGCGGAACCAGCCTTCACCAGCAGGCCGTCGGAATGGCCGTGGTAGTTGCCCTTGAATTTGATGATGTAGTCCCTTCCCGTATAGCCTCTGGCGGTGCGGATGGCGCTCATAACCGCCTCCGTGCCGGAGCTGACCAGACGGACCTTCTCCACGGAAGGCATGGCCTCGCAGATCATTTCTGCCAGGATCAGCTCATTCTCCGTGGGAGCTCCGTAGGTCAGTCCTTTGGAGCAGGCCTCCTGCACCGCACGGATCACCTGGGGATGGGCATGACCCAGAATCCCAGGCCCCCAGGAACATACATAGTCAATAAACGTATTTCCGTCCACATCCGTGATCCTGCTTCCTGCCGCATGATGGATGAACAGGGGCGTGCGTCCCACGGACCGGAAGGCACGCACCGGGCTGTTCACGCCTCCCGGTATTTTTTCCATCGATTTTTCAAAAAGTTCCTGTGATCTTTCCGTATTCATCTGCTTTGTCCTCGATTCTGATCAATTCTTCTCCCTGTACACCTGGTACAGAAGAGCGTTGCATATGGCGGCAGCAATATTGCTGCCGCCCTTTCTTCCCTTGGCTACGATAAAGGGAGCCTTCGTCTGCCGAAGAATCAGCTCCTTGGATTCCGTCACGTTCACAAAGCCCACCGGCACCCCGATGATCAGCTCCGGAATAAAGCTCCTCTCGTCCATCAGTTCCCGCAGCCGCATGAGAGCCGTGGGAGCATTTCCCACCGCCGCAATCACCGGACGGCGAAGGTCTGCCGCCCGCTCCATGCACACGGCAGACCGGGTCACTCCTCTGGCGGCCGCTTCCGCCGCCACATCCTCCCGGGAAATAAAGGAAAGAACCTCCACCCCCAAGGCAGCTGCGGACTTTTTATTGATCCCCGCCGCTGCCATGGAGGTGTCCGTGACGATGGTTGCTCCGCTCCTCAGCGCCGCTTTTCCTTTTTCTACCGCTCCCGGAGAAAATACCAGATTTTCTCCATAATCAAAGTCTGCGGAGGTGTGTATGCAACGCTTCACCACCAGAAGTTCCTCCGGCGTCCACACCGACGCCCGCTCCCCCAGCTCCCGGCTGATGATCTCCATGCTTTTTTCCTCAATTTCCCATGGCTTCAATATTTCTGTCTCCTCTCCGCTGCCAAAATCAAACTCCCTTTTCCAGGATCTCGTAAATCTTCTTCATATCCAGAGATTCTCTCACCAGAGCAGCCAGCTTGTCGTACTGCTCCTCCTTGTACTGCTTCCAGTCATGGCTGGGCCGGATCTGCTGTTTCGGCTCGGTCTCCGCCCGCTTCCTGGCCTCCACCTGAGCCACAAACCGCTCCGCCATACCGGGAGCGTCGAAAAATCCGTGAAGATAGGTACCGATCACCGTTCCCGTACTGTTTCCCAGTCCCAGCACCGGACGGCCTTCCTCCTGCTTGTACATGATCTCCCGGCAGTCTCCCAGATTTCTGGTCACACCCATGTGAATCTCATAGCCTTCCGGCTCCATCCCTGCCAGCATCTCCCAGCCCGGCACCTGAGCGGCCATTTTTCCTCTGGCCTGATGGCGGACCTTTTCCCTGGAAAATACGGTTTTTGCGTCCAGCAGTCCCAGGCCGTCCATGGTTCCCTTATTCTCCACCCCGTAGGGATCGCTGAGGCGCTTGCCCAGCATCTGGAATCCACCGCAGATTCCCACCACGGGAATGTCCACCTTGGACAGCTCCCGGATCTTGGCCGCCAGGCCGTTTTCCTTCATCCACTTCAGATCGGACATGGTGTTTTTCGTTCCCGGAATAATGAGCACATCGGGAAGGCCCACCTCATCCGGCGTCTCCGCATAGCGAACCGATACGCCTTCCAGCCGTTCCAGCACGTCAAAATCAGTAAAATTGGAGAGATGGGGCAGACGGATCACCACAATATCCGTACCCTCTCCCTTTTCCCGCTGATTCAGCCGTTCTGCCAGGCTGTCCTCATCCTCAATGTCCACTTCCGCCATGGGGATCACTCCCACCACGGGGATATCCACCTTTTCCTCGATCATGGCCAGGCCCGGTTCCAGCAGAGCTCTGTCCCCCCGGAACTTATTGATCACGATTCCTTTGATCAGCTCCTGCTCATCCTGCTCCAGAAGCTTCACCGTTCCGTAAAGAGAGGCGAACACTCCGCCCCGGTCAATGTCTCCCACCAGCAGAACGGGAGCCTGAGCCATTTTCGCGATGCCCATATTGGCCAGATCATTTTCCTTCAGATTGATCTCCGCCGGACTGCCCGCTCCTTCGATCACGATGATGTCATACTCCGCCGCCAGCTCGTCCAAAGCCTTTTTCACCACCGGCATCAGCTCCGCCCGCTTGGAAAAATATTCTTCCGCGGAATAATTGCCCAAAATCTCACCGTTTACGATCACCTGGCTGCCTGTAGGGCTGTTGGGTTTCAGCAGAATGGGATTCATGGCCGCCCTCGGCTCCGTTCCCGCCGCCTCGGCCTGAACCACCTGCGCTCTTCCCATCTCCAGCCCCTCGGCGGTGACAAAGCTGTTCAGCGCCATGTTCTGAGCCTTGAAGGGGGCCACCCGATAGCCGTCCTGCTTAAAGATCCTGCACAGCCCTGCCGCCAGAAAGCTTTTCCCCGAATTGGACATGGTCCCCTGCACCATAATCATTTTCGCCATATTACATTCCTCCTCCATTTGATGTATCCGTTCCCCGGCGGTAGCCGTGGGTAAATGTTCCGTCATACAGTCTGGACAGCTCGTAATCGTCCCCCAGAAAGCCGCCCACTGCAATAAGCGCCGTTTTGGTTATACCTGCCCGGCGCACCTTCTCCCCGATGTCGCGCAGAGTCCCCCGGACGATTTTCTCATCCTCCCAGGACGCGCGGTACACCACCGCTGCCGGGCAGTCCCAGCCATAGAAGGGAGCCAGCTCCCCGGCCGCCTCCTCCAGCTGCCCCACACTGAGGAAAATAACCATGGAGGCCCGGTGCTCCGCCAGCTTTTGCAGGCTCTCTTCCTCCGGAACCGCCGTTCTTCCTCCCCGTCTGGTGAGGATCACCGTCTGGCTGACCCCCGGAAGCGTATATTCTTTCTTCATGGACGCGGCAGCAGCCAGAAATGAGCTCACTCCCGGCGTCACGTCATAGGGGATTCCCATTCTCTCCAGGGCGTCCATCTGCTCCCTGTGGGCTCCGTAAACGGACGGATCCCCCGTATGGAGGCGAACCGTGGTTTCTCCCCGGCTCTCCGCCTCTTTCATTACCTCCAGAACCTGATCCAGGGTCATGGACGCGCTGTTGTGGATCCCGGCATCCGCTCTGCAGTAATCCAGCAGCTCAGGATTTACCAGAGACCCTGCATAAATAACCACATCTGCCTCTTCCAGCAGCCTTTTTCCCTTTAAGGTGAGCAGCTCCGGATCTCCCGGCCCCGCTCCCACAAAATGCACCATGTTGTCTCCGCCTTTCTGTCCTTATTCCTCTTCCCTGCGCTCGCTTCCGTAGCCCCTGGGAGTAACCATGCGCCCGCCGATCTCTCTCGTAGCCGAATTGCCCACAAAAACCGTAGTAAACATATCGGTCTCTGTCTTTGCCAGCTGCTCCAGGGTCAGAATCCGGAAGCTCTGTCCTGCCCGGCCGATGTTTCTTACCAATCCGCAGACCGTGTGCGGATCCTTTGTTCTCAGAAGGATCCGGCAGGCCTTTTCCAGATAATCGTTCCGTTTTCTGCTGGAAGGATTGTAAATGCAGATGGAGAAATCTCCCTCCGCCGCGCAGGCCAGCCGCTTTTCAATCAGTTCCCACGGGGTGAGCAGGTCGCTTAAGCTGATCACCGCAAAATCATGGATCAGAGGAGCTCCCAGCACTGCCGCTCCCGACAGGGCCGCCGTCACTCCCGGAATCACTTCCACCTGACAGCCGGGATATTCCCTTCCCAGCTCCAGAAGCAGTCCGGCCATGCCGTACACCCCTGCGTCGCCGCTGCAGATCATGGCCACCGTCTTCCCCTTTGACGCCTCCTCAAAGGCCATACGGCACCGCACCTCCTCCCGGCGCATGGGAGTGGTGAGAAACTCCTTTCCCGGAAAGTGTTCCCGTACCAGGTCCACATATACCGTATAGCCCACGATCACCTCGCTGGCCTCCAGAACCTCTCTTGCCTCCTCCGTCATATGCCTGCAGTCTCCCGGGCCGATGCCCACCGCGTAAATCTTATTCATGCTCATTTCCCTGCCCTTCCGCCTCCTTGGCGATGATCAGCGAATAATACCCCGGAGCATCGCCGATCTCTTCCAGGCTTCTGCAGACCCGTTCCCCTTCCATTCCGCAGTTTTCCACCATGGAAACGGAAAGCTTTGCCTCCTTCAGCTTGACCTTTACCTGATCCATCTGCTTTCCCGCCTTCATCAGCACCTTTGTGCCGGGAAAAGCCAGGCTGCCCTCCGCCTGATAGGTGGCGGGAATAATGTGAAGCTCCTCCGCGCCTTCCGCCAGTCCCATATTCAGTCTGGCTGCCGCCGCGCAGAAGGACGGAATGCCGTTTACCATGGCCGTGGAAATGCCTCTGGCCTCCAGCAGGCGGTACAGATAGAGGTAGGTGGAGTAAATAGTCACATCTCCCAAGGTGAGGAAAGCCACATCCGTCCCCTTTTTCAGCCGCTCCTCCAGAGCGTCCGCCGCTGCCTGAAAGCTGGCTTCCAGCACCTCCCTGTTTTTCGTCATGGGCATATCCACCGCCAGAAGCTCCTTATGGGCAAGCTCAGGCACCGCCTGAACCGCGATCCGGTAGGCAATGCTCTCCTTCGGTGTCCTTCCCGGAACGGCGATCACTCCGCATCCGCGGATGAGCCGAACCGCCTTTAACGTCAAAAGCTCCGGATCTCCGGGGCCGATTCCAATTCCATATAGGGTTCCTGTCATATTCTGTGTCTCCGATTTTCTGTTTTCTGTGAGCGGAACGGGTCAGGCAGAAGCCTCCCGTTATCTCTGAAAACATTATACCCTGCACTCCATCCTGTTGCAACTGTGTTTTGTCCGTGCCCCTCCTCCGGCTGCGGCGCGAAAGCGGCGGCATCCCCGTTCTCCCGGTTCCGCCGCCGCTTTTTGTTTTCCCGTTATTTTTCCGATCAGATGATCTCAAATACGTGATCCGGCCGTTTTTCCATCTCGTCCAGAATCCTCATATCCGTATCCGCAATATGGCCCACGCAGTTTCTCTGGCCGTCGTTTTCGATCTCCGTGAGAACGATCTCCACCTCGCCCCTGTAGTGGGCCAGGTTGTCATTTACCACCAGCACGTCGCCTCTGCGGAAGGTCTTTTTCCCGCAGGGCACATACGGGATTTCCCGATTTCTGAACTTCAGTCTGGGGAAGCTGGAGCGGATAAAGTATTCGCTGGCGTCATTTCTGCCGCTGTGAACGCAGCCGTAGACCGCATCCCGCTCTGCCTCGCCCAGCTCCCGCTCTGCCTCCATCTTTACGGTGGTGTTGGTCAGCTTTACGGAGGCCATGGCCTTCAGCTCTTCCTCGGAAGCGTAGGCATTTCCGATCAGAATATCATCGATCACTTCGCAGGCGATCATGTGGCGCACCTGAGCGTCGATGGGCAGCGTACGGTCTGCCTCCAGAGTGGGAAGGCCCTGATATACCTTCCAGGGGCCGAAGGTATGCTCCTGCTGGCTGGATACGAACGCAGCCGTGGTCATTCCCAGGGCAGCCCACTTGGCATTGAAGCGGTCAAAAGTCTTCTGGCTGTGCCCCGTATACCGCTCCGGATAGAAGTTGTGGCAGATGATCATGTTTCTTCTGTCCGCTCCATGGCGGATCAGCCGCTCCACATCCGTGTCAAAGCTGCCGTTGAATTCGATCTTGATTCCGTATGGATTTCTGGTGATCAGCACGTCCTGAAGCTCGTCAAAATGGCCGTCCAGGCGGATGATGTCCAGACCGATCTCATGAAAGACGGACAGGTCCTCCGGCGTTGCGCCCAGATTTTTAAACACCTCCGGGTTGGTGTCGGCAGCCACCTCAAATCCCAGCTCATGGGCTTTTTTAAGGAATGCTCCGAATTCCTTTTTGATCACCTCTCTGTCGCTGCTGGCGGAAAGCAGGCAGGTAAAGATTCTGGTAAAGCCGTATTTTGCCGCCATTTCCATGTAGGCGTAATCCTTCTCCGGGGTGGAATGCTCCGGATATACGGAAATTCCCAATCTATGCATAATCCTTCTCCTTTTCCCCCGGCCGTCCGGCCGGGCATGGGTTTTCGGCTCTGGGCCGTTTTGTCAGTCAATGGGCTTCTGATAGAAGCCGCCGAAAAATGTCTCCGTAGGGAGAACGTTTACGATCACCTTTGGATCCACTTCCTTCAGGTGATGAACGATGTCCTGCACCTCATAGGAAGAGACCACCGTATGAAGCAGACTCATGGTCTCCTTGCTGTAGCCGCCGTAGCCGTTCATAACCGACACGCCGTGGCGGTAATTGCTGATGTATTTTTCCACCACTTCTTCCGGCTTATGGGTGGTGATCTGGAGAGTCACCCGTTTGTACCGGTGGTAGAAGCTGTCGATGGTCCTGGTGGAAATAAACTGAAACATAATGGAATAGCCCGCATATTCCCAGCCGAACATATAGCCGAAGATGCAGAGCATGCTGGCGTTGAACAGAAACACATACTGCCAGATGGCCTTTCCCGTTTTATTGGACACATAAAGAGCGATAAAGTCCGTTCCCGCAGTGGACGCATTTCCCTTCAGGGCCGTCACAATGGCCATTCCGTAAATAAATCCGCCGAAGCAGATGTTGAGCAGCGGATCGTCAAACAGCGGGGTAAAGTGAGCGAACCGCAGGAAAAAGCTGGCCAGGAACACCTGGATCATGGAAAAGATCACAAACTTCTTTCCGATGTGCTTAAAGCAGAATATGGCCACCGGAATGTTCAGGGCGATCATTCCCAGGGATGTGGAAAAATGGATCCCGTATATGGAGGTGATCTTCTCGATGAGCACCGCCATACCGGTGAAACCGCTGGAAAGAATCTGTACCGGGCTTAAAAACACCTGCATGGCAAAGGCCTGCAGCAGGGCGGAAAGCACCACTGCCGCCGTTGTCACCGCATACCGTTTCAATATACGCTTCTCGTTCATTTCGTCTCTTCAACCAGCTTTCTCACCAGATCTTCGCTGACCACGTCGTAGCAGTCCTCATAGGGCGCAGGAGCAAACCGGTAGTTTACCCACTCTCCGGAGGTGGTCACATCCTCTCTCCAGTCCTTGCAGGAGGAATGGACCTGAGTCACTCCCGTCTCCTCCATCAGGCTTTTTGCATTGGAGCTGTTCACTCCGCTGCCGGCCAGAATTTCCACCTGAGCGCCGTAGGTTTCCTGAAGATGCTTCAGCATATCGGCTCCCTGAACCGCCTTCTCCTTTAAGCCGCTGGTAAGCACACGGTCTGCCCCCAGGCCGATCAGCTCCTTCATCGCCTCGTCCGGATCGGTTACACAGTCAAATGCCCGGTGAAACACGGCTTCTCCTCCGCAGCGGTGTACCAGCTCAATCATTTTTTTCGTCTTCTCTCTGTCTACCTTCCGCTCCTCTGTGAGGAAGCCGAAAGCAATTCCGTCGCTTCCGTTCTTCAGCAGCTCCTCCGCATCGGCAAGCATCTGCTCCGTTTCTGCCTGGGTATAGCAGAAACCGGCGGCTCTGGGCCGGCTCATGGAAATCACCTTCAGTCCCGTATGCTCTTTCACCAGCTTCAGGCAGCCTATGGACGGGGTCAGACCGCCCAGGGCAAGGGCGGAATTCAGCTCGATTCTCTCCGCTCCGCCTTTCCAGGCAGCCAGAGCGTCCTCATAGCTTCCGCAGCAAATCTCTATCATGGCGTTTCACCTCTCCTACTTTCTTTTTCAGTCCTTCGCCAGATGGTACAGGCTCAGGGCATAAATCTTTGCATTGGTGACGATGTCATCCACCTTCATCCACTCGTCCGGCTGATGGCCGATCCCCTTCTGTCCCGGGAAGGAGGGGCCGAACGGCACAATATTGGGCATCAGCTTCGCGTAGGTTCCTCCGGTGGTGGTCACCGGGGTGCCGTCCATGCCGGTCACCCGCTCATAGGTATATTTCAAAGTATCCACCAGACGGCAGTCCTTCTCGAATCTCACCGGATCCATATTGCTCACCAGCTCCGCCTCCATCTCCGGCAGCTCCTTCCGGATATTTTCCAGAATCTGGTCTGCCGTGCAGCCTGCCGGATAGCTTACGGCAAACTGAAGGGAAGGAACGGAGGAGGCTTCCGCCGGGCTGAGGATCTTGAAATTTCTCACCTCCAGCTGGCCGAACTCCTCATCTTTGAAGTCAATGTGGAAACGCTCCCCGTTATTTTTGGCATTCAGCACATAATCATTCATCAGCCGGTAAAAATCCTCCGCAGAGGACGGTCGGATCTCCACCAGGGCACGCCCCCGCTCCGCATATACTACCGGGTATTTGCAGTCGGGGGTGAAGCCCATCACCGGAGGCTTCTCTTTGGACAGATAGTACTTCAGATCCTCAAATCCCGTCTCCTCATCGCAGCCGAAGATGATCCTCACCTGACGCTTTAAGGGAATCTCCAGCTCCTTCAGCGCATAGAGGGCGTAAAGGCAGGCAAAGATCGGACCCTTGTTGTCCAGAACTCCCCGGCTGTAGATGACTCCGTCCTTTTCATAGCCGCTGAAGGGCGGCTGCTTCCAGCCGGTACCCACGGGAACCACATCCAGATGGCCCACGGCGCAGACATATTCTTCTCCCTGTCCGTAAGCAGCGTATCCCATATAGTTGTCCACATTCACCGTCTGAAAGCCCATATCGTCCGCCGTCTTAAGAGCGGCGTCCAATGCCTTTTTCACCCCTTCTCCGAAGGGAGCTCCCGGTTTTGCTTCGCTCTCCACACTGTCGATCCGCACCATCCGGATAATGGTCTCTATCATTTCCTCCGACAGCTCTTCTATTTTCTCAAGGATCTTTTCTTCCATCAGGTCCCGCCCCTCCTTTACAGCTCCTTTAAGGGGGCCGTTCTGGTCCTCATATAATCGTCCAGCCACTCCTGGCTCGCCTTCTCATGGATGCACTTTCCGTTTACATTCTTCGTCAGATATACCACCGGCTCCTCGTTTTCCGTGGCCACGGCAAAGGAGAATCCCTCGATGTTTGTGGCTACGCCCCATTCTCCCTTGTTGTTCATGGCGATCAGGGACATGTCTCCCGCTTTTCCCCGTCTCTCCTTCAGCTCTCTGTCGAACATATCCACAGCGCGCTCGCAGGCCTCCTGAGGATGGAGCCCTTCCTTCATCAGACGGACGATCTCATAGGAAACGCAGCCCTTCATCACGTCTTCTCCCAGTCCGGTTGCGCTGGCGCCGCCCACCTTGCTGTCCACATAGAAGCCGGAGCCGGAAATGGGAGAGTCGCCCACTCTTCCCTTTCTCTTCATGAACAGTCCGCTGGTGGAAGTGGCTGAGGTCATTTTTCCGTGAGAGTCCAGGCAGACCATGCCTACGGTGTCATGGCCCGCATAGGGCTTGATCTCCGTCTGCGCGATCTCTTTCTTTCTGTTCTTATAGTGGATTCTCGCCCGGTCGGTCAGCATGTTTTTCCGCTCAAAGCCTTCCTTATGGGCAAATTTCTCCGCGCCTTCGCCTACCAGCAGGTTGTTCACCGGCTCCTTGGAAAGTCTTCTGGCGATGGATACGGGGTTGGCGAAATCCTTGATGGCAGCCACTGCGCCGATATCCAGCGTATCTCCGTCCATATAGGCCGCATCCAGTTCCACTTCCATTTCCTCGTTGGGCAGACCGCCGTAGCCTACGGATTTGTAATAGGGAAAGTCCTCCACGGCTTTTACGGCCTCCTCAATGGCGTCTCCCGCGTCTCCGCCTTCCTTCAGCATGCCGCCGGCTTTTTCGATTCCCTCAAATGCCATTCTCCAAGTTGCAATAATTCACCACATATTTTTTTCCTCTCTTTCAACGAATTCTTCTTATTTCCCGCCTCTGAAAAAGGGCAGGGGGAATATGGCAGATGCCACATTCCCCCTTTTCTCTTACTTAAAACAATACTTGGATGCAACCTCTGCTTCCTTATCCTTATTTACCATGGCATGAGCCAGAAGGCACATGCCCTCCAGAGCCTCGTTCAGGCCGAAACCGCCTTTTTTCGGCGTCTCAACAATGTGGATTTTATCCTTATACGCAGCAATTGTCTCCTCGTTTTCCTTTGACATGGCCGCAAATGCAGGCACGCCTGTGGTTTCGTTAATATCCAGAGCCACTCTGGCAGCCATTTTTCCATAGCCCAGATAGTTGAAAGCAGGTCCGCAGATCACCACGTCCGGCTGAAGCTTCTTCACCATGGCGCAGAGCTTGCGGCTCACCTCGTCCGGATTGGCCTCATAGAAGCCGTCTCCGCAGTACAGACAGGCCACAACCCGGCCGTCTACCTTTTTTAAATACTGTTCCATCATCACTGCCGGTCCTACCGGGTCCTTTGTGGCCCCCAGGGGAATCATGTGGTCGTCCTTGATTCCCGCTCCGGACTGGATCTGATCATAGATCATAATAATCTTCATCTTTTCCGTCTCCTCTCTCTGCCGGCGGCAGTATTTTTAGAGCATCTTTTTACAGATCATCAAAGGAAAGATCATCCAGGGAGAAATCATCCTCCTCTTTCGTCTTGGCAGCATCCGCCTCGTCCTTCAGATACTGCTTATCCATGATCTTGATAAAGGGCATGTAGATCACTACGCCCAGGATCAGAAGGGCGATCTGCAGCACTCCGCCCAGCCAGTTGGTAGCCAGGAATCCGGAAATGCCCAGCGGGCAGGTCCACGGAATGTTCACGCCGGAGCAGATGGGCACCAGGCCGATGGACATGCAGAAATAAGAGATCACGATGTTCACCGTGGGAACAAGCATGAACGGAATGATCATGGTGGGGTTCAGCACGATGGGCAGACCGAAGATGATCGGCTCATTGATGTTGAAGATACCCGGTACCAGAGACAGCTTTCCAAGGTCTGTGATACGTTTGGACTTACAGAACATGATCATGGCAATTACCAGAGACAGTGTGGAACCGGCGCCGCCGAAGGTGGCGAACAGATCCTGGAACTGCTGGCAGATAATGTGACCCTGGCCTACGCCTGTACGGAAGAACTCCAGGTTCTCCAGAGACAGAGTCTGCAGGATCGGGTTGAATACGGCACCTACTACGGAACCTCCGTTTACACCGAAGAACCAGAAGAAGTGCAGGAAAATGTAAGCGGTTACCATCGCTCCCAGAGTATCTCCCAGGTTCAGCAGAGGAGTCTGCAGGAACTCAAAGATGATCTGGAAGGCGTTGGTTCCCAGAGCGCCGAATACCAGGTTGATCACGAAGAATACGGTCATTACGGCGATGGCGGGAATCAGAGCGGAGAAGGACTCCACTACCGTTGGCGGAACGCCGTCGGGCATTTTAATTACCCAGCCTTTGCGCTCTACCCAGGCGTAAATATGTACGGATGCGAATGCGCAGATAATACCTACGAAGATTCCTTTTGCTCCCAGCCAGCCCAGGCTCAGTCCGGAAAGGCTCACTGCCTGAGTGGTCTCACCGACGGTAACGCTTCCCTCGATCAGATAGGGCATAAGCAGGAACCAGGACATCAGTCCTACCGCAGCGCCGAACAGCGGATTCGTTCCCATATGCTTCGCAAAGGAGTATGCGATACCCATTACTGCGAATACGGCCATAATGGTAAACGTGGCGTCAGACGGCTTTCCCAGGAAGGTTGCCAGAGTCTCACCGGTATTCTGGTTTACAACAACGCTGGACAGCCATTCCGTCCATGCAGGAATCGGGAAGTTGGCAATTACCAGGAAAATGGATCCGGCGATCAGAAGAGGTGTGGAAACCAGGAAACCGTCACGGACCGACATTAAGTATTTGTTTCTTCCTATGGCCTCCGCCAGAGGCATAAGAATCTTTTCCAATCTGCTGAGCATGATGTTTTTATCCCCCTTTTAGGTTTTATTTATTTATTTTCCTTGATCAGCTTGATTGCTGTCTTCAGCACTTTCTCGCCATCCATCATACCGTAGGCCGCCGCGTCGATCACAGCAATCGGGATGTTTTCTTTTCCGTACTGAGCAACCGTCTCGTCATACATATATTTCACCTGCGGTCCCAGAAGAATGCAGTCGGGACGGTCTTTTGAGATGATCTCTCCCAGCTTGTTGTGAGGATAAGCCGCTACCTTTACCGGTACGTTGTGGGCGTCAGCCACTCCCTGCATTTTGCTGGCCAGCATGCTGGTGGACATTCCTGCGCTGCAGAACAAATAAATCTTTTTCATACTAATTTTCCTTTCTTTTATTTATTTTCAAGAGCCTGAAGCCTCTTGTACAACCGGATGTTTTCCTCTGCCATCAGGCGTACGGTTTCCGCCGCCATCATCTGGTCTTCCGCGTGCATGAGAATCACGCCGGGAGTGATGTGCTCGCCGCCTGCTTCCTTCGACAGCAGGTCCATGTGAGCGTCATGTCCTTTGGAGTAAAAATCGTCTCCTTCTTTCATTTTCTCCTCGCTCAGAGCGAAATCCCCTTTTCCCGCGGCGCGCATAGCCTCCACGTAGCTGGATTTTGCCATTCCCACAGAAGAAATGATGTTAAAGCAGATTAATTCCAATCCTTCCATTCCACGTTCTCCTTTCTACTTTTATGGACTTTCTCTGATATTTCAGAGTATACCACGTTTTTTTTGGCTGTTTTGCTACTACCTCTTCCTAAAACTTAGGAAATTATTTCCACGATATCACCTTGGTTCCGCCGATGAAATCGTGAATTGCCCTGTGGTCCTTTATGAGCACCATCACAGCGGATACGATGCTCACTGCCATTCCCACATACATCAGAGCCGCAACCAGATTTTTTCCGGTAAGGACGGAAAGCACCTGATGGAGTATGGTGCTGGCGGAAACCAGGCTTCCCTCCACAAGGACGATTCCGATCATCTGGCGCAGAAGCAGGCTTCCCGGGGAAGCGTCCTGCCCGTCCTTTCCCACAATCCGGATCTTCAGCCACCTCTTTCCCAGCGTCTGCCCCTTCCAGCAGAACATCGGCACCGCCGCGTAGTAAAGAAAAGCGGCCAGCAGGCCCAAACCTCCCGCGATCAGGCTGTAGGGTATGCCGAAGCTCATAATGTTCTGATTGGTCACCGTTCCGAAAAGCTTCATAGACACTGCGGAAACCGGCAGCGCAACCGCCAAGCCTCCCACATACCAGTCCACCAGATACGCAAAAAAGCGCCGGCTCAGTCCCGCCGGCTCCTGTGCCGGTCCGGTTTCCTTTAATTCCCTGCCGCCTGCAGGCGTTGCTGCTAATCTTCCCATTCCTTCACCTTCCCATCTGTTTGTCTGCATCATACCATGTTTTCTTCCCCTCAGGGGCGGTGTCCGTTTCCGCTCTGTTAGGAACTTTCTACCGGATCACCTGTTCCATAAACTCCTCATAGCCGTCCGAATGGATCAGCTCCTGGAATTTATCGTTGTCGGATACTATGTTGCACAGCCAGTCAAAAAACACTTTCAGCAGGCTGTTGTCCGTTTCCCGTATGGCCAGCAGCACCACCAGGCTCACCTGAAACTCTCCCCACTTCACCGGCTCCCGCAGGATCATGATGGAAATGCAGGACTCCCGTATGGATGCCTCAATGGCATGGGGCACGGCAAAGCCGTAGACAAAGGAGGTGGAGGAAAGGGCCTCCCGCCGAAATACGTTTTCCTTGAAGTTTTCTCCGCTCAGCCCTTTTTCCGAGATTCTGTCGCAGAGGAAGTCCAGGATCTCTTCCCGGCTCTTCATGGAGCTGCTGATATGGAACAGATCCTTTCTCATAAGGCGCTTCATCAGGCTGACAAATTCCTTGTGATACCGTTTTTTGTCCAGCATATTCAGCACCTGAAACACTTTGCTCTCGTCCTCTCCGTTGAGAAACAGGGAAATCTGAACCGTAGGGATGTCCATGTGATGCTTCAGAGGAACGGTGGTGATGATCATATCCGGCTGATCCTGGATGATCTTCCTGTCCTCGAAAAAGCTGTACACCCGGACTACGTCCATCCGGTTGCCGAACCGGAGCATCAGCTTGTCCACGCAGGGCTTGGACATGGTATAGCTGTTGGGAATGATGGCCACAACACGGTACAGCTCCGTCCCGTCCATGCGCTCACAGGCAGCTCCCAGATGAAGGGCCAGAAACGAGATCTCGTTTTCATTCAGACGGGTGCCGCAGTACTGCTCGATGCAGTAAGCCACCCGGACCGCCATCTCAAACACCAGGGGATATTTTCGTTTCAGCTCCTGCAGGTAGATCCCGTTGGCCGTCACCTGGTTCTGCTGCCGCTTCATCAGCAGGCGGATGTGGGCAATAATGCCGTTTTTAAAGTCTTCATCGGAGGAAAGGTCAATGCCGAACTCATTTTTCAGCACCTCCAGAATGTCCTCCATCAGCCTGTCCATCCCGTCTCCGCTTCTGTCCGGCACATCGTCCAGAAGGCGGTCCTTTCCCTTCAGCAGGCCGGCGAACCGGCGAACCTCGTCCTTCACCAGCTTTACCTTATAAATATCAGCAATCCTGGCAAACAGCTCGTCGGCTATTTTATACTCTCTGCCGTCTCCGTCCTCCGTCTCGTCCATATCGCTTACATAGTTATGGTTCAGCATCCGTTCGATGGAAACGCCCGTATGGAGCATGATCAGCGGATACTCCATCTCCGATATCTGATAGTCATATTTTCCGCAGATCTCGGAAAAGTCCTCCTCCAGCTTCAGCAGATCGAAGTCCTTCCAGATTTCCGCTATGGCGTTGAGGTTCACGAAATTTCCCTTTGTTTCCTCCATGAGAAGCTCCTTGTAGAGCTTTCTCTTATCTCCCTCCTCTCCTGCCAGCCGAATGTGGTTTTTCGACCGGACCAGTTTAAGACCGGGATACTTCCTGATCCGTTCCCGGATCTTGCGAAGATCGTTGTCAATGGAATAGCCGCTCACAAACACCCGCTCCTGCAGGTCGATGAGATTAATCTCCCTGTTTCTGAACAGCAGCTCCTTGATCAGATAGACGCACCGCTCCTGGGCCGTCTGAGGAATTACCTCCTTGCTGCTGATGTTTCTGGCCTTCATCAGCTCCTGATCCACGAAATATCCGCTTCTTCGGTTGGCCTGAATCAGCTCGCAGCCGTATTCGCTGTTGATCCCCTCCACGTCGGAGCGGATGGTTCGGTCCGACACCCCCAAAGCCTTTCCCAGCACTTTTCCTGTAATCGGTTTCATTTCATTGCTCAGCAGATCGATAATATGATTTTGACGTTTTGACAGCATATGGTCGCCCCCTGGTTTTCATTGCCTTCCTTCAGATTTCCGGTCTGTTAGGAAGTAATATAAAAATTATACCTTATCTGCTCCTGTTTTTCCATGACTATTAGAAAAACCGATAGAAGCGTTCAACTTTTCTAAGTGGATTCCTGCAAACAAGGGCGTTATAATAAAAAAATCAGACAATTTCATTTTTTGAAAGAAGGATTTCGCCATGGACAACTTTTTGAAAATGCTCAACACCCAGCTGATTCTGATCATCTATCTGGCCGTCGGCTTTTACTGTGCCAAAAAGGGCATCATTGACACTCACGCCAAGCAGAAGCTCACCGACCTGATCCTGAAGATCACCCTTCCCTGCATGATCTTCGCCTCCTTCAACAAGGCCCTCACTCCCGAGGTTCTCCGTCAGACTGCGGTAATCTTTGCCGTGGCCATGGGAGTCACCCTTCTCTCCTACCTGTCCGGCCGGGTTCTGTACAGCCGTTTTCCCTCAGATAAAAAAAGCATTCTCCAGTACACCACTCTGGTAAACAACTCCGGCTTCCTCGGTATGCCCATGGTGAGCTCCGTCTACGGGGCGGACGGGCTGTTTTACGCCTCCATCTTCATCATTCCCAACCGAATCGCCATGTGGACCGCAGGAATCTCCCTGTTCTCCTCTTCCTCTTTCAAGGAGAGCTGCAGGAATATCTTTCTCAACCCCTGCATCATCGCCGTATTTCTGGGCATGGGCAGACAGTTTCTGGAGCTTTCCCTCCCCGGCTTTCTGGAGACGGCTGTGGGCTCCATGGGAGATATCACCACCCCTCTTTCCATGTTTATCATCGGAACCATGCTGGTGGATGTTTCCCTTACCTCCATGGTGGAGCCTTCTATCCTCTATCTGAGCCTGGTGCGCCTGATCGCTCTGCCTCTGGCGGCGCTGGCCGCGCTGAAGGCCCTGAATATGCCTTCCATGCTGGTGGGCGTTTCCATGATCCTGACGGGAATGCCTGCCGGCAGCACCGCCGTTCTCCTGTCGGTAAAATACGGAGTGGACGCGGACTTTGCTTCCCGCTGCGTGGTGACCACCACCCTCCTCTCCCTGATCACCGTTCCCCTTCTGATGCTGCTGATCTGACGGGATGAAAAAAAGACATCTCCCTCCGCAAGGAAGATGTCTTTTTCTTTTCTCTTTTACCCTACCAGGGCCGTAACCCCAAAATATGCCAGCACGATGATTCCCAGCACGATCCGATAATAGCCGAAGAATTTGAAATCATTGTTCTTAATATACCCCATCAGGAATTTAATGGAATAAACCGATACCAAAAACGCCACCGCCATGCCGAATATCAGGTAGAAGACCTGGGGACCGGTAAAGCTGTTTCCGTCCAGGAAATACTTTACGATCTTCAGGCCGCTGGCTCCGAACATCACCGGAATTCCCAGGAAAAAGGAGAATTCTGCGGCAGCGCTTCTGGAACAGCCCAGAACCATGGCTCCCAAAATAGTGGCTCCGGAACGGGAGGTTCCGGGAATCATGGCCAGCACCTGAAACAAACCGATGTACAGGGCCAGCTGGTAGGAAATCTGACCTACCTTCTGGATCTCCATAACCCTGCCTCCGTTCCTGTTTTCCAGGGCGATAAACAGCACGCCGTACAGGATCAGCATGGCGGACACCACATAGGCATTGTCCATAAGCACCGCATCGATCCAGTCATTGAGCAGCAGGCCGAATACCATGGCAGGGATGCAGGCCACCACAATCTTTGACCACAGCCGCAGAGTCGCCCTCTTCTGGGCCGGCTTCTTTCTGCTGCTGAAGGGATTCAGCCGGTGAAAATAGATCACCAGCACTGCCAGAATGGCTCCCAGCTGAATCACCACGTTAAACATATTCACAAAAGCTTCCGGCTGCTTGAACTGCACGATCTTATCCACCAGAATCAGATGCCCCGTGCTGCTGATGGGAAGCCATTCCGTAAATCCCTCTACAATCCCCAGGACCAGCACTTTCAACACTTCAATAAAACTCATAAACGCTCCCTCTCCATTCTGTCTTTAAATGTTCTCAATCTGCCAGTCGATCGGCTCTATTCCGTTTTTTTCCAGGAAATCATTGGTCCTGCTGAACGGACGGCTGCCGAAAAAGCCGCGGTACGCGGAAAGCGGACTGGGATGCGGCGCTTCCAGGATCAGGTGCTTCGGATTATTGAGCATGGATTTTTTCATCTGAGCCGGTCTCCCCCACAGAATAAACACCATGGGCCGGTCCTGCTCGTTAAGCACCTGGATAGCCGCATCCGTAAACTCCTCCCAGCCGATCCCCCGGTGGGAATTGGCCTGATGGGCCCGCACTGTGAGCACCGTATTCAGCAGCATCACTCCCTGATCGGCCCATTTCTTCAGATATCCGTTGTTGGGAATATAGCAGCCCAGGTCGTCATGGAGCTCCTGGTAGATATTTACCAGGGACGGAGGAATCTCCACATCCGGCTTTACGGAAAAGCAGAGTCCGTGAGCCTGCCCCACATTGTGATAAGGATCCTGTCCCAGGATCACCGCCTTCACCTTGGAAAGAGGCGTAAATTCAAACGCATTGAAAATATCGTTGGCATCCGGAAATATCTGTCTGGTTTCATATTCACTCTTTACCGTATCATAGAGCTTTTTGTAATAAGGCTTCTTAAACTCAGCGCTCATCGGAGCGAGCCAGTCGTTGCTGATAGCCCCCATATTCACTCCTCCTCGCTTCTTTTGCATTCTGTAATGCGGACGTATTTTACCATTCCTAACATTTTATCACAGATTTCCCGCAAATTCCACGGAATTTTCTCTTACAGACAGGGCTTTGTCTTTGATTTCGTCTGAAATCTGGGGAAATTCTCCGCTTATCCGATACATATGCGCTTTGTTATTGAAAAATACGGTCTTTTCAAAGGGCCACCGGAGAAGCTGCAGTTCCCTCATTCCCATTCCCGTTCCCAGCTCCAGCACCTCCAGACAGCGGTTTAAAGTGCGGGCCAGCCAGGCGGTGTACTCTCTCCAGCTGATCATGTATCCTTCCTCGATATAATGCTCCGCTTCCACCGTATTGGGGATGAGCTCCGCTCCGCAGTGGGGACACCGGCCGTCCGGAACCTCTCCCTCTTCCCAAATGTCGGAGGTACAGGCTTCCCTGCACTGGAACCAGTGGACATTTCCGCAGGGAGCGGTGATCCTTTTTCCGTCCAGGGCGGACTCCAGAATCCGGCCGTCCGTACTGACCGTTACAATAAAGTAATCCTTTCCCTGAAGAAGACGGGCCAGGGCCCGGTAGGCCTTTTCCGCAGCCTGGGGCTCCAATCCGCTCCATTCGGCCCCTAACCCTACCAGAACCTTTTCCGCAGCCTCCACCCGGGCCTTCAGCTCCTGTGCAATCGTTTTCTCTTCCATATATAACTCCTTTCCGTCTCTCCGCTCACGGCGCTCAGCTGCGTATCTGCGCATGGCTGCCGCCTGCCCGGTCTTTGGTAACCGCGATCTGTCTGTCTATTTTTTCCTTCAGCTCCGGCACATGGGAAATGATGCCCACCAGCCTGTTTCCTTCCGTCAGCCCCGCCAGAGCTCTCACCGCCTGATTCAGGGCTTCCTCATCCAGCGTTCCGAAGCCCTCGTCCACAAACATGGACTCCAGCCGGATCCCGCCGGCCAGAGACTGAATCTCATCCGCCAGGCCCAGCGCCAGAGACAGGGAAGCCTGGAAAGATTCTCCTCCCGACAGGGTTTTCACGCTTCTTCTGGAACCGTTGTAATGGTCGATCACATCCAGCTCCAGCCCTGTCTGGCTCTGATTGTTGCCTGCCCGCTCCCGGCGGATCAGCTCATACTGACCGCCGCTCATTACCATGAACCGGGTATTGGCCCGCTGTATGATCCGCTGGAAATAGGTTGTCTGCACATAGGTTTCCAGCATGATCTTTTCCTTTCCGCCTACGTTTCCCGCAGCAGTGTTGGACAGGGCGCGGACCATGGACCACTGCTTTTCCAGCTCCTCCAGGCGGCCGGAGCGGAGGCGGATATTCTCCAGCGCGGACCGGTTTGCTCTGATTCTGGCAAACAGGAGCTTCTGCCTTTCGGTCATCCTGCTTCCTTCCTCCGCCAGCTCCGCCCTCCTGGCCTCCGCTTCCGGCCGGCGGATTGCTTCCGACTGCTCCAGCTGCTGCTCCATCTGGCCGATCCTGCCGTCCAGCTGAGCCGCATCCTGCACTGCCCGGTTCCAGCGGTCTGACGCCAGATCCAGAGCAGCCTTCAGAGCCCCGCTTCTCTCCCGTACGGCTGCTGCCCGGGAAAGGGCCTGTTCTTTTTTCTCCCAGCGCAGCCCCTGACGGGCAGCTGTCAGCTGCCTCTCCATCTCTTCCCTTCTGCTTTCCGCCGCAGCGGCAGCCTCTGCCAGCCCCGCCAGAGCCGCTTCGTTTCGGCGGCAGCCTTCTTCCCTTTCAGGAATCCTCTGCCGCAGCTCCTGTTTTCTGGCCGTCCGCTTCCGCTCCTCCTCCAGGTGTCTGTCCAGTTCTTCCAGCCGAGCCTGAGATACCGCCGCCAGAGCCTCCGCCTCTTCCGCGAGGCGCCCGTTCTCATACGCGGCAGAAAGACCGGGGAAATCCTTCAGACGGTTCCGGATTGTTTCCGTCAGAAGGGAAAGCTGCCCTTCCAGAGAACCGCGCTTTCCCTTCTCTCTCTCCAGAGCCTCCGTCAGCTGCTCCTCCCGGGCCTTCCGCTCCCTTTCCTCTTCTTCCAACCTGCGAAGCTGCTTTTCCGCTTCTCCCTGCAGAAGGATCGCCCTATTCGCCTCTTCCAGCGCCTTTTCCAGCTTTTCCTGCCTGCTCCTGTTTTCCTTTTCCGCAGCTGCGGCCGCGCTCTCTCCCCGGGAAGGCTCTTCTTCTCCCGTAAGCTTTCTCAGGCGGCTCCGCAGACTATCCTCCTTCGTTTTCACCTCACCCAGCTTTCTTCCCGCCTGGGCGCTGGCCGCTTCTCCCCTTCTCCTGGCCGTCTCCCACGCGCGCTCCGCCTGCTTGAGCTCTTCTTCCGCAGGAACAGTTTCCGGCAGCCGGGCCGGAGCCGGATGAGAGAGAGACCCGCATACGGGACAGGGAACTCCCTCTTTCAGCGTCTCCGCCAAAATTCCTGCCTGCCCGTCCAGGAAAGCCCGCTCCAGGCGGCGGAAGAAGGTTCCCAAACTCTCTGCCTCTTCCATGGCCTCCCTGTAAAATCTTCCCGCCTTTTCATAATCCTCCTCCAGAGTCCTCCATTCCGCCAGCTCCCCTTTCAGATCCTGCAGCTCCCGAAGCTGCTCCCGTTCTCTGTCCAGACGGACTTCCAGTTCTGCCCGCCTCTCCCTGGCTCCTTCCAGGGCCTTCTGCTCCCCCTTCAGCCGGGCGGCGCAGTCCTCCAGGCGGCTTCTCTCCTTCCTGCAGTTTTCGCGCTCCCGCTCCAGCTGTCCGCAGGAAGCCTCTGCCTGCTCCAGCTGACGGCGGCAGAGCCGCCGGCTCTTGCCATCGGCAGCCAGTCTGTCCAGAGCCTGCTTTCTTCCTTCCTCCTCAGCCCGTTGACGAAGCAGTCCTTCCTGCCGTTCCGCTCTGTCCTCCAGAGCGGTCTGTTCTTTTTTCAGAATTTCCAGCTCCGCCCTGTCTTCCTCGGCCTTCCGTTTCAGCCTCTCCCGCTCTTCGGCGTTCTGCTCCAGCCGCCGTTCCTCGTTCCTGATCTTTTCCCGCTGCTCCTCCAGCCGGTCATAGGCAGGGAGCTCCGCCTCCAGGGCCGCCAGCTCCCGTTCCAGCCCTTCCCTCTCTCCGTCGTCCTGTTCCGCCTGTTCCAGCTCTCTTTTCCGATCCTCCAAAGCCATGCGGAGCGTTTCTTTTTCCGTCCTGAGCCCCGCCAGATTTTCCTTAAGCCTTTCCAGCTGAACCGCCTGTCCCAGAATCCGGTCCGCCTGTTCCAGCTCTCTGCCGTTTTCCCGCAGCCTCTGGTCCAGCTCCTTCTCCTCGTTCTGATCCCGTTCCAGCAAAAGCTCCAAAAGCTCCGACGCTTCCTCCACCGGAAGCTCTCCGGCCCTTGCCTGCTCTGTTCTGGCTGACTCCTCCTGCTCTTCCGGCCTGTCCGGTCCCATGATTCCGTCCATGTACTGGGCTATGCCTGCCCTTTCCCGGTCGCAGAGTCCCTTCAGCCTGCCTGTCTCCTCCCTCAGCCTCTCCTGAAGCTGCTGATAGAGGCCGGTGCGGAAAATCTCCCGAAAAATTTTCTGCCGCTCTCTGGTATCCGCCAAAATCAGCTTCATGAAATCTCCCTGGGCAATCATGGCAATCTGAGAAAACTGGTTTCTGTCCACTCCCAGAATCTCCCTTACCGCTCTGTTCACGTCCTTCTGCTTTGTGATCACCCGGCCGTCCGGGCAGATCAGCTCCGCATCCGCCTTCTGAACCGCAGTTCCGCCGCCGCGTCTGGCCGGCCGTTCATATTCCGGATTCCGCTTTACGGTATAGACCTTCTCTCCGTAGGAAAAGGTCAGCTCCACCTCCGTAGGCACGGAAGGGTCGGCATATTTGGAACGGAGCATGGACGGCTCCCGGCTGTCTCCGCTGGCCTCTCCGTAAAGGGCAAAGGCTATGGCGTCAAAGATCGTGGTCTTTCCCGCTCCCGTATCTCCCGCGATCAGGTAAAGGCCCTGCTCTCCCAGCTTTGTCATATCCAGCTCCTCCGTCCCCGCATAGGGGCCGAAGGCCGAAATTTTCAAATATATGGGTTTCATTCTTCCTCCTCCCGGATCTCCTCCAGCAGCCGCCGCACAAACTCCGTCTGCCCGTCCGTCATCTCCTGATTGTTCTGTATCCGGTACAGCTCCTGAAACAGCTCAAGAGGCGTTTTCTTTTCCGCCTGCTCCGCCGTTTCCGCCCGGCCGGCCAGGCGGGTCCGCAGATTGTCATAGTCCAGCTTCATCAGATTGGGATAGATGACTCTCAGCTTTCCCACAGCGTCCAGAATATCCTCCTCGTCCGTCAGGGTAATGTGATAATAATCCTCCCTGTTCCTGTTTTCATAAAAACTCCTGGCGGTCAGCTCCATATAAGTGCCCCGGATTTCTTTCAAATCCCGCTTCGGAATCAAGGGGACGGTTCTCACCGTCAGTTCTCCCTTTCTTCCCAGCTCCGCCACCGTCACGGATTTTCTGTGCCCCGCCTCGGAAAAGGAATACTTCAGGGGCGTCCCGCAGTAGCGCACCCGCTCCGATCCCATGTTCTGCGGACCGTGAATGTGCCCCAGCGCCGTATAGTCAAAGGGTTCGAAAACGGAAGCGTCCACATTGTCCGCTCCCCCCACAATGATCTCCTCCGATTCGGAACGGGACGCTCCGGTGACAAACTGATGGGCAGCCAGCACGTTGCGCACCGTCCGGTCGGGATTCATTTTCTCGATGGCTGCCGCCACCGCATCCGTAGCGGAGACAATTTCCCTGTCCGGAAAAAAGCGCCGGACGGAGGAGGGCTTGATAAACGGCAGGAGGTAAACTCTCACCGTTCCATACTGATCCCTCAGCTCCGTCGGTTCCGTCTCCCCCTCGTAGGCTCGGGATATATGGATCCCGCTTCTCTCCATCAGGCGGGAGCCGAAGGACAGCCGCTCCGGAGAATCATGGTTGCCGCTGATCACAAACGTCTCCGTCTCCCATTCCGCCAGCCGGGTGAGAAAGCCGTCAAACAGCCGGACAGCCTCTCCGGAAGGAACAGCCTTGTCATAAACGTCTCCCGCAATGAGCACTCCGTCCGGCTTTTCCCTGCGGATCACCTGAAGAATCTGCTCCAGTATATACTCCTGATCTTCCGCCATGGAAAACTCATTGACCCGTTTTCCCAGATGAAGATCCGACAAATGAACAAACTTCATATTCTGCTTTCACCTTTCTGTTCCGCCCGCAGGCGTCTTTCTCCCTATCTTATCACAAATCCTCCCGCCGTCCCATCCTTTCTTTGAAAAGTCTATTGCCAGCCGCCCCCGCCATCCACTATAATAGAATTCATTCAAAGCATTCCGCCCGAAAGGGCATACAGAAAGGATTTATCAGATGGAACAGGCAACAGTGCATATAAAAAAGGGAGAAGCCCGCTCCTTTAAGGCCGGGGGACTGTGGATCTATGACAATGAGATCCAGTCCGTCACCGGAGACTTTGAAAACGGGGATATGGTAACTGTGGTGGATTTTGACGGATATTTTCTGGGATACGGGTTCATCAATACCCGTTCCAAAATCACCGTCCGGATCATGTCCCGCAGGAAAGACGAGACCGTCAACGATGACTTTATCGAGATGCGGGTGCGAAACGCCTGGGAGTACCGGAAGAGCACCGTAGATACGGGCAGCTGCCGCCTGATCTTCGGGGAAGCGGATTTTCTGCCGGGCATTGTAGTGGACAAGTTTTCCGACGTGCTGGTGGTGGAATCTCTGGCTCTTGGAATCGACCGCTGGAAGCCGGTGATTCTGGAGAAGCTGAAGAAAGTTCTGGCCGAAGACGGCATTTCCGTCCGGGGAATTTACGAAAGAAGCGACGCCAAAGTGCGTCTCCAGGAAGGTCTTCCCAGATACAAGGGCTTCGTGGGAGAACCGTTTGACACGAAAGTACAGATTACGGAAAACGGCGTCAAATACATCGTGGACGTGGAGGACGGGCAGAAAACCGGATTTTTCCTGGATCAGAAATATAACCGTCTGGCCATTCAGCGTCTCTGTCCCGGGAAGCGGGTGCTGGACTGCTTCACCCATACCGGCTCCTTCGCCTTAAACGCCGGCATCGCCGGAGCTGCCTCCGTCCTGGGAGTAGACGCCTCGGAGCTGGGCGTGGCGCAGGCCAGGGAGAACGCTGAGCTGAACGGACTTTCCCACCGGGTTTCCTTCCTCTGCGCCGACGTTTTCGACCTGCTGCCGGAGCTGGAGGCGAAGGGAGAGAAATTCGACGTGGTCATTCTGGACCCGCCTGCCTTTACCAAGTCCCGCGCTTCAGTGAAAAATGCGGTAAAAGGTTACCGGGAAATCAATATGAGGGGAATGAAGCTGGTAAAAGACGGCGGCTTTCTGGCCACCTGCTCCTGCTCCCACTTCATGGATCCGGAGCTTTTTGCAAAAACCATCCGGGAAGCGGCGGTCAGCTGTCATAAGCGTCTCCGCCAGGTGGAATACCGCACCCAGGCTGCCGATCACCCCATCCTTTGGGCTGCCGACTCCTCTTACTACCTGAAATTTTATATTTTCCAGGTATGCGATGAAAAATAATTGCACTTTTTTAAAAAAACTATTGCTTTTTGACAGAAATTTGTTTATCTATTATATGTGATACTTATAAATAGCTCATGACTAAGAAGCATTTGCTGCCAGAGCAATCAAAAAACGAAAGAGCGAGGTATGAGAAATGAAACCGATCAAAGAAGGAAAAGTCCGCGAGATCTATGACAACGGAGACAGCCTGATCATGGTTGCCACCGACCGCATCAGCTGCTTTGACGTGATCCTGAACAACGTGGTCACAAAGAAGGGAACGGTGCTGACCCAGATGTCAAAATTCTGGTTCAACATGACAAAGGACATTGTGCCGAACCACATGATCTCCACCGACGTAAAAGATATGCCGGAGTTTTTCCGCAAACCGGAGTTTGACGGAAACAGCATGATGTGCAGAAAGCTTCAGATGCTTCCTGTGGAGTGCATCGTCCGCGGCTACATTACCGGAAGCGGCTGGGCCAGCTATCAAAAGGACGGCACGGTCTGCGGCATCCGCCTGCCGGAAGGCCTGAAGGAATCCGACAAGCTGCCGGAGCCCATCTACACTCCGTCCACCAAAGCTGAGATCGGTGATCACGATGAAAATATCTCCTATGAGCAGAGCGTAGCCTATCTGGAGAAGTACTTCCCGGGCAAAGGCGAGGAATATGCCGCCAAGCTGCGGGACCTGACCATCGCTCTCTATAAAAAATGCGCCGATTACGCGCTGAGCAAAGGCATCATCATTGCAGACACAAAATTCGAGTTCGGACTGGATGAGGCCGGGAACGTAGTGCTGGGCGACGAAATGCTCACTCCCGACAGCTCCCGCTTCTGGCCTGCCGACGAGTACGAGCCGGGACACGGTCAGCCTTCCTTTGACAAGCAGTTTGCCAGAGACTGGCTGAAGGCCAACCCGGACAATAACTGGACCCTTCCCGAGGACGTGGTTCAGAAGACCATCGACAAATATCTCCAGAGCTATGAGATGCTTACGGGAGAAACCTTAAAATAATCTTTCGAAACAGCCGGAGCCGCTGCCATATGGCAGCGGCTCCCTTGTCTGAAAACAGATATTTTCCATTACGGCCGCATACTGTAATACACCTGTCCGTTCTGCAAGCCGCCCCGACGGTACTGAGCCATTTCGCTCACCGTCACCATCTGGTATCCCCGGCTGTGAAGCTCCGGGATGATCTGCAGGGCTGCGTCGCCGGAACTTTGATACAGCTCGTGCATCAGAATAATATCCCCGTCCTTTACCTGATCCAGCACGGCGCTCACCGTCTTCGGCGCGCTTTTTGTCTTCCAGTCCAGCGTATCGATACTCCACAGCACAATGGGCTCCTGCACCGCCGCCAGCACCGCGGCATTCTTATTCCCTCCCGGAAGCCTTACGGTCACCGGCCGCACTCCGCATGCCGCCTGAACCGCATCGGCGCAGCGGTCCACCTCCTGACGGATCTGCGCCGTACTCAGAGTGTTAAAATATTTATGAGAATAGCTGTGATTTCCGATCTCATGGCCTTCCGCCGCCATTCTCTGCAGCTCTGCCGTGTGGGCCGGCACTCGGTTCCCCACCACATAGAATGTGGCTTTTCCGTTATATTGGGCCAGGCAGTCCATAATCCTGTTGCCCACAGCCGGCTGCGGACCGTCGTCAAACGTCAGCGCCACCATAGGGCGGGCCGGATCGATCACCCTTTCCGTACCGTTTCCCTGCTCTCCGCTCCCGGCCTGGTCACCGGCTGCCGCCGTCTCCTGTTCCCCGCCGG
Source organism: uncultured Lachnospiraceae bacterium (assembly GCA_944377325.1). GTDB lineage: Bacteria > Bacillota > Clostridia > Lachnospirales > Lachnospiraceae > Lachnoclostridium_A. Next base: position 33,170 of record CALWEP010000103.1, read on the forward strand.
TTTCCTCCGCCGTTTCCTCCTGTGTCCGGTTCTGGTCCTGAGTGACGGTCTGATCCTGACTTTGCCCGCTCTCGGCCGCTGCCCGGGCTTCCTCCACGTCCTGCCCCGGCCCGGCCGGAACTTCCAGCTGTCCTTCTTCCGTTCCCGGGCGGACTCCCGTCTGCTCCGATACGTTTCCGTTCTCATCCACCCATCTGGCTACCCCCGGACCCAGATTTTCATTCTGCCATTCATTCTGAATGGAACTGATCTCCGCACCTGCTGCCGGCTCGGCTGCCAGAATACCGGCCGCCGCCGCTGCCGCCAGCAACGCTCTCCACCGTTTCATTTCACGAACCTCCTTGCCTTCCATATTTCCAGTATACAGAAACCATCTGCAAAAGCAAGGCTTCTTCACCTTCCTTAAGGCTAATTTAAATATTCTTAAGATTCTTAAGCAAAAACCTCCGTTCCCCCGTCAGCAACCGGTTGAAATGAACGGCCAGACGTTTATAATAGAGATGTGTATCTTTCCTCGGGAGCCACTCCCGGAAAATCCAATCATACACAGGAGGGCAACATGAAAAAGTGTAAAACAGCAGCATTTATGACGGCACTCATGGTCAGTTTGTGCGTTCCGCAGGCGTTTCCGGACAACCCCTATGTGATTGTGGCGGAAGCCCACAGCGGACGGACAGACAGCAGCGGCGGGCATCGGGACAATAAAAACAAGAGCGGACTGGGCAGCTACCATTATCATTGCGGAGGACATCCGGCTCATCTGCATCCCAATGGAGTATGTCCCTATGACAGTACGGCCCTTTCCGCCTCCGTTCAGTCCTCGGTCGCCGCATCCCCTAAGCCGGAAGTGCCGGATAATATTTCTTTAGTATTTGTTTCAAAGTACTACGCGGACCATAATCCGGATCTGTATGAACAATTCGGCTATGATGAGGAGCTGCTTCTGAACCACTTCCTGACATATGGCATGCAGGAAGGCCGCACCGCGTCAGAGGAATTTCAGGTTTCGGTCTATAAAGAAAATAATCCGGACCTGGTAAACGCCTACGGCGACGATACGGCAGCCTACTACGAACACTATATGAGCTGCGGACACAGTGAAGGAAGAATCTGTCGCTAATCCCTCACCCGGCAGCAGTTCATTCCCCGCGGTACGGAAACTGCTGGAAGATGCAAAAAAATAAGCGCCATACGAAAAGTCCCCGCCGCCGGCTCTCTGTCCGGCTGCGGGGACTTTTTCATCCGTCGCTTATTTTTCGTTTTTCAGCTCCATGCCGACCTTCAGCATACGGAAGGTCCGATCCGCAGCGCTCTTATAAAGCTCCACCGCCCGATCCAGAGCTTCGCTGATATCCATGGCGCCGTTGATGGTTGGAATAATGCTCTCCACGCCAAAGTCAAAGATCTTTTCTGCGCCGTCTCCCATGCCGCCTACAATGGCTACTGCCGGGATTCCTTTCTTTTTGCAGCGCATTCCGATGCCGCTGGGCACCTTTCCGAACGCAGACTGCCAGTCGATCCGGCCTTCGCCGGTAACCACCAGATCCACGCCTTCCAGCAGCCGGTCAAACTCAATCAGATCCAGCACCGTCTCAATGCCGGACTTCATATTGGCATGAAGGAACACCTTGAAGGCCGCTCCCAGGCCGCCTGCAGCTCCGGCCCCCTCGAAATGATCCGCATCCACACCCAGCTTTTCAAGAATCACCTGGGCATAATGCTTCATATCCCCTTCCATCTTATCCAGGATTTCCGGAGTGCCTCCCTTCTGCTTTCCGAAGGTGTAGGTAGCTCCCGTGGGACCGGTAAGAGGATTGTTCACATCGCACATCACGGTAAATTCCGTATCCTTTACTGCCGGATGCAGTCCGCTCATATCAATATCCGCCACTTTGCCCAGGTCTGAGCCCAGACCTGCCAGCACATTTCCGTCCTTATCCAGGAATTTCACTCCCAGAGCCGTCATCGCTCCCATGCCGCCGTCATTGGTGGCACTGCCGCCGATGGCGATGGAAATCTTTCTGTAGCCGCTGTCCAGAGCGTCCCGAATCAGCTCGCCCGTGCCGTAAGTGGTGGTATTTAACGGATTTCTCTTCTCCACGGGAACCATGGGAAGGCCGGACGCCGCCGCCATCTCAATAATGGCGGAATCTCCGTTGAACTCCCCGTAGGAGCTTACGGTTTCTTCCATCAGCGGCCCGTGAACGGTCACCTTTTTAATGCTGCCCTTGGTCACGGCGATCACCGCGTCCACTGTCCCCTCGCCTCCGTCGGCCACAGGAACGCCGAAGGTCTCACAGCCGGGGAAAATTTTCTGCGCCGACTCGGTGAGCAGGCTGATGATGTTTTCTGAGGACAGAGTCCCCTTGAATGAATCCGAAGCAAATAAAAATTTCATTGAACTTCCTCCCTTTTCATACTGTAACGCCCAGCAGGCCTTTTCTGCCAGTATAGCACGTCCTGCCGCCTATGTACAGACGAACCGGCAGCCTGCCAAAATGGGGTAAGCCGCCGGTCCGTCAGATGTATCATATTATTTATTCATTAGGCTTTTTTAAATCAGTCCTGCTTTCTGCATTTCCGTCTTGATCTTGTCAAGCACAGGACCTTCCGGAGTCGGCAGGTTGGGGGTGTAGGGAGCGCCCACGTTCCTTCCTCTTAAGTTCGCCATATCCTTTGCCGCCACGGGGAAGCTTGCGCCGTCCATGGACAGTCTCACCGGATTCAGCTTGAACTGAGCCTCCAGGGAACCCTGCAGATCTCCTTCCACAAATTTGTTGTAAACGTCGGTGATCAGCTCCGGCATAAAGTTTGCCGCCGTGCATACTCCGCCCACTGCTCCGTGGCACATGGAAGCATAGAGCAGGGTATCCTTTCCGCCGAATACCTTAAATCCCACGTCTCTCGTCCGTCTGATAAACTCAGCCGTCTGAGTGATGTCTCCGCTGGTATCCTTCATTCCCACAATGTTGGGAACTTCATGGGCCAGACGCTCCACCAGGCTTCCGGACATGGTGTAGCCCACCCGTCCGGGGTTATTGTAGAGGAGCATGGGAGTCTCCGGAACGCTCTCCGCAATGGTCTTAAAGTGCTGGAACAGCTCGTTTTCCGTGGGCTTTAAGAACATGGGCTGAAGAACGGAGATTCCCGCAGCGCCTGCCTCCACAGCCATCTTCGCCAGCCTGCAGCATTTCTTGGTGCTGATTGCACCGATTCCGAAATAAACCGGAACCCGTCCTGCTGCCTGGTCCAGCATGATTTTCAGGCCGCGCTCCATCTCGTCTTCCTCGACCACATAGAACTCGCCGTTGCTGCCGAAGGCCAGAATGCCCAGCACGCCGCCCTCAATTACATAATCCACCTGATCTCTTAATCTTGCTTCATCGATCTTCTCATCAGCATCGATGGGAGTGAGAATCGGAACGACTACGCCCTTGATAAAATCTGTATTCATGATCAATACTCTCCCCTGTTGCGCCTTACTCTCTGCGCTGAATTAGTTCTTCTCCGGCTCTACTACTACGTTGCCGATCTTCTCATAGTACTTCACCAGGCTGGAGTGGTCCTCTTTGTCATATCCGTCAGCCTTTAAGCACTGCATCATCTCCATCAGCTGTCCGGTTAACGGAACGGGAGCGGAAATTGCGTGAGCAGCGTTCAGCGCATTGTTCAGATCCTTGATGTGCAGCTCAATACGGAATCCCGGCTTGAAGTTTCTGGAAAGCATCATGGGAGCCTTTGCATCCATAACGGTGGATCCTGCCAGGCCGCCTCTGATTGCCTGATATACCAGCTCCGGATCGGTGCCGGCCTTCTTTGCGAAGGAAAGAGCCTCGCCTACTGCAGCGATGTTGCAGGCTACAACAATCTGGTTTGCCAGCTTGGCAACGTTTCCGGATCCAAGCTCGCCAACGTATACTACGGAACCAGCCATTACCATTAACAGATCATAGTACTTGTCAAACAGCTCCTTCTTGCCGCCTACCATTACGGAAAGAGTTCCGTCGATGGCCTTCGGCTCTCCGCCGGATACGGGAGCGTCCATCATATCGATGCCCTTGGCAGCCAGCTCAGCGCCGATCTTCTTGCTCTCTACGGGATCGATAGAGCTCATGTCGATTACAACGGTGCCTTCCTTAGCGCCTTCGCATACGCCGCCCTCGCCTAACAGAGCTGCTCTTACGTGAGGAGAGTTGGGAACCATGGTGATGATCACTTCACACTTCTCAGCTACTTCCTTGCCGCTCTCCGCGCCTTCTGCGCCGCAGGAAACCAGATCTGCCACTGCTTCTTTATTGAAATCGAAAACTACCAGCTGATGGCCGGCTTTGACTAAGTTCTTGCTCATCGGTCTGCCCATGATACCTAATCCGATAAATCCTACTTTCATTTCAATTACCTCGCTTTTCT